>NZ_JBEVLO010000397.1:0-29285 GCF_040509115.1 Mycobacterium sp. | reverse complement strand
GCCAACGAAGACGGCACCTTCAAGTCCGACGAGGCACTGGCCAAGCTCTACGCCGAGGCCGGTCTGGACGGTTCCAAAGAGACGATCGCCTACTGCCGCATCGGCGAGCGTTCGTCGCACACCTGGTTCGTGCTCCAGGAACTCCTGGGCCACGAGAACGTCAAGAACTACGACGGTAGTTGGACCGAGTACGGCTCCCTGGTGGGTGCCCCGATTGAGTTGGGAAGTTGATATGTGCTCTGCACCCAAGCAAGGACAGACCCTGCCGGCGAGCGTTGACCTGGAGAAGGAAACGGTGATCACCGGTCGTGTGGTCGACGGTTCCGGTCAGAGCGTCGGCGGCGCGTTCGTGCGGCTGCTCGACGGCTCCGACGAATTCACCGCCGAGGTCGTCGCATCGGCCACCGGTGACTTCCGGTTCTTCGCGGCTCCCGGCACGTGGCGCGTCCGCGCGCTGTCGTCGGTGGGCAACGGCGACGCCGTGGTGGCACCGTCGGGCGCCGGCATCCACGAGGTCGACGTCAAGGTCGCCTAGCTGGGCCATCCGGCCCCGCCTGACCTCGACACGGGAGGCGGTGCCCCGACGCGTCGGGGCACCGCAGAGGAACTAGACTCGACACCGTGGTGCTCTTCTTCGAGATCATGCTCGTGGCGGCGACTGTCGTCATCACCTGGTTCGCGCTGTATGCGGTGTACCGGCTGATCACCGACGAGTTGTGACGGCCGACGACATTCCCGAAGTCCCTACCGAGACATCGGGTGCCGCCGATTCTGCGGGCTCGCCGAGTGCGCCCGTTCCCGGCTCCGCCGACCGCGCGATCGAGGCCGCAGCCGAGCGCGCCAAGGTGACGGCTGCCCGCAACGTCCCCGCGTTCGACGATCTGCCGATCCCTGCTGACACCGCCAACCTCCGCGAGGGCGTGAGCCTCAACGACGCGCTGCTGGCCCTGCTGCCGCTCGTCGGAGTGTGGCGCGGCGAGGGCACGGGACGAGGGTCCGACGGCGACTACCGCTTCGGCCAGCAGATCGTCGTCTCCCATGACGGCGGTGAGTACCTGAACTGGGAAGCGCGCTCCTGGCTGCTATCGGAGTCCGACGAGTACCAGGGTCCGGGGCTGCGGGAGACCGGGTTCTGGCGATTCGTCAACGACCCTGACGACCCCGCCGAGTCTCAGGCGATCGAACTACTACTCGCTCACTCCGCGGGCTTCGTCGAACTCTTCTATGGCGTCCCGCTCAACCAGGCGTCGTGGGAGTTGGCGACCGATGCCCTGGCCAGGAGCAAGTCCGGGGTGCTGGTCGGCGGCGCCAAGCGGCTGTACGGCATCGTCGAGGGCGGCGATCTCGCCTACGTCGAGGAACGCGTGGACGCCGACGGGGGCCTGGTTCCCCACCTGTCCGCACGCTTGTCACGGCACGTCGGCTAGTGCGCCTCGTTCGACTGGCCGCTGCGCTCGCGGCGGCGCTGCTGCTCGCGGCGTGCGGATCGGCTCCGCCCGCCCCACCCCAGGAGCAGTCGGGCACCTCGTCCTCGGCGCCCGCCACGGCGGGTCACGGCGCCCTTGCCAACTGCCTGTCCGACCACGGCGTCCCCGCCGAGACCGGGCCCGCGGTCGGTCCGCCACCCGGCGTCGACCAGGACGTGTGGCAGAAGGCGATGACGGCTTGCTCCACGCTGGCTCCTGGTCCGGCAAGCTGAGCCGCTCCAGACATGGAGCGGCCCCCGAGCCTTTGGTTCCTGGTTGGACGGACCGAGGGGCTCGGGGGCCGGGTGGCTGCAGGGAATTCGCCAGCGCACGCTGGTAAACACCCGGTGCTGCTAGCGGGCAGCCACCTCACTTGTCCATGAGTCAATCAATTTCTCGGACCACCTCCCTTCACGTGTAAAACCGAACCTACTCCCGAACGGCGGGGTCGACAACAGCTTTTCGCGCGACGTCTCGGCGCGGTCCGGCGATCGCCTCGTCGACGAGTGCGGCCATGTCGATCGCGTCGGCGACCGCTGGCAATCGGGCGCCGTCGAGGGTGTGCACGCGGGCCGCGAGCGTGATGCTGGATAGCAGCCAAACCCCTTGGGCGGCAAGCATTTCCGACACCAACAGCCGGCGCCGCACGCAGGTCACGCCCCGGGCCTCGGCCGTCTCGAACACCGCGTTCACGGTGGTACCCGCCAGGATCGGCGATGCTGGCGGTGGCGTGACCAGTTGCCCGTCCGACGACTGAATCACGACGCTGGACCTGGGTCCCTCCAACACGAATCCGTCCGAGCCGACGAACACGACGTCGCCTGCGCCGAGGCGGTCGGCGTGCCGCAGCGCTGCCGCATTGACCGCGTAGGACAGCGATTTGGCAGCGGCGATCGACCACGGCGCGTCGGCGCCCTGGCTGGCGGCCACGCCACGGTCCAGAGTGACGGCCGAGACGCCGTCGCGGCGCGTGGCGGCAATCCGCTCGGGCAGGTCCGACACCGCGACGAACGCCGATGGAACGTTCCCGCGCCCACGGCCGAGCACCAACCGCATGACTGCATCGTCCGGGCTGGTCAGCCGCGTCTCGGCGATGGCGACGGCCGCCCGCCAACGATCCAGGTCGGGCCTGGGCAGATCGGTGATCGTCGCCGAGCGTGCCAGCCGCGCCAGGTGGGCCTCGAGCAGACACGCGTGACCGTCGCGAACCAACAGTGTCTCGAATACCCCGTCGCCGCGGGTGAACGTCGGGTCGTCGGCGAAGACCATGGGTCGGCCTGCGTCGACGAGTCCGCCAGCGAGGGTGACGACGATTTCCGACCGGGCCGCCATGGGGCCTGAGAATAGCGCCGCCCAACCTCCGTACCCTGGAGGGATGTCCGCAATTCCAGCGCCAGAGAACGGTCCCGACGCCGGCGCCACGTGGCACTACGGCGACCCGTTCGGCGAGCAGCGAGCCGCCGCGACCGGCGCCGTGGTCGTGGACCGTTCGCACCGGGCCGTGCTCCAACTGGTCGGCGACGAGCGCAAGAAGTGGTTGCACACCATTTCCAGCCAGCACGTCAGCGACCTGCCGGACGGCGCCGTCGTGGAGAATTTGAACCTCGACGTGCAGGGACGTGTCGAAGATCACTGGTTGCAGACCCAGCTCGACGGCATCACGATCATCGACACCGAGCCGTGGCGGGGCGAGCCGCTGCTGGCCTATCTACGCAAGATGATCTTCTGGGCCGACGTCGTGGCCGACCCGGCCGAGCTGGCCGTGCTGTCCTTACTCGGACCGCAGGTTGGTGACCGAGCAGTTCTCGAAGCCGTCGGTGTCGACGTCTTGCCCACCGCCGCGTCGGCATCGGCGCTGGCCGAAGGCGGATTCATCCGAACTCTGCGCGCCGGCGAGGTCGATCTCGTCGTTCCGAGGGATCAGGCCGCTGGATATCGGGACCGATTGGCTGCCGCCGGCGTGCGGTCCGCCGGAGTGTGGGCGTACGAGGCACATCGCGTCGCGGCGCTACGCCCCCGGCTTGGCGTCGACACCGATGACCGCACCATCCCGCACGAGGTGGGCTGGATCGGCGGGCCGGGTGACGGCGCCGTGCACCTGGACAAGGGCTGCTATCGCGGCCAGGAGACCGTCGCCCGCGTCCACAACCTGGGCAAACCGCCTCGGATGATGGTCTTGCTGCACCTCGACGGCTCCACCGACCGACCAGTGACGGGTGATCCGGTGCTGGCGGGTGGACGGTCGATCGGACGCCTCGGCACGGTGGTCGACCACGTCGACCTCGGCCCGGTCGCGATTGCCTTGCTCAAGCGGGGCCTCCCAGCGGACACCCCATTGACGACGGGCGGGGAGACGGCGGCCAGCGCACTGATCGATCCGGATTCGATGCCGACGGCCGCGGCCGTCGGTGCAGGTCGGCTTGCGGTGGAACGTCTGAGGAGCCAACCGCGTTGATGGGAGTGGCTTGGCATCCACCGCTGGGCCAGGCCTGCCAGCATCAGACCGCCGGGCACGGTAAAGTGTTGACAGGACGATAAAACACACTCAGATCGGAGCCGCCTGCTAATCGGGCCGCTCCGTTATTGCGCGAGGGGGTCCCCCATGGGCCGCGGCCGGGCGAAGGCAAAGCAGACGAAGGTCGCTCGTGACCTTAAGTACAGCTCGCCACAAACCGACTTCCAACGGTTACAGCAGGAACTGGGCGGCGGATCAAGCTCCCCCGAGCCAGACGGCCTCAACGGCGATGCCATAGACGATCGCTGGGCCGACGACGACGACTGGCGTCGCTGAGCGGTCCATCGACCGGAGTCGACCTCGGAATCGCCGGGCAGCACTCGCTAAAAGCGCGGATGCTGCCCGACCAACTGGGCGCGCGACTTGTCCTTGCCACCCTTCTTGACGGTGCCGAGGGTCCAGCAGTCCAGGTGACGGGCGGTGAGAATCGCCAACGCGCGGTCGGTGTCCTCCGGCGCGACGATGGCGACCATCCCGACGCCCATGTTGAACGTCTTGTCCATCTCGACGCGGTCGATGCGCCCACGCTGGGCGATCATGGCGAACACCGGTGCAGGTGTCCACGTGCCACGGTCCATCTCCGCCATCAGCCCGTTCGGGATGACGCGCTCCAGATTTCCGGCGAGCCCGCCGCCCGTGACGTGGCAGAACGTCCTGACCCGCGTCTCGGCCGCCAGCGCTAGGCAGTCCTTGGCGTAGATGCGGGTGGGCTCCAGCAGCTCCTCGCCGAGGGTCCGGCCGAACTCCTCGACGTGCCCGGCGAGGTTGCCGCGATCCATCTCCAGCAAGACCTTGCGGGCCAGGGAGTAGCCGTTCGAGTGCAGTCCCGTCGAGGCCATCGCGATGAGCACGTCGCCCGGCTTCACCCGGTCGGGACCGAGGACGTCGTCGGCCTCGACGACGCCGACTCCGGTCGCCGAGATGTCGTAGTGGTCGGGCGCCATCAAGCCGGGATGTTCGGCGGTCTCGCCGCCGAGCAGCGCGCAACCCGCCATCACGCAGCCGTTCGCAATGCCCGAGACGATCTCGGCGACACGTTCCGGCACGGTGCGACCGACGGCGATGTAGTCCTGAAGGAACAGGGGCTCCGCCCCGCAGACGACGAGGTCGTCGACCACCATCGCGACGAGATCAAGGCCGACGGTGTCGTGCTTGTCCATGGCCTGGGCGATCGCCAGTTTGGTGCCGACACCGTCGGTGGACGACGCCAGCAGCGGCTCGCGGTAGTCACCCCGAAGGGCGAACAGCCCCGCGAACCCGCCAAGCCCTCCGCGAACCTCGGGGCGAGTGGCCTTCTGCGCCCATGGCTTGAATAGTTCGACGGCCCGATCGCCGGCTTCTATGTCCACCCCGGCGGATGCGTAGGAGGCGCCGTCGTTCTCGCCTCGCGGATCCTCGCTCATCGCGCACAAGGTTACCCGTCACCGCCGTCGGTGTGACACGCTGAGCCACGATGAAGAGGGTTCGCTGGGCGGTACCCGTCGCGGCCGCGACGATCCTGGTAGGTGTGTATCCGGCCCCGGCAGCACCCGCGACGCCGTTGTCGGGCGTGGAGCTCACCACGCTGGCCCAGGCGACCGTCGACGGCATCGACTACACCACCAAGCAGATCACGATTGCGCCAGGAGGAAGCACCGGCTGGCATTACCACCGGGGCCAGGTGTTCGGTGTCATCCGGCAGGGCACGCTGACTCACAACCGGGCGGATTGCTCGCTCGACGGCAGCTACCCCGCTGGTGCTCCCATCACCGAGGGAAGTGGCCCCGACAACGTGCACGTCGGACGGAATCTCGGTCCCGACCCGGTGATCATGTGGGCGGTTTACGTGAATCCGGCGGGCGATCCCCTCTCCACCGACACACCCAACCCCGGTTGCCCGTTTGAATAGGGCCTTCGGCGGACATGTGAACGTACATGTCTGACACGGATCCCCGAGTGCTCGTCACGGGTGCTACCGGCTACGTCGGCGGGCACCTGGCCGAGCTGCTGGTGGACCGCGGCCGAACCGTGCGGGCGTTGGCGCGTAAACCGGACAAGCTGCGCGACGCGCCGTGGCGCGACAAGGCCGAGGTGGTGCGGGGCGACCTGAGCGATCGCGAGTCCCTCGTCGAGGCGTTCGACGGGGTCGACGTCGTGTACTACCTCGTCCACTCGATGGGTACGTCGTCCGACTTCGTCCGCGAGGAGGAGCGGTCGGCGCACAACGTTGCCACCGCCGCGAAGGAGGCGGGCGTGCGGCGCATCGTCTACCTCTCGGGGCTGCATCCCAAGGGCGAGCTGTCCAGGCATCTGCAGTCCCGCGTCGCGGTCGGCGACATCCTGATCGGCTCGGGGGTGGAGACCGTGGTGCTGCAGGCAGGCATCGTGGTCGGTTCGGGCTCTGCCTCGTTCGAGATGATCCGCCACCTGACCGATCGTTTGCCGGTGATGACGACGCCGAAGTGGGTGCGCAACAGGATTCAGCCGATCTCGGTCGACGACGTGGTGCACTATCTCGCGGAGGCCGCCGACGCGCACGTGCCGGAGTCACGCACCTGGGACATCGGTGGCCCCGACGTCCTGGAGTACGCCGACGCGATGCAGATCTACGCCGAGGAGGCGGGACTGCGCAGACGGGTCATCGTGGCGCTACCGCTACTGACGCCGACCATCGCCAGCTGGTGGGTCGGTTTGGTGACACCGATTCCGTCCGGGTTGGCGCGGCCGCTGGTCGAGTCACTGGAACATGACGCGGTGATGGCCGAGCACGACGTCGACGGAATCATTCCGCCCCCGCCGGGAGGCTTGAACGGTTACCGCGAGTCGGTGCGCAAGGCCTTGCAGAGCGACGGGACGGCAGGCCGCGGTCGCCGCAGCCTGATTCGCTTCAGTGGGGTTGCGCCGCAATAACTTTCGGGGGCGACACGACGGACGAGCCGTCAAGGGCGCCTGAGTGCGGAAGCGTTGTCGTTCTCGGCCTGTACCCCTGTGCGCGCGGCGTTGGCCAGCATGTGCTCGATCACGTTCTTGCCGAGGGCGGATTCGCTGGGCAGCTCGATCGGGTACTCCCCGTCGAAGCACGCCGAGCACAGCCGAGACGCCGGCTGCTCCGTGGCGGCGATCATGCCCTGATGTGAGATGTAGTTCAGGCTGTCGGCGCCGATCGCGCGGCGCACCGCGTCCAGCATCTCGTCTTCGTTGGCGCCCGCGTTGGACGCGTTCGCGATGAGCTCGGCGGGCGTGGCGAAGTCGATGCCGTAGAAGCACGGCCACTTCACCGGCGGTGACGCGATCCGCACGTGCACCTCGACGGCGCCCGCTTCCCGAAGCATTCGGATCAGAGCGCGCTGGGTATTGCCACGGACGATCGAGTCGTCGACGACGATCAGCCGCTTGCCGCGGATGACTTCCTTGAGTGGATTGAGCTTGAGCCGGATGCCGAGCTGACGGATGGTCTGCGACGGCTGGATGAAGGTGCGGCCGACGTAGGCGTTCTTCATGAGGCCCTGGCCGAACGGGATCCCAGACTCCTGGGCGTATCCGACGGCTGCCGGAGTACCCGACTCCGGCACGCCGATCACCAGGTCGCCGTCGACGGGGGCCTCGCGGGCCAGCCGCCTGCCGATGTCGACGCGGGTGGCGTGCACGGAACGGCCGCCGATGACGCTGTCCGGGCGCGCGAGGTAGACGTATTCGAAGACGCAGCCCTTGGGCGTGGGGTTGGCGAACCGGGTCGAGCGCACGCCGTCGGCGTCGATGGCCAAGAGCTCACCGGGCTCGATGTCGCGGACGAAGGCGGCGCCGACGATGTCGAGCGCTGCGGTCTCGGACGCGACGACCCAGCCGCGGTCGAGACGACCGAGGGACAGCGGCCGCACGCCATGCGGATCGCGGGCGGCGTAGAGGGTGTTCTCGTCCATGAACGTGAGGCAGAACGCGCCCCGCACGGTCGGGAGCAGCTCGAGCGCGGCCTGTTCGAGGGTGGCGTCGGCGGCGCCGTGCGCCAGGAGTGCGCCGAGGATGTCGGAGTCGGTGGTGGCGGCGGTGGCGCCGCGCATGCCGATCAAGCCTGCCTCGCGGGCACGGGCCGCGAGTTCGGTGGTGTTGACGAGGTTGCCGTTGTGGCCGAGCGCGACGCCGGTTCCGGCAGCGGTGTTGCGGAAGACGGGCTGGGCGTTCTCCCAGGTGGTGGAGCCGGTGGTGGAGTATCGGCAGTGCCCGACGGCGACGTGACCCTCCATGGCGGCCAGAGTCTGCTCATCGAAGACCTGGCTGACGAGCCCGAGATCCTTGAAGACGATCACCTGTGAGCCGTCGGCGACGGCAATGCCCGCCGCCTCCTGACCTCTGTGCTGCAGGGCATACAGGCCGTAGTACGTGAGCTTTGCCACGTCCTCACCAGGGGCCCAGACGCCGAAGACGCCACATTCTTCTTTGGGTTCGTTCTCCGGCTCGATCTGCGCGGCGGTCACGATCAGTGTGCTCCCTGGGGGCTGTGGGTGACGTTGACCAGTCTACGGGCAACACCACGCGAAGGTGGAATCGCAGGGTGGTGTCGGCGAATTGATCGCCGCACGCTTCAACGCATCGCTGCGCACTTTCATTTCGGCAGCTCGACGATCGGCAGCCAGTCGGCGATCTCGCCAGCCCGCGATCCCGAGGAGTGCACCGCCCCGCTGGCCACGGCGTCGGAGAGCACTAGCAGGCCGGTGGCCAGTAACAGCCATGTCCGGGGATCGGTCTCGACGACGTTGGGCGGATTGCCGCGGGTGTGAGCGAGGCCCGAGATGCATTGCACCGCAACGAATGGCGGCACGCGCACCTCGACGCTTGCGCCCGGCGCCAGCGCGGCCAGCGTGCGGGCGGTCAGCCGTACCGCCTCGGCAACCGCGCTTCGGTCGGGGGCGGGAAGCGTCCCGTCCCGCAGCCAGTCGGCGAGGGCCGACACGGCCTCGCGAGTCTTCGTCGGATCCGCAGTACGCCGAGCGGCCATACCCTAGTCTCCCAAAGTGTCTCTCGACCGCCACCGGCCGCCATACAAGCTGGCAGGAGCGATGCTGTTGGTGATGGTTGCGGCGTGCTCGGTGGTCATCGCCAAGCAGTTCCGGGGCGACTTCCTGGACCGGGCGCCGCTCGCCGTTGCCTACGACCGCTCGGGTCTGGTGGTCGATCCCGGCTCGAAGGTCACGCTCAACGGCGTCGAGATCGGGCAGGTCGAAGGCGTCGCCACGGCACGGCTCGACGGGGTGGAGCAGGCGCGGCTCTCGCTGGAGATCGACGATCGCTTCCTGTCCGCGATCCCCACCAATGTCGAGGCCGACGTCAAGGCGAGCACGGTGTTCGGCAACAAGTACGTCGCCCTGGCGTCCCCAAGACACCCCTCTGGCCGGACCGTCTCGGCCGGTGACGTCATCCGCGCCCGCTCGGTGACGACCGAGTTCAACACGCTGTTCGAGACGGTGACCTCGATCGCCGAGCAGGTGGACCCGGTCAAGCTCAACGAGACGCTGACGGCGTCGGCCCGGGCCCTGAGTGGGCTGGGTACTCGGTTCGGCGAGTCGCTGGAGAACGCGAACGTGATCCTCGACGACGTCAACCCGCTGATGCCGCAGTTGCGCAACGACGTCGCGCGGGCCGCGGAGCTGGCCGACGTGTACGCGAATGCCTCGCCGAACCTGTTCGACGGGTTGGATGCCGCTGCGGTGACGGCGCGCACGCTGAACGCCCAGAGTCGCGACGTGGACCGGGCTCTGATGGCGGCCATCGGATTCGCCGAGACCGCAGCCGATCCGCTTGAGCGCGGGGCGCCGTACCTGGTGCGGGGCGCGGCCGACCTGGTGCCGACGACGCAGCTGCTGGACGACTACCGCGGGATGATCTTCTGCACCGTGCGCAACTACCACGACGTCGGCCCGAGGATCGCGCAATCGCTCGGCGGCGACAACGGCTACTCGCTGGTGACGTTCGGTACCGTCTTCGGCGCGGGCAATCCCTACATCTATCCCGACAACCTGCCGCGCATCAATGCCCGCGGCGGGCCGGAGGGCAGGCCTGGATGCTGGCAGAAGGTCACCTACGACCTGTGGCCGCACCCGTATCTGGTGATGGACACGGGATACAGCATCGCGCCATACAACCACGTCGAGTTCGGCAGGCCGCTGGCCATCGACTACGTGTGGGGCCGCCAAATCGGTGAACTGACCATCAACCCGTGAGACCTTGACGTCAAGCCTCGTTGAGGTTTTACGTTGGCTCGCATGATCTTCGAACCGCACGAAATCGAATATCTGCGCAGTGCACTCGTCGGTAGGTTGGCCACCATGCAGCCCGACGGCACGATGCAGAACAGTCCCATCGGGTTCAGCTTCAACGAGGACCTCGGCACCATCGACGTCGCCGGTTACCAGATGTCGCGGAGCCAGAAGTTCCGCAACGTCGGGACCAACCCCAACGTCGCGCTGGTCGTCGACGACATCGCGTCGCAAGATCCGTGGCGGGTGCGCTGCCTGGAGATCCGCGGGACCGCCGAGCAAGCAGAAGTCGAAATCACCGCGCCCGAGCAGGACGGCGCGATCATCCGCATCACGCCACGCAGGATCATCAGCTTCGGCATCGACGATCTCGACACTCCAGCGCACCAGCTCCAAACACACAGTCGGAACGTTTGATTCGCCGCTGGGCAGAGTGCTCGAAGACCAGGGAACCGCTACCGGTCCCGTCGTGCTCGTTTCGCCTTCTTGACGGCCAGCGCGGCTGCGGCGCCGACCTCGTTGCTGGCTAGATGCGCGAGGATGGGGGCGGCGAGGCTGCCCGAGCGGGCGTGCAGCCAGCCGAACAGCCAGCCCGCCACCCCGGTGACCAGCACGGTGCCCGCCGCGGAGTCGCCTGCACCTCTGGCGTCCGGCACGTGTGACAATCCGAACGCGACCGCCTGCACCAGACGGCCCCAGCCTGGACCGAAGGCTCTAGCCGCAACGGTTCCCAGTGCCGCCCGAAACGCCGCCTCCTCGGACCAGACCGTGCCGATCGGGATGCGGACCAGCAGCCACGTTCCGACGGAGTCGGGCACGTCCCGCGCTTCCATCGCCGCGCGGACGGGCGGCAGCGCCGTGGATGCGACGACGACCGCGGACACTGCCCCGGCCGCGGCGAATCCCGTCCGCAGGCCCGCGCGGAGGCCCGCAGGCTGAAGTCCCAGCGGGGCTCGGGTCCAGCCGACGAGCCCGGTGGCCAGCGCAGCCTGTAAGGGCACGCGCCAGCGCGACGGAAGCCGCGGCGCAACCACCACGCTCCAGCACACCAGCGCGACAGCCAGGGTCAACGCCTGAATTCTCTTGCACAGCACTAGTATTCGGGACCGTTCACTTGCGATTCCCGTACGGCCGCACGCACGCGTTCGGTGTCGGCCTTGGTCCAACCAAGGGGCGGCAGCACGGCGAGCCAGCCGTCGAGGACCGACTCTCCGTAGTTGTGGCCGTGCCCGGCAGGAACACCCGACGCGTTGGTCATGTCGGCGCTGACCTGCCAGAAGGTGACGATGGGATACCACCGCATCGAGGTGGTGCGGTCGATTCCCGCGGGCTCGACGAGCCAGGCGGGCCTGGAGAACGTCAGATCCGGCGACCACCAAACGATGGGGTCCGAGGCGTGCTGCAGGAACAGAACCCTGGTGCCGTCCCATGCGGGCCCGGCGACGGCCGCTATCTCCTCGGAGCTGCTGGCCTGTGAGAATCGGACGGTTCTGCCGTTGTCGTAGCGGGGTTCGACCTCTGGGGTGCGGGGGTCGCGCCTCTGGACGAGCCCACTCCACAGCGAGCTCTCGTGTGGCGGGCCGACCCACAGCACCGCGGAAAAGCCCATTCGCGCGATGTCGGGAAGCCACTCGAACGCACCTTGGCCTGCCATCGAACCGAGGCTCTCGCCGTACAGGACCAGTTGCGGCCGGTTTCCTGCCGGCAGCTCACTCCATCGGTCGTGCACGGCGTCGATCAGCATGCGGCCCGATTCGATGGACTTCTCCCGGTCGCCGAGGAACGAAATCCAGCTCGGCAGATAGGAGTACTGCATGCCGACGAGCGCGGTGTCGCCGTTGTAGACGGTCTCCAGCGACCTGGCGGCGACGGGATTGATCCATCCGGTGCCCGTGGTGGGGACGATGACGAGCAATTGCCGGTCGAAGGCCCCGGTCCGTTCGAGTTCGTCGACGAGCACGTCGGTGCGGGCCTCGTCGGTGTCGGCGGTCTGTAGTCCGGCGTAGACGCGGATGGGTTCCTTGGCGGGACGGCCGTTGAGCTTGGTCAGTTCATCCGCGTGTGGGCCGCTGGCCACGAAGTTGCGCCCCTGGAAACCAAGCGAGTCCCAGGGCGCCAATGACGTTGGACTGCCTGACTTCTCGGGCAGGGTCGGCGCGGTCACGCCGTCGCGGGTGGTGGCGTTCTGGGGCTGGAAGACTCGACTGGCGCCTGCCAGGAAGCCGCGGTACAACACCCCGTTCACCAGCATCACCACCAGCACCACGACGATCGCCGTGCCGATGAACAGCGCGACCTCCTGATTCAGGTGCCACCGCCGGATTTGAACCCTGGCGAGGAGCTTGATGGCGTCGAGCAGGATCCGCGAGACGCCGACGCACACCCCGCCGACGAGTAGCGCGAGCACGATGGTGCGGAGGTAGCCGACGGTTCCTGGCCCCTCGATGCCCATCACCCTGGATACCTGGCGCTGCCACGCGGCGGCCGGAATCACCATCAGCACACACGCCGCGATCGAAAGGATCACGGTCGCGGCCTTCATCGCGTACAGCGTCCTCGTCGACGGTGGCCACCACTGGCGATGGCGTAACGCGAAGCGGTGGAACGTCTTTGCGACGACGACCCCGATCGCGTAGCCGATCGCCGCGTTGATGCCACCGATCAGACCGCCGAACAGCCAGTCGCGCGGCAGTAGCGAGGGTGTCAGGGACAGACAGAAGAACAGGGCTCCGAAGGCCACGCCGACGAAGTTCAGCCGGACCAAGCTCCATGCCCAGATCAGTAACGGATGGCGCTCTTCAGTCACCCGAAGATCCCGGGTAGCACGCCCTCCGACGTGCTCCGCAGCTCTTCGAGGGTCACGGTGAACTGGCCTTGCACCTCGACGGAGTCGCTGCCCTCGTCGACTACACCGATGCGCTCCGCGGGCAGCCCGCGGGCCTCGCACATCGCCCGGAAACGACTCTCCTCGGTGCGCGGCACCGCGACGAGCACTCGGCCCGCGGATTCCGAACACAACGCCACGAACGGGTCGGCGTCCTCGGGAAGGATGATGCGGCAACCAGTTTCGCCCGCAAGCGCAGCTTCGATGACCGCCTGGATCAACCCACCCTCGGAGAGGTCGTGCGCCGCGGAGATCAGGCCGTCGCGGGAGGCGGAGACCAGTACCTCGGCGATCAGCTGCTCACGGGCCAGGTCGACCTTGGGTGGCAGCCCCCCGAGATGGTCGGCGGTGACCTGCGCCCAGATCGAGCCGTCGAACTCGTCGCGGGTCTCGCCGAGCAGCATCAGCGTCTCGCCCGGCTCGGTGCCGAGTCCGGTCGGAATGCGGCGGTGCACGTCGTCGATCACGCCGAGCACCCCCACCACGGGGGTGGGCAGGATCGCTGTGGTGCCCGTCTGGTTGTAGAAGCTCACATTGCCTCCGGTCACCGGAATGCCCAGTGCCGCACAGCCATCCGCGAGACCACGCACGGCCTGCGAGAACTGCCACATGACGCCGGGATCCTCTGGCGAGCCGAAGTTCAGGCAGTTGGTGACCGCCACCGGTGTCGCCCCGGTGACCGCAACGTTGCGATACGCCTCGGCAAGCGCCAGCTGGGCGCCCGTGTACGGGTCGAGGTAGGTGTAGCGACCCGAGGCGTCGGTGGAGATCGCGACACCGCGGCCGGTGGCCTCGTCGATGCGCAGTACGCCGCCGTCGGCGTGCTCGGCGAGCACGGTGTTGCCGCGGACGTAGCGGTCGTACTGCTCGGTGATGTAGGCGCGGCTGCACAGATGCGGACTGCCAAGCAGCGCAAGGACGGTCGCGCGAAGTTCGGCGCCGGTCGCGGGTCGCGGCAAAGCTGCGGACGTATCGGCGTTCAGTGCATCCTGCGTGTCGGGCCGAGCCACCGGACGCTCGTAGACCGGACCCTCGTGGGCAACGGTGCGCGGCGGCACGTCGACTACGGTCTCGCCGTTCCAGGTGATCTGCAGTCGGTCGCCGTCGGTGACCTCGCCGATCACGGTCGCGAGCACCTCCCACTTGCGGCACACGGCCATGAAGGCGTCGACGTTCTCCGGGGCGACGACGGCACACATGCGTTCCTGCGACTCGCTGGACAGCACCTCGGCGGGTGTCATGAACTTGGCCCGCTGCGGAACCTTGTCCAACTCGATCGCCATGCCGCCGTCACCTGCGGAGGCGAGTTCGGAGGTGGCGCAAGACAATCCGGCACCACCGAGGTCCTGAATGCCGATCACCAGCCCGGCGGCGTACAGCTCGAGGCAGCACTCGATGAGCACCTTCTCCATGAAGGGGTCGCCCACCTGCACGCTGGGCAGCTTCTTGCGGCCGGGGCCCTCACCCTCGTCACCGCCAAACGTCTCGCTCGCCAGCACCGAGACGCCGCCGATGCCGTCGAGCCCGGTGCGGGCGCCGAACAGGATGATCTTGTTGCCGGTGCCGGAAGCGAACGCGAGGTGCAGGTCCTCCTTGCGCAGCGCGCCGACGCACAGCGCGTTCACCAGCGGGTTGCCTGCGTAGGACGGGTCGAAGACGGTCTCGCCGCCGATGTTCGGCAGCCCAAGGGAGTTGCCGTACCCGCCGACGCCGCGCACGACGCCGTCGAGCACGCGCCGGGTGTCGGGGGCGTCGGCCGCGCCGAAGCGGAGTTGGTCCATCACGGCGACGGGCCGAGCACCCATGGCCATGATGTCGCGGACGATGCCTCCGACGCCGGTGGCCGCGCCCTGGTAGGGCTCGACGTAGGACGGGTGATTGTGCGACTCGACCTTGAACGTCACCGCCCACCCGTCGCCGATGTCCACGACGCCCGCGTTCTCACCGATGCCTGCGAGCATCGAGGAGCGCATGGCCTCGGTGGTGGTCTCGCCGAAGTAGCGCAGATGCACCTTGGAGGACTTGTACGAGCAGTGCTCGCTCCACATCACCGAGTACATCGCCAGTTCGGCGTCGGTGGGCCTGCGACCGAGGATGCCGCGAATCCGCTCGTACTCGTCGTCCTTGAGACCGAGTTCACGGAAGGGTTGCGGTTGATCTGGGGTCGTGGCGGCACGCTCGACGGAGTCGACGGTTGTGGGCGAGCCGACGGAGTCGGCAATTGAGCCGGAGCCGACGGAGTCGGGAGGGGGGCCTGAGGGGGAGAACCCGGACGTCACGGAGCCATTCTATTGGCTCGCGCGCGGCTGAACGCACGCGCGGCGGCGGGCGCGCCCACGCCGTGGATCAACACGCTGCCGAGAACGGTCACCACCATGGTGAGCAGCGCCGCACCCTCGGCTTGGTCGGTGAGCACGTTGAAGGCGAGCAGGCCGAACACGATCGACGTCGTTCCGCGCGGACCCAGCACTCCGACGAGCAGGCGCTCGGGCCAGGTGAACCGCGACCCGAGCAGCGACAATGCGATCGGCAACAGCCGGACGAGGGTCAATGCCAGGAGGCAGAACACCACCAGGCCGATGGGGACACCGCCCGAAAGGGCGATCACCGCCGCGGCCCCGAACACGAACCACATGACGGTCGTGAGCAGGAATCCGACGTCGTCGATGAGCTCAAGCTCGCGGCGGATGTTCTGCGATCGGCGTAACCCGATGAAGGCGATGCCGCAGACGAAGGCGGACACGAAACCGTTGCCGTGAACGGCGATGCTCACCGCGTACGCGAGGAGCGGGGTGACGACGAGGATCACCCGCTTGGACTGTTCGGTCATCAGGTTCCGCTGTTCGGCGAGATTGCTCAGCACTGCGACCGCCGCGCCGATGGCCAGGCCGACCAGAATCGCCTTGAGCGCCTGGGGCAGGGCCGCGCCGAGGGCCTCGAGCGGGGTGCCTACATGGGAATGATCGCCGGCCAGGACCAACGCGAAGATGAAGATCGGCGAGATGATGCCGTCGTTGTAGCCCGCTTCGACGTTCAACACGGTTCGGACCCGCTCGGGGATGCGTTCGTCGCGCAGGATCGACGCCGCGGGAGCGAAGTCGATCGGCACCACCGCGCAGGCGATGATCAGCAGCACCGCCCACGACAGCCCGGGGAGCAGCCAGAGGCCGAGGCCCACCGACGCCGCGAGGCCGAGCGGCATCGCGACGAACAGCACGCGCAGCGCCGACCGCGGGTCGCGCCCGAACAGCCCGCCTCGGACGTCGGTCGCGTCGACGAAGAGCAGCACGGCGAGGATGATCTCGGCGGCACGCTGGGCCGACTCGGTGTTCAGCGTCTCGGCGAGGGCGTCGTGCGTGCTGAGCCCGACCACGACGCCTGCCAGGACCAGCACCATGGGCGCCGTGATCCGCCAACGCTCAAGGCGGCGGCCCACCAGCGCCCAGGCGCCGAGCACGACCGTCATCACGATGATCGACTCGAGCACGGCGCGATTGTGTCAAGCGGCTGGGTGCACCGCTATTCGGCTCCTACGCAGAAGGCGTTGCCAGCGGGATCCTCGAGGACCACCCAGCGAGGGTTGGGCTCGACCCCGTGGCGACTGGTCTCGATCGCCCCGAGCGCGATCAGCCGGTCGGCCTCGGCCTCCGGATCGGAGCTGACGAAGTCGACGTGGACGCGGTTCTTGCCCGGTGTCGGATGGTCGACCCGCTGGAAGCCCAGCCGTGGCCCGTTCGCCCGTACCAACACGACGAATTCGCCTGGCGCCGCCGGGTGAACCTCACCACCGACGGCGGTACACCACCACGCCGCGAGGCCGTCGGGGTCGGCACAGTCGACGGTGACCATCGCGACACTCAGGCTCTCGGCTGTCATCTCGCGTCGCTACGAGCCGCCCGCGGGCGCCACACAGAACGCGTTGCCCGCGGGATCCGCGAGCACCACCCAGCCGAAGCCGCCGAACGAGTTGCGGGCCGTCTCAGTCGCCCCGGCGGCCACCAGCCGAGCTACCTCTGCCTCGACGTCGTCGGTCGAGAAGTCGAGATGCAGCTTGTTCTTGCCCGGCGTCGGATCGGGCACGTTCTGAAAGCCCAGCTGTGGGCCGTCGGACCTGCTGACCAGCACGAACTCGCCGGGCACCACCACGTTCACCTTGCCGTCGAACTGAGCTGCCCACCAGCCCGCAAGCTCCTCGGGGTTGGTGCAGTCGAAGGCGACCGTCTCCATCTTGAGTGTCATGGCCCGAATCTAGATCAACCAGGTGACAGAAATGCCTGCAACGCCGCGGCGTACGCGTGCACGTCCGAGGCGCCCATGAGTTCGCGCGCCGAGTGCATCGCCAGCTGGGCGGCCCCGACGTCGACCGTCGGAATTCCGGTCCGCGCCGACGTCATCGGACCGATGGTCGATCCGCACGGAAGATCGGCCCGATGCTCGTAGCGCTGCATCGGCACGTCGGCCTGAGCACAGGCCAGCGCAAAGGCGGCCGCCGTCCGACTGTCGGTGGCGTAGCGCAGGTTCGGCTGCACCTTGAGCACCGGGCCAGCGTTGACCTCGATGAGATGGCTGGGCTCGTGACGCTCGGGGTAGTTGGGGTGGGTGGCATGGGCCATGTCCCCCGAGGCGACCATCGAGCCGGACAGCCGTCGCAGGAACGCCTCCCGGGTGCCGCCCGCGGCCAGCGTGATGCGTTCGAGTGTGGTGAGGAGCAGATCGGACTGCGCTCCGTGGTCCGACGTCGACCCCACTTCCTCGTGATCGAACAGCGCCAGCACCGGCACGTACTCACGCGGCTCGGCGGCGAGGAACGCCGCCAGCCCGGCATAGCAGGTGCCCTGGTTGTCCAGCCGTGGCGCACTGACGAGTTCACGGTCGGCACCGACCAGCGTCGAACCGGTCAGATCGTGCGTCATCAAGTCGGCAGCCAGCACGTCGGCAGGCTCGATCCCGGCTCGGCCCGCGACGAACGCGAGGAAGGAGCGCGCGCCCGAACCCACGCCCCACACCGCGTTGACGTGGCGCTGCGGGTCCAACGAGACGCCCTTGCGATCGTCGGACAGATGGATCGCCAGCTGCGGCACCCGCAGGAGAGGGTCGTCGATGCGGACCAGGACGTCGCGCACCGACGACCCGTTCCGGACCGAGAGCCGTCCGCTGATGCCGAGATCCCGGTCCAGCCAAGAGTTCAGCCAGGCACCGCCATACGGTTGCAGGGCCACCACCCGCCAACCGGTGACGAAGCGGTCGGGATGCTGTTTGACTCGGAGATTCGGACTGTCGGTGTGTCCGCCGACGATGCGGAACGGCAGATCGTCGTCCGCTGCCCGCCATGCGATGAGGGAGCCGGAGCGGACGGTGAAGTACCCGGGCGTGTCACCCGAGGACGGCCACGGATCGCCCTCGGACAGTTCGACGTAGCCCGCCGCGGCGAGCCGATCGGCCACGGTGACGCAGACGTGGAACGGCGACGGCGACGCGTCGATGAATTCGCAGAGGCCCTCGGCGGACGCGTCGAGGGAAGGGCCTGGCCTGTCTGAGGTCATATAGCCCATCCTTACCCGATGACACTGCTGAGGTGGCGCTAGGGTTCGATTCGTGACTCGTCGTCCGCAGCCGATTCTCACTCCGCTCACGCCTGCAGCGATCTTCCTAGTGGTCACCATCGACGATGGTGGCGAGGGCGTCGTCCACGATGCCTTCGCCGACTTGTCCGGCTTGGTGCGGGCGGTCGGATTCCGCAATCCCGCAGCGCATCTGACCTTGGTCACGGGAATCGGTTCGAAGGCGTGGGACCGACTCTTCGCGGGCCCACGCCCGGCCAAACTCCACCCGTTCCCCGAGCTGATCGGCGCGCGCCACCCCATTCCGGCCACGGCCGGTGACCTGTTGTTCCACATCCGCGCCGAGTCGATGGACGTGTGCTTCGAGCTCGGTGGCCGGGTCCTCGCCTCCATGGCGGGCGCGGTGACCGTCGTCGACGAGGTGCATGGCTTCCGCTTCTTCGAGCAGCGCGATCTGCTCGGGTTCGTCGACGGCACCGAGAATCCCGATGGGCCAGAGGCCGTCGGGGCGGTGCAGATCGGCGCGGAGGATCCCGACTTCGAGGGCGCCAGCTACGTCCACGTGCAGAAGTACACCCACGACATGGCGGCGTGGAATGCGTTGAGCGTCAACGAGCAGGAGCTGGCGTTCGGGCGCACCAAGCTCGAGGACATCGAGATGCCCGACGACGTGAAGCCCGCCAACTCGCATCTGGCGCTCAACGTCATCGAAGACGAGGACGGCAACGAGCTCCAAATCGTGCGGGCCAACATGCCGTTCGGCACCCTCGGAAACGGCGAGTCCGGCACGTACTACATCGCGTATGCGGCGGACCCCGACGTGACGGAGCGAATGCTGCGAAACATGTTCATCGGCGATCCGCCGGGAAACACCGACCGGATTCTGGACTTCTCGACCGCCGTCACGGGCACGATGTTCTTCGTGCCCACCGCGGACTTCCTCGACGATCCCCCGCCGGTGGCCGAAGCCCAGGCCGAGGCTTCACCAACCGCACCGACCCCACCAACCTCCAACGGCTCCTTGTCGATCGGCAGTCTGAAAGGGCAACCCCAATGAACAACCTCTACCGCGATCTGGCACCGATCACCGAAGAAGCCTGGGACGAAATCGAAGAAGAGGCGACCCGAACCTTCAAGCGGCACATCGCCGGTCGCCGCGTCGTCGACGTGAGCGAGCCAGGCGGGCCCGGTAAGGCGGCGGTCAGCACGGGGCACCTGGTGAACGTCGCGCCGCCGGGTGAGGGTGTCGTGGCCCACCTGCGCGAGAGCAGGCCGCTGGTTCGGTTGCGCGTGCCATTCACCATCAGGCGCACCGACATCGACGACGTCGAGCGCGGTTCGCAAGACTCCGACTGGGATCCCGTCAAGGAGGCCGCCAAGCAGCTGGCCTTCGCCGAGGACAGGGCGATCTTCGAGGGGTACGAAGCCGCGCAGATCGGCGGGATTCGCAAGTGCAGCTCGAATCCGGCCCTTGCGCTGCCGAGTGACCCCAAGGAAATCCCGGACGTGATCTCCCAGGCGCTGTCGGAACTGCGGCTGGCCGGTGTCGACGGGCCGTATTCGGTGCTGCTCTCGGCCGACGTCTACACCCAGGTCAGTGAGACCACCGCGCATGGCTATCCGATTCGGGAGCACCTCAACCGCCTCGTCGACGGTGACATCATCTGGGCGCCCGCAATCGACGGGGCGTTCGTGTTGTCCACCCGCGGAGGCGACTTCGACCTGCAGTTGGGCACCGACGCATCGATCGGCTATCTGTCCCACGACGCCGAGGTCGTCCAGCTGTATCTGGAGGAGACGCTGACGTTCCTCTGCTACACCGCCGAAGCATCGGTCGCGCTGACCCCGTAGCCCGCCTTCGAACCACGAAAGAGGGGCACCCCGTTTTGGGGTGCCCCTCTTCGTGTCTGGTGTCTTAGCGGCCGTTGCCGACGGTGGAGGTGACCTGGCCGGTGGTGGCGGAGTGCTGGATGTCGTTGATCCACTGGTGGTGGGTCAGGTCGGCGTTGGCGGGGGCGGCGAAGCCGAGGACGGCGGCGGTGAGGCCGGCGGCGATGGCGGTGGTGATGGTGGCGAAGCCGAAGTTCTTCATGGTCGTTCTTCTTTCGTGAGTGACTCTGTTTCTGGTTCCGGTGGGGAGGCCTTCCCGGCCGGTCTGATGGCTATAACCGGCAGGTCAGGGCGTTGATTTCCGCTGGCAGTGATTGAGCGGCGGTTGGCAGGAATCGACCCGTTGGGCGTGGCGCGGCCGTCTGCGGGTACGGACCAACTCGCCGTCCGCCGCGAGGTCTGCGGGTCGGCTGAGATTCGTGGGGTACGGCACAGCCCGAGCGAGCGAGCGGGGCGGCGCCGGGTGAGGCTAGGTGCCGGGGCCGACGTTCTTTGCGGGGCGGGTCCGTAGGTCGTGGACGTACTCGTCGGGCGCACCCGCGATTTCGGCGGCTTCGGCCATCACGCCGAGATAGCGCGCCGAGGGGATGCCGCCCTCCCACGCGTCGACCACGTACAGCCACGCCAACACCGGGTCGGTGTCGGTGTCGGACGTCTCGCGGTCGACACGGCACCGAATCTTCTTGTGGAAGCCGAGCTCCGAACCCTCCCACCGGTCCAGGTTGACCTCGTCCTCCTTGGTCATGTCGTAGAGCACGACGAAGACCTTCGACAAGGGATCCTCGACGAGGGTGGCAAGCGCACCCTCCCAGCTGAGATCCTCACCGCCAAAGGTCAAGCGCCAACCATGCAGCCACCCCGTCCCCGCCATCGGCGAATGGGGTGCACGCTGCAACATCTGCTCCGGATGCATGTTCGATCCGTAGGCGGCATAGAGCGGCACTGGGCAAGCCTAAGGGGTTACCGGTGGGTTCGGTGGGCAGGAGCGCAGCGACCGGGGATTTGGTTCGGTGGGCAGGAGCGCAGCGACCGGGGATTCGACTCGGTGGGCAGGAGCGCGAACGGAGGAGACGACGGGCATCTCGCTTGCCGGGAGAGACACGGCATCGACCGACTAAGTTGGGTCCGTGGTTACCCGCATCGTGATCATCGGCGGCGGCCCCGCCGGCTACGAGGCTGCACTCGTTGCCGCGGGTCGCGGTCCCACCGTCGCTCAGGTCACCGTCGTCGACTCCGACGGCATTGGTGGCGCGTGCGTGCTGTGGGACTGCGTGCCATCGAAGACGTTCATCGCATCGACGGGCGTGCGCACGGAGTTGCGCCGCGCCAACGGCCTCGGCTTCGACATCGCAATCGACGACGCCAAGATCTCGCTCGAGCAGATTCACAACCGGGTCAAGACGTTGGCCAGATCGCAGTCGGCGGACATCGGATCGAACCTCCTGCGGGAGGGCGTCAGCATCGTGCACGGGCGAGGCGAGCTCGTGGACGACGTCGCTGGGATGGCGCATCACCGTGTGAAGGTCACCACACCCGACGGCAAGATCGGCGTTCTCAAGGCCGACGTGGTGTTGATCGCCACCGGCGCCAGGCCGCGCGTGCTGCCCAATGCGGTGCCCGACGGCGAGCGGATTCTGAACTGGCGCCAGCTCTACGACCTCACCGAGCTGCCCGAGCATCTGATCATCGTCGGTTCGGGTGTCACGGGCGCGGAGTTCTGCAACGCCTACACCGAGCTCGGCGTCCAGGTGACCGTCGTGGCCAGCCGTGACCAGATCTTGCCGCACGAGGACTCCGACGCGGCGGGGGTACTCGAGGAGACGTTCGCCGAACGCGGCGTGAGGCTGGTCAAGAACGCCCGCGCCGACACGGTCACCAGGACGGCCGATGGCGTCAAGGTCGCGATGGCCGACGGGCGGTCCGTCGAAGGCAGCCACGCGTTGATGACCGTCGGCTCCGTCCCCAACACCGAAGGCCTCGGCCTGGAGAAGGTGGGCATCGAGCTAAGTCGGGGCAATTACCTTGCAGTGGATAGGGTTTCGCGCACCACCGCGGCTGGTATCTACGCCGCGGGTGACTGCACCGGGCTCCTGCCGCTCGCGTCGGTGGCCGCCATGCAGGGTCGCATCGCGATGTACCACGCGCTGGGCGAGGGGGTGGCACCCATCCGGTTGCGCACCGTCGCCGCCGCGGTGTTCACCCGTCCGGAGATCGCCGCGGTCGGCGTGCCGCAGACCTCCATCGACGATGGCACCGTGCCCGCTCGCACGCTCATGCTGCCGCTGACCACCAATGCCAGGGCCAAGATGTCGCTGCTGCGCCGCGGCTTCGTGAAGATCTTCTGCAGGCCGGCGACCGGCGTGGTGATCGGTGGCGTGGTCGTTGCGCCGATCGCCTCGGAACTGATCCTGCCGATCGCACTGGCGGTCCAGAATCGGATCTCGGTGACCGATCTCGCACAGACGCTGTCGGTCTATCCGTCGCTGTCGGGCTCCACCGTGGAGGCCGCCCGCCGATTGATGGCTCACGACGATTTGGACTAAACCCCGTAGGCTCGACTTGGCAACGCCTACCGACGAGTAACTAGGAGCCCCCGGCTGTGAGCGACGCTCGCGAGCGACCCATCGACGGAGTTGACCCGATCCCCGGTCCGGGTAACGGGCAGACCCTGCTCGGCCCCGAACAGCGCGCGCAGGCGTGGGAACGGCTCGGCAGCGAGCAGTTCGACGTCGTCGTCATCGGTGGCGGCGTGGTCGGTGCGGGCGCCGCGCTGGACGCCGCCACCCGTGGCCTCAAGGTGGCGCTCGTCGAGGCTCGCGACTTCGCGTCGGGCACGTCGAGTCGGTCGTCGAAGATGTTCCATGGCGGCCTGCGCTACCTCGAACAGCTCGAGTTCGGCCTGGTGCGTGAGGCGCTGCACGAGCGTGAGCTGTCCCTGACGACCCTGGCCCCGCATCTCGTCAAGCCGCTGCCGTTCCTGTTCCCGCTGACCAGACGGCTGTGGGAGCGCCCATACGTGGCGGCTGGCATGTTCCTCTACGACCAGCTGGGCGGCGCCAAGTCCGTTCCCGCGCAGAAGCACTTGTTGAAGGCCGGTGCTCTGCGGCTGGCACCGGGACTCAAGCGCAGCTCGCTCATCGGTGGAATCCGCTACTACGACACCGTCGTCGACGACGCGAGGCACACCATGACGGTGGCGCGGACCGCGGCGCACTACGGCGCCGTGGTGCGTACGTCGACTCAGGTCGTTGCGCTGCTGCGCGAGGGTGACCGTGTGACGGGCGTGCGGATCCGCGACTCCGAGAACGGCGCCGTCTCCGAGGTGCACGGACACGTCGTGGTCAACGCCACCGGCGTGTGGACCGACGAGATCCAGGCACTGTCCAAGCAGCGCGGCCGGTTTCGGGTGCGCGCGTCCAAGGGTGTGCACATCGTGGTGCCGCGCGACCGGATCGTCAGCGAGGTCGCGATCATCCTGCGCACCGAGAAGTCGGTGCTGTTCGTGATCCCGTGGGGCACGCACTGGATCATCGGCACCACCGACACCGACTGGAACCTCGACCTCGCCCACCCGGCTGCGACCAAGGCCGACATCGACTACATCCTCGGCCACGTCAATACCGTGTTGGCCACGCCGTTGACCCACGACGACATCGACGGCGTGTACGCCGGACTGCGTCCGCTGTTGGCGGGCGAGAGCGAGGAGACCTCCAAGCTGTCGCGTGAGCACGCCGTTGCCGTTCCCGCGCCGGGCCTCGTCGCCATCGCGGGCGGCAAGTACACCACCTACCGCGTGATGGGGGAGGACGCGATCGACGCTGCAGCGGAGTTCGTCCCCACCCGGGTGGCGACGTCGATCACCGAGAAGGTGCCGCTGATGGGCGCCGACGGGTACTTCGCGCTGATCAACCAAACCGAACACGTTGGGGCGCACTACAAGCTGCATCCGTATCGGGTTCGGCACCTGCTGGACCGCTATGGCTCGCTGATCGGCGAGGTGCTCGCGATGGCCGAGGGTCGTCCGGACCTGTTGACGCCCATCACCGAGGCCCCGGTGTACCTGAAGGTCGAGGCCTATTACGCCGCGGCGGCGGAGGGGGCCCTGCATCTGGAGGACATCCTCGCTCGGCGGATGCGCATCTCGATCGAGTACCCGCACCGCGGCGTGGATTGCGCCCGCGAGGTCGCGGACGTCGTTGCGCCCGTGTTGGGTTGGAGTCCAGAGGACGTCGACCGTGAGGTCACGACGTATCTGGCCCGGGTCGAGGCCGAGGAGATGTCGCAGTCGCAGGCCGACGATGAGTCAGCCGACGCGTTGCGTGCTGCCGCGCCCGAGGCCAGGGCCGAGATCCTGGAACCGGTGCCGTTGACGTGAGGCGCCCACTGCCCGATCGCGACGGGGTCGGGCCGGCGAGGGTGACACTCCGGGGTGGCGCCGTGTTGGTGGAGCTGGCGTCGCGGTTCGGTGAAGCTGCTGCCGCGAAAGTGCTTGCGGGAGAAGTCGTCTGCGCCGACGGCTCGGTAGTGCAGGCCGGGACGGTGCTGCCGTCCGGCGCGTCGGTGTACCTCTACCGCGACCTCCCCGACGAGGTACCCGTGCCCTTCGACATCCCGATCCTGCACCGCGACGACGACATCGTGGTGGCCGACAAGCCGCACTTTCTGGCGACGATGCCCCGCGGCGGGCACGTCGCGCAGACCGCGACCGTGCGGCTGCGGCGCTCCCTGGAGCTGCCCGAGTTGTCGCCTGCTCATCGGCTGGACCGGCTGACCGCGGGCGTGCTGCTGTTCACGGTGCGGCGCGAGGTGCGTGGTGCGTATCAGACGATGTTCGCGCGCGGCGGGGCGGCCAAGACGTATCTGGCGCGGGCGGGCGTTTCGTCCTTGGATTTTCCCTTGACGGTGCGGAGCCGAATAGTCAAGCAGCGCGGCCGGTTACAAGCCTTCGAGGAGCCCGGGGAGCCCAACGCCGAGACACTGGTGGAGCATCTCGGGGATGGCCTGTATCGATTGACCCCCCGGACCGGTAGAACCCATCAATTGCGGGTGCACATGGCGTCGCTTGGGCTGCCGATTCTCGGTGATCCGTTGTATCCGAACGTGATCGACGTGGCACCGGATGACTTCTCGACGCCGTTGCAGTTGTTGGCGCAGCGGTTGGAGTTCGACGATCCGGTGAGCGGGGTGCGGCGGGTGTTCGAGAGCGGGCGGACGTCGTGACCGTCAGGCGGGGCTGCGAAGGGTGGCGACGATCTTGTCGATGACGTCCGGTTTGGGCGTGGCGTTGGCGCCCTGTCTCAGGGAGACGAGGAAGACGACGGAGCCGTCCACGTTGGGCACGGTGGTGACGACGATGCTGTGCAGCGCCGTCGAGCCGTTGCAGGCATCGGTTGCCATGCCGCTCACGGTGGCGACCATCTGCACCGCCGGGTGGGTGCCGATGAAGAATTCGCGGACCGGGGTGAATTCGACCTTCGGCAGTTGACCGCCTCTGGTGTAGATGGATGAGACGGTCTGCGTTTCCTCCTCGAGCGCGGCCCCGATGTCCGGGTTGTTCGATCCCGTGACGCCTGCCATCGCGAGATTCTGCTTCGGGCACGTGGGATTGGCGATCGAGGATGCGGCGCCGATCTGACGAATGACGCACTGGCCTTCCTGACATGGTTGAGCCCAGCCCATGCGGACGCCGCACGCGGCGACCGTCCAGTCCGGTGGAACCGCGTAGGCCAACCCGTGGCGGTCGATGGTGGCATGCCAGCCGGGCTGCGAGTTCGGGTCTACTGCCGCGGTGAATCCCTCGCAGTTCATCGGTTGCCCTGCAACGCCGTTGGGTGTCAGTGGTGCGCCGTTCGGTTGTGGTGCCTGCTGGATGGCCGACGGCTGAGGTGCGGCCGACGAATTTGAGCCTGCGTCGTCACCTTTGGACTTCGAGATGACTACGGCGGCCAGCACCACGATGATGACGACGGCGATTGCGAGCGCGACCCACAACCACGATGACGCACGGGGCGGTCGGACCGGATGGTCCGGATAGTCCTGGGCTGGCTGCAGCGGGCTCAGCGGTGGATGGTTCATCAGACGTTCTCCGACTGTGGTTGGGGCTCGACCCGTTATGTGTGTCTCGGTGCCGCTCCGGTTGTCGGGTCGTCGGTTTGAGCGCGAAGACCCTGCGAGCGGAGATGGTCACCTGCAGAGGCGGTCACCGTAATCCGTTCTGTCGCAACGACCGTGACGCCACCACGAAGATTCACCAGAAACTTCGCGGTGGCGTCACGTTGGGTGAGCCGGCGTCCTTGGATCAGACGGTGGGAGTCTGCGACGCCGGAATGATCGTCACCTGTACGGTGACGTCAGTGTCGACACTCCCGCCGTTTCCGTCGCTGACGGTCACGGTGAACGTGTCGTCGACCGTCCGCGGGGCAGTCGGACTGTTCGGCGGAACCGGAGCATAGGGCTGGCCGTCCCTCAGCGTCGTGCCGCCCTGGTCGTCGACGAGCAAGATCGGGTCGTAGGCGGTGTCTCTCAGGTTGAACACCGCGAACCCGAGGGTGTAGTCACCCGTTTGAGACACCCGGTAGGTCGAGGTCTGCCAGCCGGTCGATCCATACGAACCGGTGGAGTAGTCGCCGGTGCCAGTGTTCGTGTAGCCCAAGATGGCGTAGTTGCCTTCTGAGTTGTTGACGTACGTGGTCGGTGCCGGGCCGCTGCCCTGGTACACCAGCGTGGTGATCGACCCGTCGTTGTACGGTTGGTAGTCGGTGCTGATGTAGTTCCACGACATGGTGTAAGTCTTGTCGGCCTCCAGGTGCACGGTCTTCGAGATCCAGGCCGCGTCTTGGATGGTTCCGGCGCTCGTCGCGATGATGGCCTGCTGTTGTATGACCGTGAGGCCCAGTGCCGTTCCCGCTTGCGCGAAGGTCTGCGCCTCGGTGGGCGAGATCGCCGCCGCATGGCCATCCGGGGTATAGACCCAGCTTCGCGCCGGGACACCGTCGTCACTCGCCGGCGAGCTAAAGGTCAGCGATCCGGAGGTAACGCTGACACCGTCCCCAACGTTATCGACTGTTGGATCGAAGATCCCGGTTTGCGGCCCGACGTTCCAGCCCGCCAAGGTACCGTCTTCGAAGTCCGTGCCCGGGATCGCCGACGACGGAACGGGAACGTCGGGCGTGTAGACGAACGCCCCCGTCTGTGGATTGATGCTCACCGAACCGTACGTGGTTTCGGTGACAGGCAATCCGTAGGTCAGCGTGTCCCCATCTGCGTCGGTAGCGGTGACCGAGCCGTTGATGATGCCCGTCACCGAGTCGGGGGTGCCTGCGTCGACCACCGTGATCACCGGTGCGTCGTTGACCCCGGTGACGGTGACGGTGACGGTTCCGATGGCCGTGGCGGTTCCGTCGCCCACGGTATACGTGAACGTGTCGGTCAGGCTCTCACCGACCCCGAGCGCCTGTACGACCGGGTCGGAGTTGTTGAGGGTGTAGGTGATTGAGCCGCCGCTGAACGTCACGGAGCCGTGGCTTCCGTTGCTCACTGCGCTGACCGCCAACGGTTCGTCGTCGACGTCGGTGTCGTTGGCCACGACGTCGTAGGTGAGCGGAGTCGACGAATCCTCGCTGACCGTCCCCGCATGGTCCGGGTTGGCGACGGGGGCATCGTTGACGCCGGTGATCGTGATGGTGATGGAGGCACTGTCAAAGCCGCCGTTGCCATCCGAGACGAGGTAATTGAACGTCTCGGTCGCAGAATCACCCGTGTCGAGGGCCTGCGTGACGGCGGCCGGGGTGTAGGTGTAGACCCCTCCGGAGAAGCTCAGCGTACCGTTGCCCGGTTGGCCAACACCGACCGTCAGCGGATCGCCCTCGGCGTCGAAGTCGTTACCGGTGAGGCCCGCGACGGTGAAGGTCACGGTGCCGTCCTCGGTGACGAAGAAGGCGTCGTCGGCGGCCACCGGCGCGTCGTTGACGCCGGTGATCGTGATGGTGACGGTGCCGTCGTCGTCGGCGGTGCCGTCGGTGACGGTGTAGGTGAACGTGTCGGTCATGCTCTCCCCAGTGCCGAGCGCCTGCACGGCGGGGTTGGCATTGTTGAGCGTATAGGTGACGGTGCCGCCGGAATACGTGACGGTGCCATAGGTTCCGTTCGTGACACCGCTGACGGTAAGTGGCTCGACGTCGACATCGGTGTCGTTGGCGACGACGTTCACGACTACTCCGGCTGCGGTGTCCTCGGCAATGCTTGCGGTGTCGGCGACCGCGACCGGGGCGTCGTTGACTCCGTTGATGGTCACGGTGACCGTCCCGGTGTCGGTGGCATCACCGTCGGTGACGACGTAGGTGAATTCGTCGGTGGCGCTTTCGCCCTCGTCCAGCGTGTTCGGGTCGATCACCGAGCCCGCGAAGACACCGGGACCGGTCGTGTACAAGTTCTGCGGAAGCCCCAGGGGGACATTCTGCGAGAAGGTCGTGATGACGATCGTGACCGGTTGTCCCACCTCGAGGTCTGCGCTCACTCGCGGGCAGAAACCTTGAACACCTCCGCAGGTGCTGGCGTCGTGACTGTCATCGATGATCGCGACCTGATTCGTGCTCGGCGAAGTCGGATCGAAAGCTCCGTCATAGATGGCCATTACGGTGTCGACCGGCGCCGTGGTCTGTCCAAAGCTGTAGGACTGGGTGCTGGTTGGAGTGAACACGATGGCGATGTAGTTGCGAGTGCCCGAACCAAAGAGGCCAG
>NZ_JBEVLO010000396.1:0-3147 GCF_040509115.1 Mycobacterium sp. | reverse complement strand
CCCCCCCCCCCCCCCCCCCCGGGCCCTCGCCCCCGCCCCCCCCCGCTTCGCTAGTGCGTCGTCTAGTTGTCGCCGGGGATGGCGGTCGGTGCCGGGGGCGCCGTGATCGGAGGGGTGAAGAGGTTGCCACCGGTGGGGTTGATGCTCTTCTCGGTGGGCGTCACGCTGGGCGCCGGCTCCGTGGTGGTCGTGGTGGTCGAGGTCTCGGACGGGGCGGGCGTTTCGCTTCCGCCGCAGGCGGTCAACGCTCCCATCGAGATGACGGCTGCGATGCCGAGGCCGGCGGCTGCGCGGCGGGTAAACCGACGATTCATGGGGCAGTCCTATCCTTGCTGCTGGGAAAACGCTGAGATCTATTCCGAACTGAACTCTATCGTCCAAAACAGCTTGGGTCAAGATGGGCAGAAGCGCCAGGCAACTGGGGCGTGAAACCTGGAAATATGCCCTTTACATGGGCATCTGGCGGGAACGTTGGAACCCTCCAACCGCAACCTACCCGTCCTTCTGAAACCGGGCTGCGGACGTCAAAGTCCACATCGCTAGTCGAGTACGCCCTTGAGGTAGGTGCGCAGGAACGATGCGAAGAGGTCGTCGGTGCTGAGACCCTCGATGGCGTCGAGCGCAGCCCGTAGCTCGGGGTGACCCGTCGGATCCGGGCTGGGTCCGCCGCCGCTGTCCGCGTAGTCGGCGGCGTTCTCACCGAGTAACGCCGCGCCGAGCGTGAGCGCGGTGAGGCCGTCGACGATGCGGACGTGCAGTCGGGCGGGCACACCTGCCGCGGCGAGGAACCGACACATCTGTTCGTACTCGCCGAACATGTTGTCGCGAGGCATGAATCGGACCAACAGCGGTGCGCAGTGTGGATGCGCGATGATCGTGCTGCGCAGCGCCACGGCCTGGGCGACGAGGTAGTCCGTCCAGTCGGCGTCGTCGGGCATGGTGGCCGGTGCCTCGGGGGTCGCCACCGCGCGCGCCACCGCCGCGAGCAGCGTGTCCTTGTCCGCGAAGTAGTGATAGAGCGACGGGGCCCGCACCCCGAGGCTGCCAGCCAGCTTGGGCATGCTGAACGCTTCGAGTCCGCCGTCACCGATCAGTTCGATCGCGGCGTCGACGACCTTCGCCTTGGTCAGGGAAGCGTTCTTGGGCCGGGCCATCGCCTCATGGTGCCATCAGGCTTCGAGGCGAGTCCGGATGGAGGAAAGGCGTTGGCGTAGCTCGCCTTCGCTGATCACCCCGCGGGCCAGCAAGGAGTGAGCCAGAGCGACGAGTTGATTCTCCGGGTAGGGCAGGTCGGCGTAGACCGTCGCCGACAGCGTGTCCTCTTCGTCGCGGCGTTCCTTGAAATCGGGGATGCCCATCACCGCGGAACCATTCGGGTCGCAGGAGGCCTGATCCAGGGCGTCGCACAGGCCGTCGAGGCTGGTCTTCCACGGCGGTACGGGATTCTCCACCCCGTACTTGGCCGCCATCCTCGACCACACCTGGTTGCGGTCGACGATCTCCTCAAGTGCCGGGATCTTCACGTCATCCATCTGGTCATCCATCTCGTTCGCGGCCGCTCATTCCCCGACCGGGTGCATGGCGGCACGGGTGTCGACGATGACGTTGGTGGTGACTCCGGCCTTCGGGACCGCAACGCCGATCAGGCTGTCCCTGGTGACGATCTCGGTCAGTTGGTCCTCGGTCCAGCCATCGGTGCCCTCGGGGCGCATCGGCATCACCATGAAGCGGTGCTTCTGATTCGAATCCTGAACGCGCACTTCGACGTCGTCGCCGAGGTAGAGGCCGAACTCGGACAGCACCTGGCGGGGGAAGCGCACTAGCCGGCTGCGGTAGTTCGGCGTCCGGTACCACTCGGGCGAGTTGCCGAGGATCGGGCGGGGGTAGCACGAGCACAACGCGCAGACGATCACGTTGTGCACGGTTGGGGTGTTCTCCAGGATCTGGAACGCGGTGAAGTCGCTCGGCGTGCCGAATCCCGTTGGCTCGAGCCAGTCGACGCCGACCGCCTTGCTCGCCGTCATGGGCTCGGCGATCGCCAGCGCCTCGAACTCGGGGTCCAGCCAGGCGCGGGCCACCAGTCGAGCCGCCGGTGTGGGACCGATCTGCTCGGCGAACTCGGTGAACCGGCGATGGTCCTCGGCGGTGAAGATGCCCTTTTCGATGCACAGTTCGCGCAGTGCGATCTCGAGCACCTCGGAGTCGGTGACCTCGTCGACCATCGGCTTGACGGTCCGGTCGTGGTCGTGGTCGTGGTCGTGGTCTGGCATGCTCCTCCGTTCAGCCGGCGGGTTGGAGCCAGTGCTCCGGGATCTCGGTGCGCAGTGTGTCGTTCGCGGGCCCGGTGTACCCGTGCCACAGGTCGGCCTGGCGGAAGCTGACGACGTAGAACCACTCGGGCACCGCATCCGCGCGATCCCACGTCTCGTCCTCCGGCGCCGGACTCTCGTAGGCGACGGTGGCGATCACGCCCGTCGCGCCCCTTACGTATTCGGGTGTGCGCGTGTAGAACAGCACCGGCAGCTCGCGGACCGTGACGCGGTCGCCGACCTGGAATCTCGCCTGCCCGGCCCGGCCGGCGTACACCTGGGGGTCACCCTTGCCGACGGCATGGACGACGTGACCGTTGCGGGGGACGTCGGAGCCGTCGCCGGCGCATCTTGGCTTGGCCGACAACGTCTTTCCGGCGAGACCACCGGCGTAGCGCTGCTGCACCTCGGCCATCCGTTCGCTGAGCTCGGTCAGCCCGACGTGGTGTTTCTCGACGAGGACGCGGGCCACCGAGAGCAGCCACCGCCCGTAGTACGGGAAGCCGAGATACACGGCCCGTCCGACGTCGACGTTGCCCAGCCGGCGCCGCTCCTCCGACAGCCAAATCCCGCGCCAGGCAAGGACTTCGCACATGACGTAGGTCATGTGCTCCCAGTACTCGTAGTCCTTGTTGTCATACGCCATCGGGGTGTCGGGTTCACCGCCGACGTCGTGGACCGGTTTCAGATAGGCGACGAAGCGGTCGTGGTCGAGCAGATCGGGGGTCGGTGCGTCGGGCAGCTCGGGATAGGCCGATTTCAGGCGAGCAACCAACGCCAGCTGGTCGGCACGTTCAGCAGCGGTGGCCATGGGTGGCCCCTTCCAGGTACGACTGGG
>NZ_JBEVLO010000395.1:0-6131 GCF_040509115.1 Mycobacterium sp. | reverse complement strand
AGCGCATGCTCGGAGAACTCCAGCATCGACCGGTAGTGCGCGCTGCCCAGGTAATAGCGGAGCTCGGCGGCCCGCACTCGCTGCAGGACGGCGGGAATCGCCAGCACGTTGCCGAGCGACTTGCTCATCTTCTCGCCGCCCATCGTGACCCAGCCGTTGTGCATCCAGTACCGCGCGAACCCGTCGCCGACGGCGCGCGCCTGGGCGATCTCGTTCTCGTGGTGCGGGAAGACCAGGTCCAACCCGCCCGCATGGATGTCGAACGCGGCGCCCAAGTACGACTCGCACATCGCGACGCATTCCGTGTGCCATCCGGGGCGGCCAGGCCCCCATGGCGTCGGCCACGACGGCTCGCCGGGCTTGGCGCCCTTCCACAGGGTGAAGTCCCGCGGATCGCGCTTGCCCGTCGCGACGCCTTCACCCTGGTGCACGTCGTCGATCCGGTGGCCTGACAGCTGGCCGTACTCGGGGTAGCTCAACACGTCGAAGTACACGTCACCGCCACCCACATAGGCATGCCCGGCGACGAGAAGGCGGTCAATCAGCTCGACCATCTGGGTGATGTGACCGGTGGCCCTGGGCTCCGCCGATGGCGGGAGCACGCCGAGCGCGTCGTAGGCCGAGGTGAAGGCGCGCTCGAACGTCGCAGCCCATTCCCACCACGGCCTGCCTGCGTCGGCTGCCTTGTTCAGGATCTTGTCGTCGATGTCGGTGACGTTGCGGATGAACGCCACGTCGAAGCCCTTGGCCGTCAGCCAGCGACGCAGCACGTCGAATGCGACACCACTGCGAACGTGGCCGATGTGCGGCAGCCCCTGAACGGTCGCGCCACAGAGATAGATCGAGGCATGCCCGTCGCGCAGCGGCACGAAGTCACGCACCACACCCGTCATGGTGTCGTGAAGTCGTAGGGCGTGATCGGTCACGACCGGCCAGCTTACCGGCCAGTCGAGGGCGCGCCTGCCACACCGCTGATTACTCCTCGCGCAAGCGCTCGTCGGAGTTCATTACTCATCGCGCAAGCGCTCGTCGGAGTTCATTACTCATCGCGCAAGCGCTCGTCGGAGTTCATTACTCCTCGCGCAAGCGCTCGTCGGCGACCACCAGGGCCGTTGCAATCGCCGCCAGGCCCTCACCACGGCCGGTGAGCCCCAACCCGTCCGTGGTCGTCGCCGACACCGATACGGGAGCGCCGAGAAGCTCGGACAGCACTTCCTGAGCCTCGACCCGGCGCGGGCCGACCTTGGGGCGATTACCGATCACTTGCACGACCGCGTTACCGACCGCGAAGCCCTCGGCTCCGAGCAGGCCACGCACGTGTCGCAGCATGTCAGCGCCACTGGCACCGCGCATTTCATCGCGACCGGTACCGAAGACGCTACCCAGATCGCCGAGCCCCGCCGCGCTCAGCAGCGCGTCGCAGAGGGCATGCGCGGCCACATCACCATCGGAGTGGCCGGCGCAGCCGTCGGCGTCGTCGAATTTCAGGCACAACAGCCAACACGGCCGTCCTGCCTGAATCGGGTGTACATCGGTGCCAAGACCGATCCTCGGCACCATCTAGCGCGCCCTGGAAATCAGGAAGCGGCGGCCAGAACCTCGTCGAGAATGGTCTCGGCCTTTTCTTCATCGGTGTTCTCCGCCAAGGCGAGCTCACCAACCAGAATCTGCCGCGCCTTGGCGAGCATGCGCTTCTCGCCCGCGGACAAGCCGCGCTCCTGATCGCGGCGCCAGAGGTCGCGAACGACCTCGGCCACCTTGTTCACGTCACCGGATGCCAGCTTCTCGAGGTTCGCCTTGTAGCGACGCGACCAGTTGGTCGGCTCCTCGGTATGCGGGGCACGTAGGACCTGGAAGACCTTGTCGAGTCCTTCTTGACCAACCACGTCACGCACGCCGACGTACTCTGCATTGTCAGCAGGGACTCGAACGGTGAGATCACCCTGGGCGACCTTCAGAACGAGATACTCCTTGGCCTCGCCCTTGATGGTCCGGGTTTCGATCGCCTCGATCAGCGCGGCGCCGTGGTGTGGATAGACAACGGTGTCTCCGACCTTGAAAATCATCAGATTAGAGCCCCTTTCACAAGGCAATGTTAGCACGGGACGCAGACACGTGTGCCGCAACGGTGCAGGTCAGGGGCACCATGGGCGAACACTAGGGGTTGACAGGGTGACGAATCCGTGCAACGCGCAGCCCTTCGAGCAACCCTCGACACACTCACTTCCACGGTGCGCCAATCGCATTCGGAAGTGACCCAACCGCACCCCGACAGCCGCGTGCCACCGCCCCTCGGTCCGCGTCCGTCGGCTTCCCGGCAGGGGCGCCGGCACCGAGGCTCAGCCTGCGGCCCGGCGCCGACGGCCCTCCGCTACCGCCCTCAACCTCGACCTACTACTCTCCATAGTTGAATAACGGGACCGCCTGCCGCGGTCGTCTCGTCGGTCGAGCAGGAGGCTTGAGTGAAGCTCTTCGAATCGCGTACTTCTGCCGTCGCGTTGGCCGCCTGCGGCCTGACTGCCGTCGTCGCGCTCACCGGCTGCAGCGCCGGTCAGATCTCCCAGAGCGCCAACCAGCAGCCCGCCGTGAACGGCACCCTCGCCTGGGTCGGCGATGCCGAGACCGGAATCGCGCTGCGCAACGTCCACCTGCGGGCCGCGCAGGTCGCCGACTACGTCGAAGAGGGCAGCGACGTCGAGTTGATCTTCGTCGCCGTCAACGAGTCCGCCGACGACGCCGACCGGCTGCTGTCCATCACCTCCCCCATCGGCAACGTCACCGTGACGGGTGACGCGCAGATACCCGGCGGCAAGACCCTGATCGTCGGGACGCCCGACGGCCAGCCGAGCGCTCTGGACACCACCGAGGACGCCGGCTCCGCCGAGGCCACCGTCGCGCTGACCGAGAAGATCAGCAACGGACTGAACTACCCGTTCACGTTCACGTTCGAGCGTTCCGGTCAGAAGGAGCTGCTGGTGCCGATCTCCGCAGGGGAGGCGCCGCGCCGTGAAGCAGAGGGTGCGGGCGGCGGCGGACACGAATCCGACACGGGCGGTCACTAGCTCGCCTCCGCCCGTCTGTCGGTGCGGGCGGATACCGTCACCACGTGTCCAAGGCCGTATCGAAGACGCGTTCCCAGCATCGCTGTTCGGAGTGCCACCACGTCACCGCCAAGTGGGTGGGTCGCTGCCCCGATTGCGGCAGCTGGGGCACCGTCGACGAGATCGCGGTCCTCACAACGGTTTCGGGTACGGCGCGCCGCTCGGTCGCACCCGCCTCGCCCGCGGTTCCCATCAGCTCCATCGATCCCGGCTCGACGCGGCACTTCCACACCGGGGTCAGTGAGCTCGACCGGGTGCTCGGCGGCGGGCTCGTCCCCGGATCCGTGACGTTGCTCGCGGGCGATCCCGGCGTCGGCAAGTCGACGCTGCTGCTCGAGGTGGTCCACCGTTGGGCCCAGGCCGGCCGCCGCGCGCTCTACCTCTCCGGCGAGGAATCCGCGGGCCAGATCCGGCTGCGGGCCGAGCGCACCGGCTGCACCCATGACGAGGTGTTCCTCGCTGCCGAGTCCGATCTGCAGACCGCGTTCGGCCACATCGAGCAGGTCCAGCCGACGTTGATCGTCGTCGACTCGGTCCAGACCATGTCGACCACCGAGGTCGACGGCGTGACGGGCGGCGTCACCCAGGTGCGCGCCGTCACGACCGCGCTGACGATGGCCGCCAAGACCACCGGCGTCGCGATCATCCTCGTCGGACACGTCACCAAGGACGGTGCCATCGCCGGGCCGCGCTCACTGGAGCACCTCGTCGACGTCGTACTGCACTTCGAGGGCGACCGCACCTCGGCGCTTCGCATGGTCCGAGGCGTGAAGAACCGGTTCGGCGCCGCCGACGAGGTCGGGTGTTTCCTGTTGCACGACAACGGAATCGAGTGCGTCGCCGACCCGTCCGGACTCTTCCTGGATCAGCGGCCGCAACCAGTCTCCGGCACCTCGGTGACCGTGACGCTCGACGGTAAGCGGCCGCTCATCGGCGAGGTGCAGGCCCTGATCGGATCGGCCTCGGCGGGCAGTCCACGGCGCGCGGTCAGCGGCATCGACTCCGCGCGAGCCGCGATGATCACCGCGGTGCTGGAGAAGCGAGCCCACCTCAACGTCGGGCAGAACGACATCTACCTCTCGACGGTGGGCGGCATGCGACTCACCGACCCGTCGTCGGACCTGGCCGTGGCTCTGGCCATCGCGTCGGCCTACACCGACATCCCGATGCCCACCACGGTCGTCGCGATCGGCGAGGTCGGCCTGGCAGGCGACCTCCGCAGGGTTACCGGGATGGATAGGCGGCTCGCCGAGGCCGCCCGACTCGGCTTCACCACGGCCGTCGTGCCACCAGGGGTCAAGGACGTGCCACCGGGGCTGAGCGTGATGTCGGCCGACAACATCTCCGGGGCTTTGCGGGTGTTGCGGAACATCACCGGCAAATGAGGGAGAATGACGGCCGGAGCGAGGAGGCGCGATGGCCGTCAAGAGTGCTAGAGCGGGACGGGGCAACGTGGTACAGCTCGCGCGTCCCACCCTGCGCGAGACCCTTGGCAGGCTGGCTCCGGGCACGGCCCTGCGCGACGGGCTGGAACGCATCCTGCGGGGCCGCACCGGCGCGCTGATCGTGCTCGGCTACGACGACACCGTCGATGCGATCTGCGACGGCGGGTTCGCCCTCGACGTCGCGTACGCGCCAACGCGCCTGCGGGAGCTGTCGAAGATGGACGGCGCTGTCGTGCTGTCCAGTGACGGCACCCGGATCCTGCGGGCCAACGTCCAACTGGTCCCCGACCCATCCATTCCCACGGACGAGTCGGGAACCAGACACCGCTCGGCCGAACGGACCGCGGTGCAAACCGGTTATCCAGTGATCTCCGTTAGCCATTCGATGAGCATCGTGACGGTCTACGTCGCCGGCGAGCGCCACGTCGTCCCCGATTCGGCAGCCATCCTGTCCCGCACCAACCAGACCATCGCCACCCTGGAGCGGTACAAGGCCCGCCTCGACGAGGTCAACCGTCAGCTCTCGACGGCCGAGATCGAGGACTTCGTCACGCTGCGTGACGTCATGACGGTCGTCCAGCGCTTGGAGATGGTCCGGCGGATCAGCCTCGAAATCGATGCCGACGTCGTCGAACTGGGCACCGACGGTCGGCAGCTGAAGCTTCAACTCGAAGAACTCGTCGGCGACAACGACACCGCTCGCGAGCTGGTCGCCCGTGACTACCACGCCAACCCCGAGCCGCCGTCGACCGCTCAGGTGACCAGCACGCTCGACGAGCTGGATGCACTCAGCGACAACGAGTTGCTCGACTTCACGGCGCTGGCACGGGTTTTCGGATACCCATCGACACTTGAGGCACAAGATTCCGCGATGAGCTCGCGCGGCTACCGCGCGATGGCAGGCATCCCGCGACTGCAATTTGCCCACGTCGACCTGCTGGTGCGGTCGTTTGGCTCACTGCAGGGCGTCCTCGCCGCGAGCGCCAACGATCTCCAGTCGGTGGACGGCATCGGGTCGATGTGGGCGCGCCACATTCGGGAGGGCCTCTCCCAACTCGCCGAGTCGACGATCACCGATCAGATGGCGTGACCCCAGGCCGCCGAAGGCGATCACCTGCGTCCGTCTAGGCGCTGAGGCCATTGGTCACCTCGCTCGGGGTCGAACGGCCCTGGTTGCCGACGCTCTGTCGGCGGAAGGTCGATGGGGTCGGGTAACGCGCCCGCGAGGAAGGCCGGTGACCAAGAGCGATGAACACCAGCTACAGGCTCCCGTCTTCACTGTTCGAGGCAACCGGGATCCGAGAAATCGTCGATGCCGCGGCGGCGGTGGACGCAGCCAAACGGAGTCCGGGACGAGATGCCCTGGTGGCTGCCAAAGACGACCTGCGGGCAGCCATCCTGTCGGGCCGCGACCAGGGCTTGTCATGGCAGGCGATCGGCGACGCCCTTGGAGTCAGACGCGGATGCGCATACCAACGCTTCCGGCGGCGATCCGGGGACTCGGGCGTCACTGAGATCAGTCGGACGAGCCCCCGCCCGCACCGTCGATGAAATGACCGCGGGAACGCGAACTCGACGAAGCAGC
>NZ_JBEVLO010000394.1:0-4276 GCF_040509115.1 Mycobacterium sp. | reverse complement strand
ATGACGACGACGTCGCCGTGCGTGATGGTGCCGTCCTCCAGCGCGTCGAGCGCCGCGCGTTCCCGCTCGAAAACCCTTGCGGTGCCCTCGAACACGTCGGAGTCGAAGCCCGCCGACTTCACCACGGCACCCTCGGGTGCCAGCGACCCGTGCAGGATCGTGATGCCGCCCGTGGGGTGGATCGGGTTGTTCATCGCCCGCAGCACCTTGCCGTCGGGGTCCGGCGGCTCGATGTGGGCCAGGTTCTCGGCCATGGTCTGACCCGTCACGGTGAGGCAATCACCATGTAGCAGACCGTTGTCCAGCAGTGCCTTCATGACGACGGGCACGCCACCGATCTCGTCGACGTGCTTCATCACGTGACGACCGAAGGGCTTGACGTCGGCAAGGTGCGGCACCTTCTGCCCGACTCGGGTGAAGTCCGCGAGGGTCAACTTCACGCCCGCCTCCCACGCGATGGCCAGGAGGTGCAGCACGGCGTTGGTGGAACCGCCGAATGCCATCACGACGGCGATGGCGTTGTCGAACGCCTCCTTGGTGAGGATGTCGCTGGTGGTGATGCCGCGGCGCAGCATTTCGACGACCGCCTCACCGGACTTGCGGGCGTACTCGTCGCGCCGCTTGTCGATGGCCACCGGGGACGCGCTGCCCGGCAGCGACATGCCAAGCGCCTCGGCAGCCGACGCCATGGTGTTGGCGGTGTACATCCCGCCGCACGCGCCCTCGCCGGGACAGATCGCGCGTTCGATGATGTCCACGTCCGCACGCGACATCAGCCCGCGTGCGCACGCACCGACCGCCTCGAAGGCATCGATGATCGTGACTTCCCTCTCGGAGCCGTCGGTGAGCTTCGCGACGCCCGGCATGATCGAGCCGTTGTAGAAGAAGACGCTCGCCAGATTTAGTCGAGCGGCGGCCATCAGCATGCCCGGAATCGACTTGTCGCAGCCGGCCAGGAGCACGGTGCCGTCGAGTCGCTCGGCCTGCACGACGGTCTCGACGCTGTCGGCGATCACCTCGCGGGAGACCAGCGAGAAGTGCATGCCCTCGTGCCCCATGGAGATGCCGTCGGACACGGAGATGGTGCCGAACTCGAGTGGGTAGCCGCCTGCGGAGTGCACGCCGCTCTTGACGGATTGCGCCAGGCGCTGCAGCGACATGTTGCACGGGGTGATCTCGTTCCACGACGAACCGACGCCGATCTGCGGTTTCGCCCAGTCGTCGTCGCCCATTCCGACCGCACGGAGCATGCCTCGGGCGGCGGTCTTCTCCAGGCCGTCGGTGACGTCGCGGCTGCGGGGCTTGATGTCGGGGGCTTCGCCGGTCGGGCCGGGAGAGGACGCTGAGGGCGCTGAGGGCATTGATCAAGTATGCCTCCGCGGTCATTCGCCAACCAAACTACTTCGCATACCCCTGAGGGGTATGCGGTACGGTGGCTTTCATGAAGTCGTTGATCGCCCTGCTGGCGGCCCTCGCCGCAGCCTTCGTCCTGTCCTCGTGTACGAGCCCGGCCGAAACCTCGGGCGACGGCCACACCGATCACGGCAGCGAGTCGAGCGCGGCTTCTCCCGCCATGACCGCGCCCGCCATGACCGGTCCCGCCATGACGCAGAGCGCCGCCCCGCACAACGCCGCTGACATTGCCTTCGCCACCAACATGATTCCGCACCACCAGCAGGCGGTGGCGATGTCGGAGCTGGTGCCCGACCGGTCCTCCGACCCGGCCGTCGTCGACCTGGCCGCCGCCATCTCGGCGGCGCAGGGCCCCGAGATCGAGACCATGGAGGGGTTCCTGGTGCAGTGGAACGCGCCCCCGGCGGGAGACCACCAGGGCCACGACGCCACAGACATGCCCGCCATGCCCGACATGCCCGCCATGCCCGGCATGGTCGACGAGGCGTCGATGACGAAGCTGCAGTCACTCAAGGGAGCCGAGTTCGACCAACTGTGGCTGCAGTCCATGATCGGCCACCACGAGGGTGCCATCGCGATGGCCAAGACCGAGATCGCCGACGGCGTCAACCCCGACGCGAAGGCACTCGCGGAGCAGATCGTGACGACGCAGACCACGGAGATCGACCAAATGAAGAAGATGCTGGGACAGTGACGGACGACGACATGGCGTCCCTCGTCGAGCACACCGACGAGGGAGCAGGACATGGCTACTCGCCCAACAAGGAGAACTACGCGAAGCGATTGCGGCGCATCGAAGGGCAAGTCCGGGGCATCGCCAAGATGATCGAAGACGACAAGTACTGCATCGACATCCTGACTCAAATCAGTGCGGTGAACAGCGCATTGCAGTCGGTGGCGCTGGGGCTTCTCGACGAGCACCTCGGTCACTGCGTGACCCACGCGGTCGCCGAGGGCGGCGACGAGGCCGACAAGAAGCTCGCCGAGGCGTCCGCCGCCATCGCCAGGCTGGTGAAGTCGTGATGGGGCGGTCGTGATGGGGCGAACGTAACGAACCCCGGCCCCGGTCCGATCAAACGAGCAGCTCACTGCTGTTTTGGATGGTTTTCGAGCACCAGTCGGCGAACTCCGTCGGCAGTAGCCGGTGGCCGCCTCGTGCGACACTGGTTGCAATTTTGTTATGGGAGGTGGCGCATGCCGCAGAGAAGTTCGAAGAGATTGGCCACCGCGGTTCTCGCGGCAGGGCTGTTGGGCAGCGTGGCGGTCAATGCGCCGTCGGCCTGGGCCGAGCCCGCGGTCAGCCCCGATCCTGCCGTGATCGATCAGCCGGCGCCGCTGCCGTTCCAGCTTCCGCCGATGCCATGGGATCCGCAGCCGGTCGCCGCCGACCCGCTGGCCCCGGTGGCCGATCCCGCCGCGCCAAACCCGGCGGCTGCGGTCCCGCTGAACAACTACGGCGCACCAGCCGCCATCCCCGAGGGCACGCCAGCCGGGCAGAACCCGCTCCCGTACACCGGCGAGCCGGTGTTCGCGCCGCCGACCTTCAATCCCGTCAACGGATCCATGGTCGGTGTGGCCAAGCCGATCTACATCAACTTCGCCCGCCCCATCGCCGACCGTGCGTTGGCCGAGCAGGCCGTCCACATCTCGTCGGTACCGCCGGTGCCAGGCCGGTTCTACTGGACCAGCGACACCCAACTGCGCTGGCGGCCGCAGGACTTTTGGCCCGCCAACACCACCGTCAACATCGACGCGGGCGGCACGAAGTCGAGCTTCCGCACCGGTGACTACCTGGTGGCGAACGCGAACAATGTCACCCACACCATGGAGATCCGTCGCAACGGCGTTGTCGAGAAGACGTTCCCCATGTCGATGGGCAAGACCGGCAACGACACCCCCAACGGCACGTACTACGTGTTGGAGCGGTTCCCCGACATCGTGATGGATTCGTCCACCTATGGCGTGCCGGTCAACTCGCCGCAGGGCTACAAGCTCAAGGTGCAAGATGCGGTCCGCATCGACAACAGCGGCATCTTCGTGCACAGCGCGCCGTGGTCGGTGGGAGATCAGGGCAAGCGCAACGTCAGCCACGGCTGCATCAACCTCAGCGCGGCCAACGCGCAGTGGTTCTACGACAACTTCGGCAGCGGCGACCCCGTCGTCGTGACGGGCTCCGTCGGCACCTACAACCAGCCCGACGGCAAGCACGAGACCAAGAACGGCACCTATTACGTGCTGGAGAAGTTCGCCGACATCGTGATGGACTCCGCGACCTACGGCGTGCCGAACACGTCGCCAGAGGGCTACAAGTTGACGGTGCAAAACGCCGTCCGGATCGACAACAGCGGCGCGTTTGTACACAGCGCCCCGTGGTCGGTCGGTGACCAGGGCAAGCGCAACGTCAGCCACGGCTGTATCAACCTCAGCCCGGCCAACGCGCAGTGGTTCTACGACAACTTCGGCAGTGGCGACCCCATCGTCATCAAGAACTCGGTCGGGTCATACACCCAGAACGACGGCGCCCAGGACTGGCAGATCTAGCCATAGTGTTGCGGCCTTGACCTGACCACGCACAGGATGGGTCATGGCCCATCGGCCGCGCGTCGTCGCCGTGATCGTGCTCTTGATCGTGGCGGCCGCCGCGCTGCACGGATACCTGCCCGGCGCGGAGGCGCCGCCGCGCGACCGGCCGACCAGCAGTCTCGGCAGCCTGTTCGCCGTCATCGCAATGCTCGTGGTGTCGATGGCGATCATCGTGATCGCGGTCGTCACGCAGTCGCGGAATCGGCCCGTCTCCTACCCTGCGGGCGAACCCCCGCGTGAGCTGGCGGGTGAGCGCAGGCCGCTGACGTGGCGCATGATC
>NZ_JBEVLO010000393.1:0-25570 GCF_040509115.1 Mycobacterium sp. | reverse complement strand
GCGACCGGCGAAACGACGGGCGTCGAGCGCGGCGTCGCGTCGGCCGCCTACAGCTTCCTGCGCTTCGGGGGCGGCGCCGTCGCCCCCTGGCTGGCCGGCGTGCTCGGCGAGACGTTCAACGCGCACCTGCCGTTCTGGGTCGGCGCGGGCGCCGTGCTGCTCGCCGCCGGGGTCATGATCGCGACCCGCCCGCACCTCAGCCACATCGACGCCGAAGAGAAGTCACGCGGGGAGCTGACCGACGAGGCCACCGCCGTCACCATCGGCAGCGACAGCTGACCAAACTCGCCACGGCGTCGCGCGAGGAGGTGTCCGCCGCGGTCGTGAACACGAAGAGCACCTGGTCGGCATCACCGGGCGCCGTGAACGTCTCGTACTCGACCGTCAACGCGCCAGCGACGGGATGCCGAAGGTGCTTCGTCCCATGCGTCCGTTGGTGGACCCGGTGTTCGGACCACCACGCGCGGAACTCCTCGCTCGCGGCCGATAATTCGTCGACGAGCTCGATGCTCGCGGCATCGCCGAGGTTCCTCCCCACGTCGAGCCGAAGGTTCTCGACAGCCGTACGGGCCTGAATCTCCCAGTCTGCGAAGAGTTCCCGAGCCTGAGCCGACATGAACATCCACCGGACGTAGTTGCGCTCACGCCACGGCATCGCATCGAAGTCCGCGATCAACGCGCGCACCGCACCGTTGGTGGCCAGCACGTCTGTGCGCCTGCCCAAGATCATCGCCGGTGTCCCGTCGAGGCATTCGAGCAACTGGCGCAGGCCGGGCCTCACCCGCTGCGCCTGCCGAGCAGGTTCCCGCCGCGACATCTGCGCGCCGACGAGATCATTGAGATGTGCGCGACCCGTCCCGTCGAGGCCGAGTGCCCGTGCGACGGCGTCCAACACCGTGGCCGACGGGGTGATCCGGCGCCCCTGCTCCAACCGGGTGTAGTAATCCGTCGAAACTCCGGCCAACAGCGCGACTTCCTCGCGACGCAGACCTGCCACCCGTCGGATGCGTCCATCGCCGGGCAGGCCCGCGCGCATCGGATCGATTGCGTTGCGCGCACGTTTGAGGAAGTCCGCGAGTTCGTGATTGGCGGTATCCGTCACCGCATCGTCCCAACGTGTCCGGTAGATGACCTAGGTCTGGGAGTCCTAGCCTCCGGCGACCTTGGGTTCGGTTGGGCCAGTCGTGGCGAGATCTTCACCATCCGAGGCCGGGAGACTGAAAGACGAGAAGCTACAACCGGATTGACCAACACGACCACCTCAAGGAGACCCCCATGCCTTACCCGACCGATTCGCCTGCCACGTGGTTCGTGACGGGCACGTCTCGCGGACTCGGGCTGGAATTGGTGCGCCAGCTGCTGAACCGCGGCGATCAGGTCGCCGCCACCACGCGGTCCACCGCACGGCTGGTTGCCGCGCTCGATGGTGTCGACACCGCCACGCTTCTGCCGCTTGAGGTGGACCTCACCGACGGGGCGGCGGTAGACGTCGCAGTTGGCGAGACCGTCACGCGATTCGGGGGACTCGACGTCGTGGTGAACAACGCCGGCTACGGATTCCTGGCCGCCGTCGAGGAGACGACCGACGCCGATGTTCGCGCCATGTTCGACGTCCAGGTGATCGGCGCCTGGAACGTCCTGCGCTCGGCCCTTCCGCACCTGCGCGCTGCCCGCACCGGACACGTCATCAACGTCTCGTCGATTCTGGGGCTGACAGCAGTGCCCGGCTGGGGCCTGTACTGCTCGGCGAAGTTCGCGCTGAACGGCATGACCGAAGCCCTCGCCGCGGAGGTGGCCGATCTCGGCATCGCCGTGACCATCGTCGAACCGGGATACTTCCGCACCAGTTTCCTGTCCCCCGACTCCCTGATGCTCCCCTCCGCCACGACCGACGCGTACCCCGCCATCCGGGAGATGACGCAGAACCATCTCGACCTCCAGGGCCATCAGCTCGGCGACCCCGCGAGGGGAGCCGCCGCGATCATCGAGGTCGCGACCGGCGCGCCAGGTCCGCTGCACCAATTGCTGGGGACCGACTCGCTTGCCTATGCAAGGAGCAAGGTCGAGGCACTGACTGCGGACATCGCCGCAGGCGAACCGCTGGCATCGACGACCGACCACCACTAGCCATCCGACCGCTCGTCGGTCACTCGGCTCGGGTCGCCACTCCGATAGATTGGGGGGGTGAGCACGATAGCCGACGTCGCCAAACTGGCGGGTGTCGGCGTCGGTACGGCGTCGCGCGCCTTGACCGGCAAGGGTTACGTGGACGTGGTCACCAAGAGCCGCGTTCAAGCCGCCGCCGTGGAGCTGCAGTACCGCGGCAACGCGGCCGCGCGGGCGCTGCGCGAAAAGCGCACCAGGGTAATCGGACTCCTGATCCCCGACCTGAGCAACGAGTTCTACACCTCCGCCGCCGAAGTCCTGCAGGTCGAGCTGGACGATGCGGGATTCCAGCTGATCGTTGCCCAGACCGGGGGGGCCGCAGGCGACGAACAGCGGGCGTGGGAGAGCATGCTCAGCAGGCAGGTGGAGGGCGTGGTCCACGTTCCCGTCGACCCCGACGGCTCCGTGCCGACTTCGCTTCCCGTCGTTCAGCTCAACCGCCGCTCGAAGAACGCCAGTGCCCCGGCCGTCCTCAGCCATGACGCGCTCGGCGTCGAGGCGCTGACCCGTCACGTCGTCGACCAGGGACATCGCGACCTCGTGGCTCTGGTGGGTCCAGCCGACTTCTCGACCACCAGGGACCGCCTCGCCGGATTCCGAAAGGTGCTCGCGGAAGCCCACATTCCCGAAGTACCCGCCGACGACACGGGCGGCGGACGGCCGCGTGCGCGCATCCTGTCCACCGCGCTGAGCATCGAAGCGGGGGCAGCCGCCGTCGAGTCCCTCGCCGATGACCTTCCTACCGTCGTCCTCGCCCTCAGCGCGCAGTTCGTCCTCGGCACCCTCGCCGTCTGCAAGAGGCGGTCCATCCGCATCCCCGACGATCTGTCCATCGCCGGATTCAACGATCCCGCATGGTATTCCGTGTGGACCCCCGCCATCACCACGTTCGCGCCCCCACTCGCCGACATGGGCCGCAGGGCAAGTCGCGAGATCCTCACAGCAATCGACACCTGGGATCAGAAGCATGCCAAGAACCCCATGGTGATCCAGATGGAGGGCGAACTGCGCATTCGCGAGTCCGTCGCTGCACCGAGCTCACTTCACCCCGCATCGGGTTGACGCTCGCCTGCCATCGCGCCCACGTCGAGCAGCGTCCGCAGATGTCGCTCGGGGACGTCGCTCATCGCCGATGCCGCCTCCAACACCGTCACCTGACGTTCCAAGGCGACGCGGGCGATGTCAGCGGCCTTGTCGTATCCGAGCCGAGGGGCCAGAGCAGTCGACAGCATCACGTTGCGCGCCACCGTATTCGGGCCCACCGCGGTCGGGACTACTCCCCTGATGCACCGGTCGGCGAACGCGGTCGCCGCGCCGGCCAGTATGTCGATCGATTCGAGCAGGGCATGGGCCGCAACCGGCGACATCACGCTGATCTCGAAGTTCGCCCGGCTGCCCGCGGCCGCGATCGCCGCATCGTTGCCGATCACCTTGACGGCGACCTGGCTGACGGCCTCCGCCATCACGGGATTGGTCTTGCCCGGCATGATCGACGAGCCCATTCCCAGCGTCGGAATGGTGATCTCGGCCAAACCGGCAACCGGCCCGCTGCTCATCCACCGGACGTCCTCGGTGATCTTCAACAAGCTCATCGCGACGGTGCGCAGCGCCCCCGACACGAAGACCACGGCGTCGAGACAGTTCTGCGCCTGGAAGTGATTGCCGGTCTCCCGCAGCTCGATTCCGAAGTCGGCGGCGAGCCGCCGGATGACCCGTGCGGCGAACTCCGGGTGGGTGTTCACACCGGTACCCACGGCAGTCCCGCCGAGGGCGACCTCTGCGAGACCCGTCTGGGCGGCCTCGATCCGCGCGATACCGCGCTCGATCTGCCCGGCGTGGCCCGCGAATTCCTGACCCATTCTGATCGGCACGGCGTCTTGCAGGTGCGTACGACCCGACTTCACGACACCGTGAGTGCGCACGGCGAGGTCGGACAGGCTCGCCTGCAGGTGACGGAGCGCGGGCAACAGCTCGTGAGTGATCGCCGTCTGTGCCGCAACGTGGATGACCGTGGGGGTCACGTCGTTGGAGGACTGCCCCTTGTTGACGTGGTCATTGGGATGTACCGGGCACTTGGCGCCGAGAGGCTGGCCCAACAGCTGGTTGGCCCGGTTGGCGATCACCTCGTTCGCGTTCATGTTCGTGTTGGTGCCACTTCCCGTCTGAAACAGATCGATCCGGAACTGATCGTCCCACCTGCCGGCGGCCACCTCCGCCGACGCGCGTCCAATGGCATCGGCGAGCCGCGGGTCGAGCTGGCCGAGGTCGGCATTCACTTGTGCGGCAGCGTGTTTCAACGAACCCAGGGTGCGGATGAACGTGTGGGGAAGGCGCAGCTCACTGATCGTGAACGCGTCGAGTGCCCGCTGAGTCTGGGCGCCCCACATGGCGTCGGAATCGACGTTCACCTCACCGGCGAAGTCCCGTTCGGTGCGTGAGCTCTCGCTCACTCGGGACCCATCGCCACGTACTTGAGCTCGAGGTATTCGTCGATGCCGACGTCTCCGCCCTCCCGACCGAGACCGGACTGCTTCGTCCCGCCGAACGGTGCCGCCGCGTTGGAGATGAAGCCCCTGTTCAGACCCACCATCCCTGCCTCGAGCCGCTCCGCGAACCACATCGCGCGGGTGAAGTCGGACGTGAAGACGTAACTGACCAAACCGTATTCGGTGTCATTGGCCAGGCGCAGCGCCTCCTCGTCGTCGCGGAACGTCGTCAGTGGTGCGACCGGCCCGAAGATCTCCTCCGAACTCATGCGGCACGTCGGTGCGACATCGCGCAACACCGTTGGCGGGTAGTAGTACCCGGCACCGCCGGGTGGGGTGCCGCCGAGCACCACCTTGGCGCCATGGTCGACGGCGTCGGCGACGAGTTCGACGACCTTGTCGCGCTGCACGGCGTCGATGAGCGGGCCAACGTCGGTGCCCGGCGCGGAACCGTCTCCGACGGTGAGCTTCTCGAGGCGCTCCACCAGTTTGGCGCTGAACTCGTCGACGACGTCCTCGTGCACGTAGAACCGATTCGCGGCGATGCAGGCCTCACCCACGTTGCGCATCTTGGCCACCATGGCGCCCGTTACGGCCGCGTCGACGTCGGCGTCGGCACACACCACGAAGGGGGCGTTGCCGCCCAGCTCCATCGACGTGCGCAAGACGTTGTCGGCCGACGCTCGGATCAGGATGCGCCCGACCTCCGTCGATCCCGTGAAGGAGACCTTTCGCAAGCGTGGATCCGCAAGCAGCGGCGTCGCGACGACCTCGGGCCGCGAGGTCGGGACGACGTTGAGCACGCCGTCGGGCAGGCCCGCCTCCTGCATGATCTCCGCGAACAACAGGGCCGTCAGCGGCGTCTGCTCGGCTGGTTTCAGGACGGCGGTACAGCCCGCCGCCAGCGCCGGGGCGACCTTCCTGGCGGCCATGGCCAACGGTACGTTCCACGGAGTGATCAGGAGGCACGGTCCGACGGGCTGCCGGATGAGCGCAATCCGTCCCGGCCCAGTCGGATTCGTCGTCAGGTCGCCGTGGATCCTGACGGCCTCCTCGGAGAACCACCGTAGGAAGTCGGCGCTGTAGGCGACCTCACCCCTGGACTCGGCGATCGACTTGCCCATTTCCAGCGTGATCAGCTGGGCCAGTTCCTCGGTGCGGTCCGTGATGAGGTCGAATCCGCGTCGCAGGATGTCGGACCGGGTTCGAGCCGGCGTCGCCGCCCAGGAAGCCTGAGCGTCCACGGCCGCGTCGAGCGCCCGGAGCGCGTCGGTCTCGCCCGCGTCGGCAACGCTGCACAGCACGCTGCCGTCGGCGGGGTTCTCCACGTCGAATGTCGTGCCGTCCGCGGCATCCGCGGTCTTGTTGTTGATCCAGACGCCCTTGGCGAAGGTGTCCAGAATGGCGTGTTGATTCGTCACGTCGTCTCCTGATAGTGGGTGGTGTCAGCCGTCGAAGACGACGACCTGGCGGGCGACCTCGCCTGCGGCGAGGCTGTCGAGTGCGGAGTTCAGGTCGTCGAGACCGATGTGTCGCGAGATGAGTTCGTCGATGGGCAGATCGCCCCGCAGGTACATGGCGGCGTACTCGGCGATGTCGACCGCCGGGTCACCGGAGCCAAGGTAGGAGCCGACGATCGAACGTGCCTCCAGTACGAGTGACGCCGCCGAGATGCACACCTTCTCCGACGGGTGCGGCAAGCCCACGGTCACGGTCTTGCCGCCGACTCGGGTGAGGTCGATGGCCTGATCCAGCGCGGCGCTGCGCCCGACCGCCTCGACGACGACGTCGAATCGGCGGCCGGCGTGGCGCGCGGCCTCCGGCGTCATGGTGTCGTGCGCCCCGACGAGGACGGCCATGTCGAGTTTGGTGTCGATCGGGTCGATCGCGGTGACTCGGGCGCCTCGGGCGGCGGCGACCATGGCCGCGGCAAGTCCGACGCCGCCGAGCCCGACCACCGCGACGTCGTCGCCGGACCTCACGTGCCCGGCGTTGAGGACCGCTCCCCCTCCGGTCAGGATCGCGCATCCGAGAAGTGCGCCGACCGGGCTGGGCACCGCCTCGGGGATCGCGACGGCGGTCCTGCGGTCGACGACGGCGTACTCGGCGAAGGCCGACGACCCGGCATGGTGACCGATTTCCTTGCCGTCCAGACGGATTCGTCGTCCGCCGCCGAGCAGTTCCCCGCTGGCCGCGGTGGCCAGGCCAGCGGGACACAGCGACCACCGCGTCCCGGTGCACGTCTCGCACCGACCGCACCGGGTGTGGAACACCAACGCCACCTTCTGCCCGATCGCGATGTCGTCGACGCCGTCACCCGTGGCGACGACGCGACCGCAGCCCTCGTGGCCGAGGACGACCGGCGCCACGCCGATGCGGTCGCCGTTGACGCGGGAGAGATCGGAGTGGCAGAGTCCCGCCGCCTCCATCTTCACCAGGACCTCCCCTGGCGCCGGGTCGTCGAACTCGACGTCGCAGATGGTCAGCGGGCGGTGGTCGGCGTATGGCCGCTCGTTGTGGCTCGAGGCGAGAACCGCACCCCTTCCGATCATGCTTGCGCTCCTTCCTTCGCCGACACGGTGCCCTCGGGGCTCCGGAGGGTTCGTGGTTTCCCCGCCGATCGCGGCGCGAGGGCGACCACGACGGCACCCACCACGCTGGCGGCAGCTAGGTAGTACGCGATCGACAGCGACGAACCGGTGCTGGACAACAACATCGACGCGATGATGGGGACTGGGGCCGACGTGATGAGGCCGCCGAATTGATAGGCCATCGACGAGCCCGTGTAGCGAACCTCGGCGGGGAACAGGTCGGCGATGAAACCCGCGGTCACACCGTAGGACAGTGCATGCAACAGCGGCAGCGCCAGGAAGAAGGCGGCGAACACACCGGCGACGGTGGCGGTGTTGAGCAGTAGCAGCACCGGTACGGCGCCGACGCCGACCAGAAGTGAGGTGGCGCTGAGGAATCGGCGCGTCGTCCACCGATCGGCCAGCGTGGTGAACGCCGGAAGCGTGATCACCTCCAAGGCGGCTGCGGCGATGAGGGCCACCAGGACGGTATCGCGACTCACGCCGAGCGTCTTGGTGGCGTAGCTGAGGAAGAACGTGCTCGCCAGGTAGAACACGGCGTTCGGCGCTGCGCTTGCCAGCATCCCGGAGAAGAGCGCGTGCTTGTGCGAGCGGACGACGTTCGCGGCGGGCACCTTCGGCAGATCCTGATTCGTCTGCAAGGCAAGGAATTCCGGAGATTCGGTAACCCGCAGTCTGACCCAGAGCCCCACCGCGACGAGCAGGACCGAGGCAAGGAACGGCAGCCGCCAGGCCCACGCCAGGAGGTCCTCGTCGGAGAAGACCTGCGTGATGATCGCGATCGCGCCCGTCGACAGCACGACGCCTGCGGGCACACCGGCCTGGGGGAAGCTCGCATAGAACGCTCTCCGGTGGGGCGGCGCGTGTTCCAACGACATGAGGACGGCGCCGCCCCATTCGCCGCCGACGGCGAAGCCCTGAAAGAACCGCAGGATCACTAGCAGGATCGGGGCCCACATCCCGACCTGCTCGTAGGTGGGCAGCAGGCCGACCGCGAAGGTTCCGAATCCCATCAGCAGCACCGACAAGACCAGCATCCGCTTGCGACCGATGCGGTCTCCGTAGTGACCGAAGAACAACCCCCCGAGCGGGCGGGCGACGAAGGCGACGGCGATGGCGCCGAAGCCGGCGAGGGTGCTGGTGAGCGGATCATCGGACGGGAAGAAGAGCGGGTTGAGGATCAACACCGTCGCCGCGCCGAATACGAGGTAGTCGAACCACTCGATCGTGGTTCCGATGAAGCTGGCCATGGCGACCGTGGTCGGGGATGGCGGCGGGGACGGCGGCGGGGACGGGGTCATTTCTGCTGCAGTGTCGGGCATGGGACGCTCCTTTGCGCGGGGTTGGCGTTGAATGGGTCAGTTGAGGGCGAGGCTGGCCAACGGTGGGCGCGACGCCGCCGGTCGCGAAAGATCGCGCCAGGACTCGACGGCGGACTGGCAGACGTGGACGGCCTCACCCAGGTAGTCCTCCGCCAACACCAGCGTTTCGTCGAGTTCGACGCCGCGGTCACGAGCGGTCGCCCCGACGGCGTCGACGATGTGCAATCCGTCCCGGCGGGCGCGTTGTGCGGCGTCGTACACGAGATCGTGCGCGCCGGCCTGACCCAACGCGGGAGCCAACTGCATCATCAACGACTCCGCCAAGACGAGTCCGCCGTCGAGTCCCAGGTTGGTCCGCATCCGCTCGGTGTCGACGCGCAGGCCCTCGACCAGGTCCAGAGTTTCGGCGACGGCGCTACCTGCCAGCACCGCGAGCTGGGGCAGGACGTGCCATTCGACCTGCCACTCACCTGCCGATCGCTCGTGGCCGGCTTCCTGGAACCGGGTCAGCGCCGAGGTGAGGGCACTCGCGGTCGCCGATAGTCCGACGATCATCTCCGAGGAGATCGGGTTGACCTTCTGCGGCATCGTCGAGGATGCGCCGCGGTGATTCGAGAACCGTTCGTGAACCTCGCCGACCTCGGTGCGCGACAGGTCGATGACGTTGCGCGCCAACTTCGCACATCCGCCGGTGATGGTGGCGCAGAGCCACCCGAATTCGGCTGGGGCGTCGCGCTCGACGTGCCATGGGACGTCACTGAAACCGAGGCCGAGGCGCTCGGCAACGCGTCGCCTGATCTTGGCGGCGCTCGGCCCGAGGGCGGCACTGGTGCCGCCCGCCCCGTATAGCGAGACGACCTCGAGATGAGGACGGGCCGCGGCGATCCGGGTCCTATGGCGCGTCAGTTGGCCGAGCAGTGAAGCCAGCGTGGCCCCGAACGTCGTGGGTACGGCCTGCTGGCCGTGGGTGCGGGCGGCCATCACCGTGAAGCGGTGCGCCAGGACCTGCTCGGCTAGCGCATTTCCCAGGCGGAACGTTGCCGTGTCGAGCGCGTCGAGCGAGTGCGCCATTTGCAATGCCAACGCGGTGTCCATCACGTCCTGGGTCGTGGCGCCGAAGTGGACCCGGCGAGCGGGTCCAGGATCGAGCGCCGCGGCGATCTGCCGAACGAGCCCGAGGATGGGATAGCCGACGTTGCGGGCGGTCGCCCACAACTCGGCCTCGTCGATCGCCGCCGACGACGCCGCGGCGGCAATGGCGGCCGCATCCTCGCCGGGCATCTCGCCCTCGTCGGCCTGAGCCAGCGCCAACGCGCGCTCGAAGGCCAGCCATCCCTCGATGCCGTTGCGGGCCGACCAGATGGCGAGCTGGTCGGCATCCCCGGCAATTCGCAACAGCATGGAGAACGGTGCGTCGTCCTGATGCGCAGATGTCATGGCAGTCGGTGAACCTCGTCGATCGATGGGGAGCGCGTGGATGTGGAATCCATTCCACACAAGAATGGAATGGATTCCACATCGTGTCAAGGGTCACTTTTCCGGCCCTCCGAGTCAGGTGACCGTGGCACCGATCAGTGAGCCGACCACGTAGGTCGCCGCGATCGCGATGCCACCGAACGCCAACTGCCGCAGCGAGCCCGACCACACCGGCTTGCGGGTGAAGCGCGCAGCCACCCCGCCCGCGACGAGCAGGCCGACGCCGCCACAGGCCAGCCCGAACCACAGCGACGCGAAGCCGAGCAGGTACGGGATCAGCGGGATGACCGCTCCGACCGCGAACATCACGAACGACGACCCCGCCGCCACCCACGGCGATGGCTTCTCGCTGGGGTTTACGCCCAACTCCTGAACCAGATGAAAGTTCAGCGCGCGACTCTCGTCCTGATGGATCTCGTCGGTCGCCGCGGTGGCCGTGTCCTTTGTCATGCCCATCGCCTGCAACATGCCGATGAGTTCGGCGCGCTCGGCCTGCGGATGCTTGCGGAATGCCCGCCGTTCGACGCGGACCTCGGACTCGATCTGCTCGTTGGCCGTCGTGACCGAGGTGTATTCGCCGAGCGCCATCGAGAACGCGCCGGCGAGCAGCCCCGCGACACCGGAGAGAACCACGGTGTGCGTGCTCGCGCTCGCCGCCACTCCCGCGATCAGCGCCGTGTTGCTGACCAACCCGTCCATCGCCCCGAAGGTGGCCGCACGCAGCCACCCACCCGTCACGTCGGCGTGCCGGTGGTCGATCTCGTGGGGCAGCCCGACAGGTGGCTGCGAGCGGTCCGGATCGGTCATGGCGTTGATTCAACGCCAGCACCCCGGCATGCATCGACTCAGGATCCCCTGGGTTTGCCACATCACAGTTTCACGGTCACGATCGCGGGATACCGTCAAAGCATGACGACCACCGCAGATCACCTGCGCAACGCACTCGACGGACGCTGGCGGGACGTGAAGAACGCCGCCCGCGAGACACTTTCCGGAGACGTCTTCCGGCCGCACTACACCCCGAACACCGTCATCGCCCGTACCAAGGTGGCCGAGCAGATGCGAATCATGGCCGCCCACGGCGCCGCCGAGGACGGCTTCAAGAAGGAACACGGCGGCAACGGTGACGTGGGCGCCGCCGTCACCATGATCGAGATGCTCGCCATGTCGGACCTGTCGCTCATGGTCAAGGCGGGCGTGCAGTGGGGACTGTTCGGCGGAGCCATCGAGAACCTCGGCACCGAACGGCACCACCAGGCGTACGTCAAGAAGCTGATCGACCTTGAAATCCTCGGCTGCTTCGCGATGACCGAGACCGGCCACGGCAGCGACGTGCAGTCCCTGGAGACCACTGCGAGCTACGACCCCGGCACCGAGGAGTTCGTCATCAACTCCCCGACACCGACCTCGCGCAAGGACTACATCGGCGGCGCCGCCCAGACCGCAAGGGTGGCAGCGGTGTTCGCCCAGCTGATCACGGGTGGCAAGGGCCACGGCGTGCACTGCTTCGTCGTCCCCATCCGCGACGACGACGGCAACGACCTGCCCGGCGTCACCACCTCGGACTGTCACTACAAGGGCGGCCTGCCCGGCGTCGACAACGGCCGCATCATGTTCGATCACGTCCGCATTCCTCGGGAGAACCTACTCAACAAGTACGCCGACGTCGCCGCCGACGGCACCTACAGCTCACCGATCGAGAACGCAGGCCGCCGGTTCTTCACCATGCTCGGCACGCTGATCCGCGGGCGGGTCACCGTGGGCGGCAGCGCGGGCGCCGCCGCCCGCGTGGGTTTGGACATCGCCACGCGGTATGCCTTGGAGCGCAGGCAGTTCGACGCGCCGGGCGGCGACGACGAGATACTGATCATGGACTACCTGGTGCACCAACGCAGGCTCTTCCCGCTGATCGCGAAGTCCTACGCCCTGCAGTTCGCGCAGAACGAACTGGTGGCCAAGTGCCACGAGCTGCAGACGTCCGAGGATCCCGATCCCGAGGAGCAGCGCGAGCTGGAGTCCCGCGCGGCGGGTCTCAAGGCCGCCAACACCTGGCACGCCACCCGCGCCATTCAGGAGGCGCGCGAAGCCTGCGGCGGCGCAGGCTATCTGGCGGAGAACCGGTTGATCGCACTCAAGGCCGACACCGACGTGTTCACCACGTTCGAGGGCGACAACCACGTACTCACCCAGTTGGTCGCCAAGGAGCTGTTGACCGCCTACGCCGACGACATCAAGGGGATGAGCCCGGTGGAGTGGGTGCGCTTCGCCGCCAACTTCGCCGGCGAACGCGTCGCGAAGCGCACCGCTGCGCAGACGATCATGCAGACCATCCTCGATGCCCGTCAGGACAACGAGGAGGAGGGCAGCCTGTTCAACCGCGGCACCCAGGTCAAGATGTTCGAGGACCGCGAGGAGTACATGCTCGCCTCGGTCGCCCGTCGCCTGCAGGGCAAGTCCAAGGAGATGAGCGCGTTCGAGGCGTTCAACTCCGTCCAGGACCACGTGCTGCACACCGCGACGGCCCACATCGACCGCATCGTCTTGGAGGCGTTCGTCGCAGGCATCGACACCTGTGAGGACGCCGAGGCACGCAAGATCCTCGGCGTGGTCTGCGACCTGTATGCCCTGTCCGTCATCGAAGCCGACAAGGCGTGGTTCATCGAGCATCGCTTCCTGTCGACGGAGCGGGCCAAGGCGGTCACCCGCGGCATCAACGACCGCTGCAAGGTGCTGCGCCCCTACGCCGAGGTGCTGGTCGACGGTTTCGGCATTCCCGAGAAGCTGCGATACGCCGAGATGCTGCACCCGGAACACATCGTGGACGCCGCCCAACACGAGGAGCAGGACGCGATCAGCTCGGGGACGATCGAGCCGAGGTGACGCCGGTAGTTGCTCCCCCGCGTGGACTCGAACCACGAACCTGCCGATTAACAGTCGGCTGCTCTGCCAATTGAGCTACAGGGGAATGCTCGTCGGTCCCGGGGCATGCCCCCGGACCGAGCGTTGACTCTAGCGCATGAACGCCCGAACCCCGTTATCGGGCAGGGGTTGTTGCTGGGTTGCCTCGCCCAACCGCGATGTCACGGCACGAGGCAGGATGGACACGATGCACCGTCATGTGGGAGGAGTCCTGTGATCCGATTCGCCGCCGTCATGGCCGTCGGTTACGTGTTGGGCGCGAAGGCAGGCCGACGCCGCTATGAGCAGATCGCGGGGACGGCGCGGGCCGTAACGGGAAGCCCGGTGACCAAGGCCGTCATCGATGCGGGACGACGCAAACTGGCCGACCGGGTGTCACCGGATCCGAACACCGTGAGACTGACGCCGATCGACGCGACCACCTCGGTGCTACACACCGAGGTCAAGAAGGATTGATGCAGGCGAGCTAGCCGATGCCGTTGGTCCAGGTCTGACCGGGGAGCAGCGGTCCGGAGGTGATGCCGATGCCGCCGCCGGGCACGACGTTCGAGTTGGGTCCGTAGACGCCGAAGTCGGGGGTGCCGACGTTGACGCCGTTGCCGTTGGAGTACGACAGGCAAACGCCGTCTTCCTGGTTGCCGTACCAGGACAGGCACCGCGGGCCGGCAACCGACTGACCTGCATCGTTGGAGAAAGCGATGGCGACGGGAGCGGCGACGGCCGCAACCGCCAGCGCGCCTGCGGCGACGAACCGGTGTACTCGGATGGTCATGCGGGGCCCTTCCATTGGACTGACGGCGAAATCACCATAGCGTGACGCGGCCATTCACGCAGTAAGGTCGTCGCCACTCGCCCGCTCCAGCAGACTGCGTCGATAGGTCTCCATCGCCACCAGGTCCCCGAACAGCGCGTTGTACTCGTCGTCGTTGTCCACCGGCGACATGCGCTGCAGCTTGGACTTCATCTCGGCGATCTGCCTGCCGACCCACACCTCCTGCAGCCTGGCCAGGACACCACCGATGTAGCGCGCCAGCCGCTCGTCGTCCTCGACCTTGAAGGCCTCCACCCCGAGCTCGCTGACCAGGGTCGCCGCCGCGGGTGACCCCGCCTGCTCGCGCACCGCGTCGATCCACTGCGCTCCGGACAGGCCCGCCGACATCCCTCCCCCTGCGCTGATCGCGGCGCGCACGGCGGCATAGCCGGGGTGGGTGAAGCTCTCGATGGTCAACGTGTCGAAGACCGGTCCGGCGATCGCCGGATACTGCAGCGCCGCCTTGAGCGCCTCCCGCTGCGGCCAGAGCGTCGGATCTCGCGGGTCGGGGCGGACCACGGCCTGCGCGGTGGGCGCCACGGCCCGAGCCCCGCGACGTGGCGCCGTGCCACCCGCGCTCGCCGTCTCGCGTACCCGTCCGAGGACCTGCGCGACGTCGTCCCAGCCCACCCAGCCGGCCAACTGCCTGGCGTACTCGTCGCGAAGGGTCGGGTCCTTGATCCTGGCCGCCATTGGCACGCAGCGCCGCAAGGCCGCGACTCGCCCCTCCGCACTGTCCAGGTCGTGCTCGGCAAGCGCCGTGCGAATCACGAACTCGAACAACGGGGTTCGCCGTGCGACGAGGTCGCGCAGCGCGCCGTCCCCGGACTTCAGCCGCAGATCGCAGGGATCCATGCCGTCGTCGGCCACCGCAACGAAGGACTGCCCCGCGAGGTTCTGCTCCCCCTCGAAGGCCTTCACCGCGGCAGCCCGGCCCGCCGCGTCACCGTCGAACACGTAGATCAACTCACCGCGAAAGAAGTTGTCGTCCATCATGAGCCGCCGCAACATCGACAGGTGCTCCTCGCCGAACGCGGTGCCGCACGACGCGACGGCGGTCGTCACTCCGGCCAGGTGCATCGCCATGACGTCGGTGTAGCCCTCGACCACGACCGCCTGATGCCCCTTGGCGATGTCGCGCTTGGCGAGATCGAGCCCGAACAGCACGTTCGACTTCTTGTACAACACCGTCTCGGGCGTGTTGACGTACTTGGCCTCCATGGTGTCGTCGTCGAACAACCGTCGGGCGCCGAAGCCGATCACCTCCCCTGCCGACATCCGGATGGGCCACAGCAGGCGGCGGTGAAAGCGATCCATCGGGCCGCGGCGCCCCTCCCGCGACAGCCCCGCCGCCTCGAGCTCCTTGAACTCGAAACCCTTGCGCAACAGGTGCTTCGTGAGGGTGTCCCAGCCTGAAGGCGCAAACCCACAGCCGAATTGCCTGGCCGCTTCTGCGTCGAAGCTGCGCTCGATCAGATACTGCCGCGCCGGCGCGGCCTCCGCCGACTTGAGCGCCTCGGCGTAGAACTCCTGGGCGGCGGCGTTCGCGGCGATCAGTCGACTGCGGCTGCCCCTGTCCCGCTGCACGTTGGTGGTCGAGCCACCCGTGTAGGTGACGGTGTAGCCGATCTTGTCGGCCAACATCTCGATCGACTCGACGAAGCTGACGTGTTCGATCTTCTGAAGGAAGGTGTAGACGTCGCCGCCCTCGCCGCAGCCGAAGCAGTGGAACTGACCGTGGTTGGGGCGCACGTGAAAGGACGGCGACTTCTCGTCGTGGAAGGGACACAGCCCCTTCAGGGAGTCGACGCCCGCGCGACGCAACTGGACGTAGTCGCCAACGACGTCCTCGATCCGGATGCCTTCACGGATGGCTGCGATGTCGCGATCAGAGATGCGGCCCGGCACCGAACCAGTCTAGAGGCCGGGGCGAGCGCGCCTCGTGCACTCGTTCCAACCGCCCCTCGGTGTACGACGCGATCTGATCGATCACCACGCGCAGCCGGGCACCGTCGTCGCCTGCAGCGGCGAAGTCCGGTGCGAACTGCGGATCCAGACTGCTCGGCGCCTGCGCCCACAGCACCAACGCCACCTCGTGGATGCGTATGCGCTGATCGGCCTGAATCTGCAGGTGGCCGTGATCGGACATGATGAACTGCAGCGCCAGCATCTTCAGAAGGGCGACCTCGGCACGCACCGTGGATGGCACCGCGAGTCCGGTGTCGTAGCGGGTCAGCGGGCCTTCCCCGGCCACGGCGCGGGTCTCGGTGATCGCCGCGTTCGCGAACCGCCCCACCAACTCGCTGGTCATGCGCTTGAGGGCGACCGACGCCGCCACGGTGCCGTCGTACTTGCCCACGTCGGCCACCACCGGCTCGTCGGACAGCCGCTGCGCCGCGGCGAGTAGGTCGTCGGCGATCAGCGAAGGGAACGCCCCGGCGCCCAGGCTCGCCAGGGCGGCCGTGGCGTCGGCGTCGGTGAGCACCCGCAGGTCGATGCGGCCGGAGATGACGCCGTCCTCGACGTCGTGCACCGAATAGGCGACGTCGTCGGCCCAATCCATCACCTGCGCCTCCAGGCACGGCCGACGGTCCGGGGCCCCGGCGCGGACCCAGTCCGCGGCGGGAACGTCATCGTCGTAGAAGCCAAACTTGCCGCCGTCGCCCACCCGCCGCCACGGATACTTCGTGACGGCGTCAAGCGACGCGCGAGTCAGGTTCAGCCCCGCGCTGAGGCCTTGCGGATCAAGCACTTTGGGTTCCAGCCGAGTGAGGATGCGGAAGTTCTGCGCGTTGCCCTCGAAGCCGCCGAACTGCTTGGCGATTTCGTCGAGTGCGCGCTCACCGTTGTGGCCGTACGGCGGATGACCGATGTCGTGCGCCAGCCCCGCGAGGTCGACCAGGTCGGGGTCACACCCGAGGCCGACGGCCATTCCCCTGCCGATCTGGGCGACCTCCAGCGAGTGCGTCAGCCGCGTGCGTGGCGTCTCGCTCTGGCGCGGCCCGACGACCTGGGTCTTGTCGGCGAGGCGTCGCAGCGCAGCGCTGTGCAGCACCCTGGCCCTGTCCCGCGCGAAGTCGGTGCGGTGCTCGGTGCCGGTTCCCGGCAAGGCGGCACCCTTGGGCGCCTCGACCACCATGCGTTGCCGGTCGAAGTCTGAGTAAGGGTCCCGGTACGGGCCGTCTGCGTGTGCCACCGACGCACAGTCTGCCAGGACGGTTCGCCGGGTCGACCGAGCCACTAGATTGACGGTCATGCGCTGGAATCTGGTGGCTGCCCGCTTGCTGAGCCTGATCCTGGCGGTGTTGACCACGGGGTTGCTGCTGGCGCCCACCGCGGGCAGCGAACCCCCGTTGCGACTGCAGGAGCGCGTCACCGACAACGCGAACGTGCTGAACGCCTCTGGCCTGGCTCAGGTGACCGGTGCGATCGACGAGCTGTACACCGCCCGCCGCGTGCGGCTCTGGGTGGTCTTCGTCGACGACTTCTCCGGCCAGACCGGTGTCGAATGGGCGCAGAGAGCCATGCGCATCAACAACTTTCAGCCCGATCAGGATGCGCTGCTGGCCGTGGCCACCGAGGACCGCGACTACGCTCTGTTCGCAGGGACCCGGATACTCAGCGACTCCGCGCAAGCCAGTCTTCGCAGGGATCAGGTCGAACCCGCGCTGAGCCAGGGCGACTGGGCGGGGGCGGCGACGGCTGCGGCCGAGGGATTGACGAGCCCGCCGTCGAGTGGCAGCTCCTGGGTGGGCATGGCCATCGCGCTCGCCGTGTTCGCCGTCGCGATCTTGGCGCTGGTGCTGTGGCGGCGACGCAGCCGCCGCAAGAAGCGCGCGGCGGAGTTCGCGGCCGCCCAGCGGGTCGATCCCGCCGATCCCAACGCCCTGGCCACGCTGTCGATCGACGCGCTGGACGACTTGTCGAAGTCGGTCGTCGTCGAGGTCGACAATGCCGTCCGCACCAGCGACAACGAATTGACGTTGGCGGTCGAGGAATTCGGTCCCACCGACACCGCGCCGTTCGTCGAGGCGGTGGCCAAGGCAAAGACGGCGTTGGCTCAGGCGTTCACCGTGCGGCAGACCCTCGACGACGCCGTTCCGGAGACGCCGCAGCAGCGCCGCGACCTGCTGACCCGGGTGATCGTGGCCGCCGCCCGCGCCGACGACGAGCTCGAAGCACAGCGTGAGGCGTTTCGCCAGTTGCGTGACCTGGTGATCAACGCCCCCGACAGGCTCGACGTGCTCACCCAGCAGATGGTCGAGCTGACCGCGCGCATCGAACCCGCGGAGCAGGCCGTCGCGGCACTGCACGCGCAGTTCTCGGAGACTGCGCTTGCCTCGGTGTCGGGCAACGTCGACGTCGCAAGGCAGCGGCTGGCGTTCGCCGACCAGAACATCACGATGGGCCGCTCGTTGGTGGCCAAGCCCGCCGGGCAGCAGCGCGGCCTTGTCGACGCGATCAGGGCCGCGGAATCGGCGCTGGGACAAGCTCGTCGGCTGCTCGACTCGGTCGACACGGCGGGGACCGACATCAACCGCGCCGTCGCAGGCCTGCCCGCCGCGATCGCCGACATCCAGGACGGGATCACCTCGGCCACTGCTCGACTCGCGCGCGACGGCGTGCCCAAGGCCGCCGAGCTGAGCGCCGCGAAGGACGTGGCAGTCGCGGCCGTCACGCACGCTCAGGACGTCGGTTCCGCCGACCCGTTGGGCGCGTACACGAAATTGGCGCAGGCCGACGCCGACCTCGACCGGCTGCTGGCCGAGGTCAGCGAGGAGCTCGAGGCCGCCGAGCGGTTGCGGCGCGCCTTCGATCAGGCGCTGTTCAGCGCGCAGTCGCGGGTGCGAGCGGTGTCGGACTTCATCGACACCCGCCGCGGCAGCATCGGCCCAGACGCCCGCACCCGGTTGTCGGAGGCGGTACGCCAGCTCGAGGCCGCGCAGGCCAAGAAGGACACCAACCCGGCCGAGGCCATCGCCCACGCCAACGGCGCGGCGACGCTTGCCGCGCACGCGCAGTCGTTGGCCAATGCGGATCTGGCTGCGGCGCAACGCAGTTACAGCGGCGGATACGGCCCCGGCGGAGGCGGCAGCGACATCGGTGCCGTGCTGGGCGGCATCGTCATCGGCAACATCCTGTCGGGTACGCTGCGCGGCGGATTCGGCGGTGGCGGCGGAGGCGGCGGCTTCCGCCCGACGTCGTTCGGCGGGTCGGGTGGCGGCTGGGGTGGCGGCGGCGGCCGCTTCTAGCCCACCGAGTCAGGTCAGGTCGGCGTACACCGTGCTCACCGAGGCCAGTACGTCGTGCAGGGCACCGACGAGGTGATCGAACTCGGCGTCACCGGCCACCAGTGGCGGTGCCACGCACACCACCGGATCCCCGGCGTCGACCGAGATTCGCAGCATCACCCCACGCTCCTCCAGCGGCAGCGCTAGGAGCGCGTCGCCGTAGAGGTGGAGCTTCTCCGCATCGGTCATCGGCCGTCCCGACGCCGCGTGCTGCCTCAGTTCGATTGCATGGAAATGGCCTGCGCCCCGGATCTCGAGCACCGCCGGCAGCGCGGCAAGGGCGTCCAGCCTGGCACGAAGCGGAGCCTCGTTCGCCAGCACGGTGTTCGGGATGTCGAGGCGCTTCATGATCTCGATGTTCTTCAGGGCCACGGCAGCCATCACGGGATGTCCGCCAAACGTGTTGCCGTGCAACAGGGATGCGCCCGACGCCAGGAACGGCTCGTACACCTTCTCCCCGACCGCCACCGCTCCGATCACCGCATGCGCCGAGGACAGGCCCTTCGCACAGGTGATGATGTCGGGTTCCATGCCGTACCGCTCCGAGGCGAACCACGCACCGACGCGCCCGAACGCCGTGATGGTCTCGTCGGCGACCACCAGGATGCCGTACTTGTCGGCGATCTCCCGGACGCCCGTGGAGTAACCGGCGGGCGGGATCAGCATGCCGCCGTGGTTCTGCACCGGTTCCATGAGGATCATCGCGACGGTGTCGGGACCTTCGGCCTGGATCCGGAACTCCAGATCGTCGAGCAGGAACGCGGTGAACTGCTCCTCGGTCTCCTCGGCAGGGCGGCCGACGCGGCGGGTGTTGCGGATTCGGCCAGCCGTGGGTACCAGCGGCTCGAAGTCCGAACGGAACTCGGGGATCCCGATCAGCGACAGCGCGCCGAGAGTGGTTCCGTGATAAGCGGTTTGACGTGAGATGGCCTTCCACCTGTTTTCGCCGCGCAGCTTGTGGTATTTGCGGGCGATCTTCCAGGCCGCTTCCACCGACTCGCCACCGGAGGGGGTGAAGAACACGTGGTCGAGGTCACCGGGGGTGAGTTCGGCGATCACACTGGCCAATTCGACGGCGCGGGGATGGGTGCTTCCCCAGTTGCTGTGATAGCCCAGCTCCTTGTACTGCGCCAAGGCCGCCTCGCCGAGTTCTTCGCCGTAGGAATAGCCGAGGTTGACGCAGAACAGGTTGGACAGGCCGTCGAGGTAGCGGTTGCCGTCCGAGTCGATCAGGTAACAGCCCTCCCCCTTGACGATGATCTTCGGGGGTGTCGTCGAGGCAGTCTTCATCTCGGCGAAGTGGCGCCAGTTGTTCAGCTCCGAGGTCTTCTGGTACGCCGGGGTCGAAACGTGGTTGATGGTGGCAGTCATGGGTTTTCTCCTTGGGTCGGAATGGACGGTGAGGCGTCGAGGGCGGCGTAGGCCTGCGGGCGGCGGGCGCGGAAGACGAGGGCCACCCCGACGCCGACCGCATACGTCGCGACCAACACCACCAGCAGCACGTTGGCCACGACGGGGCTCGGCACCAGCGCCGAGAAGTTCTTGATCACCAGGTAGGTCACCGCGCCGAGGCACACCAGGGCGATGGCGGGCGCAATCGTCGTCGACCAGAGACCGGTGCGGGCATCGCGCCTGGCCCGGAAGAACACCAGCACCGCCACCGACGTCAGCGCCATCAGCACGATCACGCCGAGCGTTGCCGCACCGGACAGCCAGGTGTACACCTCGGCGACCGGATCGAGTCCGGCGACGGTGACGGCCACCAGCAGGACGGTGGTGACCACCGAGACGGTCAGCGACGACCGCGACGGAGCGCGATGCCTGACGCTGACGACACCGAGGGCGGCGGGCAGGATTCCCTTGGTCGCCATGGTGTAGCCGTATCGGGTGAGCACGTTGTGGAAGGTCAACATGCACGCGAAGATGCTCGTCAGCAGGAGAATCTGCATGACGTCCTGCATGACCGGCGAGACGTAGGTCTGGGCGAGGCCCAGCACCATGCCGGTCGGATCGTCGGTCGCCGCGGCCACGATGGCATCGGGACCGACGCCGACGGTGATCGCCCATGCCGAAAAGGCATAGAACAGGCCAACTCCCACTACGGCGACGTACGTGGCGCGCGGGATGGTCCGTTCGGGGTCGCGGGCCTCGGTGCGGAACACCGCCGTGGCCTCGAAGCCGACGAAGCTGAAGAACGCGAACATCAGGCCCAGTGACGGATACCCGTCGGCCAGCAGCGCCGGACTCAGCGCGGACGTGGTGAGGCCCGCCTCGCCGCCTCTGGCCAGGATGGCGCCGTCGATGACGACGACCACGACGATCTCGACCACCAGCACGACTCCGAGCACCTTGGCGCTCAGTTCGATGTCCCGGTAGCCGAGCACACCGGTGATCAAGACCCACGCCGCGGTCCACGCCCACCAGGGGGTTCCGGGTCCGCCGAAGTGGGCGATGGCATCGCTGGTGGCCACGCCGATGTAGGCGGCCAGCGCCACGGCCAGCATCACGTAGGTGCCGACTGCGAAGGTGGCGGCGCCCGTACCGGGGATTCGGCCGAGGCCGGCCTGGATGTAGGAGTAGAAGGCGCCGGCGTTGGTCACGTGGCGAGCCATCCTGACGAAGCCTGCGGTGAAGATCGCCAGGATCGCGGTTGCGAGGACGAAGAACAGTGGGATGGCGGGACTTTGGCTGACCCCGACCACGATCGGGAAGGCCGCGATGACCGCGCCCAGCGGTGCGGCGCCTGCGAGCGCCATGAAGGCGATGGAGCCGACACCGAGGTTGCGGTGCAGCGACGAGTGGGCGTCGAGTGGCGTGTGCGGACCCGCGTCGACGGGATCGAAGGGCGGAGGGGTCTTGATCGTCATGTGGGAAACCTCGGGGGTGTGCGGAGGGAGGTTCGATCGACGGCTACGTCGACGTCAGCGCCGCACTAGAGTTGCAGATGCTCTGTTTCACCCTGGTTTCTGATGCATTACGTGCAACTAGGGCACTAGAATTCTCGATAATCTTCATCAAGAGACCCGCCCAGCCGCACGTCGGCACAGATTGTTCGGCTCAATATCCGCCGCGAATCTCCTCGAATCCACTGACGTGATCCATGTGCTGCGCGCCGAGCAGATGCTCGAACACGACGTTCGTCTGGGCTGACGCCACCGCCGGGTCGGCGCTCAAATCGGTGGCCACGAAGTCGCGCAGATGCGCCGTCGACGCGCAGTGCACGTGGATCAGGAAGTCGTCGGGCCCGCCCATCCAGAACAGATTCATCACCGGTGGCAACAGGATCACCCGCTGCGCATACTCCTTCAGCGCACGCCGCGCCTGCGGATGGATCCGCACCGAGACCACCGCCTGGACCGGAAGTCCCACTGCCACCAGGTCGACGGTGGCATGCGCCGACTGGAATACGCCCTTCTCCTTGAGTGCCCGCACCCGGTTGATCGTCGTGGACGGCGACACGTGAAGCTTCTTGGCCAGCTCGTTGTTGGGGATCCGGGCATCGCGGGCGAGTTCCCAGAGGATCTGCTCGTCGAGCGCATCGAGCTGCACGAAATTCTCCTTGCCACGAATCGACGGTTGCCCATTGCACAATATCCACCACTTTCCGGCAACTTCTGTAGATCATTCGATCGAAACGCAAAGGAAACAACTTCCCACCACCATTGCGCCGATCGCTGCATCACGTCGTAAGGAGCAATCATGTCCCAGGAGTCCGGACGGGTCGTCGTCGTCACCGGCGGCTCTAGCGGGATCGGGCTCGCGGCGGCTCGTCGTTTCGTCAAGAGCGGCGCGAGAGTCGTCATCACCAGCAGGCGCGACAGCACGGACATCGCCGAGGAGATCGGTGCGCGCTCGATCCAGACCGACGTGAGTCGGGAATCCGAAGTGCGGGAGTGCATGTCGGCCGTCGCCGCCGAATACGGCCGCATCGACTCCGTGGTGTGCAGCGCAGGCACCTTCGTCACCCCCACTCACAGCACCGAACTCACCACCGAGGCGATGATGCAGTGCTACGGCGTCAACACCATGGCGGTGATCTACGCAATCAAGCACGCCGTCCCGCACATGTCGGCGGGCGCGTCGTTCGTCGTCGTGACGTCGTTGGCCGCTCGCATGACGATCCCCGGCTACGGCGCCTACGCCGCGTCGAAGGCCGCCACCTCGGCGCTGGTGCGCACTGCGGCAATGGAATTGGGACCGCGCGGAATCCGGATCAACGAGGTGGCGCCGAGCAGCGTCGACACGCCCATGCTTCGCTCGCAGGACAACGCGGACGAGGAGGTGGCGCTCGCCGTGCAAATGTCCCCGCTCGGCCGCATGGCCCTGCCCGACGAGGTGGCCTCGGTGATCGAGTTCCTCGCCTCCGACACCGGAAACGGCATGACCGGCCAGCAACTCGTCGTCGACTGCGGCCAGTCGGCGGGCGTGTCAGACGCCATCATGGACACCCTGCTCGCCTCGCGGTGACCCTAGGCGCCCTTGAGCCGCACCGCGAGGTAGTCGGACACCGCGTCGATCGCGACACGCTCCTGGGTCATCGCATCGCGCTCGCGGATGGTCACCGCGTTGTCCTCCAGAGAATCGAAGTCCAGCGTGACGCAGAACGGCGTACCGATCTCGTCCTGACGGCGGTACCGCCTGCCGATCGCGCCCGCGTCGTCGAACTCGATGTTCCACGACTTGCGCAACTCGGCCGCCAGGTCACGCGCCTTGGGCGACAGATCGGCGTTGCGCGACAGCGGGAGCACCGCAGCCTTGACCGGCGCGAGCCGCGCATCGAGCTTGAGCACCGTGCGCTTGTCGACGCCACCCTTGGCATTGGGGGCCTCGTCCTCGTGGTACGAGTCGACGAGGAACGCCATCAGCGAGCGGGTCAGTCCCGCGGCAGGCTCGATCACGTACGGCGTGTACCGCGTGTCGGACGCCTGGTCGTAGAACGACAGGTCCGTGCCGGAATGCTTTGAGTGCGTTGACAAATCGAAGTCGGTGCGGTTGGCCACGCCTTCGAGCTCACCCCACGGGTTGCCCGCGAAGCCGAACTTGTACTCGATGTCGACCGTGCGGTCGGAGTAGTGCGACAGCTTCTCCTTCGGATGCTCGAACAGCCGGAGGTTCTCGGGATCGATGCCGAGGTCGACGTACCACTGCAGCCGGGTGTCGATCCAGTACTGGTGCCATTCCGCCGCCGTCGACGGCTCGACGAAGAACTCCATCTCCATCTGCTCGAACTCACGGGTGCGGAAGATGAAGTTGCCCGGTGTGATCTCGTTGCGGAAGCTCTTGCCGATCTGGCCGATGCCGAACGGCGGCTTGCGCCGTGACGTCGTCACCACGTTTGCGAAGTTGACGAAGATGCCCTGCGCCGTCTCGGGACGCAGGTAGTGCATCCCGTCCTCGCTCTCGATCGGCCCGAGGTAGGTCTTCAACATCATGTTGAAGTCGCGTGGCTCGGTCCACTGCCCCTTGGTGCCGCAATCCGGACACACGATCTCGGTCATCGGCACGGTATCTGGATCGACGGCAGTGTCGCGCGTCCCCTTCTTGAGCGCGTACGCCTCCTGCATGTGGTCCTGGCGGTGGCGCTTGTGGCAGTTCAGGCACTCGACGAGCGGGTCGTTGAACACCTCGACGTGACCGGAGGCCACCCACACCTCGCGCGGAAGGATGATCGCGCTGTCCAGGCCGACGACGTCGTCGCGACCGGTGACGACGGACCGCCACCACTGCCGCTTGATGTTCTCCTTGAGCTCGACGCCCAATGGCCCGTAGTCCCATGCCGACTTGGTGCCGCCGTAGATCTCGCCGGATTGGTAGACGAGGCCACGGCGTTTCGCGAGGTTGGCAACGGTATCGATGATGGAGGCCACGGGTGAACAGCGTAGCGAGTCCCCGGGACCGGCCCACCCTCCCCTTGTCAGGGGACCTTGATGCGCACCACTTCGCGTCCGGGCCCGTCGACGACCCACAACGTGCCGTCGACGTAGGTCAGCTCGGTGACACCCTTCGCGACGCCGGGGACGGCGGGCCCCTTGGACTCCTCGCCCTTGACGTCGAACCAGCGCACCTCGTCGGTCACCGGGAAGGCCCCGAACACGCCGCCGTCGCCCGCCGTGGCCGCGTAGGCGCCCTGCAGCGGCACCGGCGAGCCGACGACGAACGTGCGCTCGTCGATCGGCACCACGGTGTCCTGCGTCAGCACCCAGATGGTGCCGTCGACGATCTCGATGCCCGCCGGCTCGCCGGGGACCTCGAACGTGGTGGCCACCAGGCCGTCCCGGCCGAGGGCCGAGACCGTCTTGTCACCGGTGTTCACGACGAACGCGTACTGATCCCCGACCGCCAATTGACCAGGCAGGGCCCCGACGACGATGGGTGTCCCGAGGATGCTCATGCTGCTCGCGTCGATGCGGGTGACGGTGTTGTCGGTGATGTGCGACAACCACACCTGCCCGTCGCCCGCGGCGATGCCCTTGACGTCGGGCATCGGCCCGGCTTGGATCGGCTCGCT
>NZ_JBEVLO010000392.1:0-6253 GCF_040509115.1 Mycobacterium sp. | reverse complement strand
AGCGCGAACGTCATCGAGCCGTCGCTGTTGGCGAGGTAGTTGATCTCGGCCGTCCACTCCGTCGGGAGCATCGGGCCATCCAGTGGCATGCGGACCGGGGCGTCGGGCTGAACTAGATAGCCGCACTGGGGCTTTGGGCCGATCAGGGTGTGACGCACCCACGTGACCTGGGCGGCGACGAGGGTGCCCTTGCGATTGAAGGTGCGCAAATCCGTTGTGCTGGTGCTGAATTCGGGACGGTCGCGGACCATGGCGAAGACGTGACTGATCAGGTTGTCGGGCCAGGCGAAACGCTGCAGGATCAAAGGGTCCACCTCCTGGTCCAGTAGTGGCGCGCGCGAGGCGGCGTTGGCTTCGGCGAGACTGGTCAGCACGTTGTCGAGGTAGGCCCGCGTCGGATTGGTGCGCCAGCTCGCCGTGAACGTCACCGTCGAGAACACGCAGCTGGCGAGGAACAGCACGGCGACCGCGACGGTTGCGGCGGTGCGGGTGCGGGTGGCGTCCAGCCGGGCCGACGTCGCGAGGTTCGGGGCGCAGAACCCGACGGCCGCCAGCAGCGCCAGCACCACCACCAGGTCGGGCAGGTAGCGCAGGGTCTGCGCGAGTTCGATGGCGGTGAACCGGGATGACCGCATCAGATAGATCGGCACCTGGCAGGCCACCGCGTAGGCCGCCGCAGCCACCCAGAGCAGGCGGGCATGCTCCTTGCGCTTCACCGAGACGACGACCACCGCGGCCAGCACCAGCCAGCCCACCACCATCACCGGCCACTGGGGCAGCGCCCACGGGGACGACGGTGCCCACCGTTCCCACTCCCACGGGCCCCCGATCAGGCCGGGCACGATGCCGTGTGTCACCGACCGGATCACCAGGTCACCGGTCATCGGAAGGTCAAGGGTCCACCGTCGCTGGTCGACGACCACCAGGTAGAGCCCGACCCACGCGACGGTCACCGCCAGTGACGCCGTCCAGAGGCGGCGGCCTGCGCGCCACACCGTGGCCACCGCCGACCGGTCGCCGAGTACGTAGGCCAGCAGCGCGGCGACGGCGAAGGCGACGAACGGAATGACGGCGGCCTTCTCGAAGAACAGCAGGCCGACCAGGAACGCTGCGGTCGCCGTGACGGCGTAGCGCTGATTGCCGGTGCGGACCAGCAGGATCGCGTCGGCGCACACCCACGCCATGGCCGCCACCATCGGCAAGGCGTTCAGCGCCGCCGCCCACCAGGCGAACGCCGGTAGACCCATCGGAGTGAACAGCGCGAACGTCAACGGAATCAACACCACGGGGCGCCAGCCGAGGATGACGTGGAGCGCGCGCAGCAGGGACAGCGACGCGACGAGTTGCAGCGCCACCAGGCTGATGGCGGGCCAGAGCCAGTTGAACGGGGCCACCTTGGCGATGACGCCCGCGACGAGGAACGCGGCAGGCATGACGTGGCCGTCGTGGTCGTCGAACAGATAGGCGGGCGCCAGCAGGTTGTGGGTGCCTGCGCGGGCGATGAGGATCAGGTCGTCCCAGTAGAAGTAGCCGTTGAAGGCCAGCACGCCGCGAAGCGCCAACTGCAGCAGGATCAGCGCGATGGCGACGCGAGCGACCCAGCCGATTCGGGGTCGCTGCGCCGCTTCGCGAACCCCGGGATCCCCGGGTCGTTTCGGTTCTGCCTGCAAGATCACCGTTGCCGACTGTACGGTCCCGTCCCGGGGGCGAGCGGAGCGACGGGGAGAAGGTCCCGGGGGCGAGCGGAGCGACGGGGGAGAAATGTCCCGGGGGCGAGCGGAGCGACGGGGATAAATCTCGACGCTGTCGGTATGGTGACCCGGTGCGAACACTCGTCACCGGCGCAGCGGGCTTCATCGGATCGACGCTGGTAGATCGGCTGCTGGCCGATGGTCATTCCGTCGTGGGGCTCGACGATCTCAGCTCGGGAAACAGCACCAACATCGTCGCGGCCGAGCGGCACGACACCTACGAGTTCGCCAAGGCGGACATCGTGGACGCCGATCTGTTGGATCTGCTCACCGATACCAGGCCCGAGGTGATCTTCCATCTCGCCGCCCAGATCTCGGTCAGCCGCTCGGTGACCGACGCGCAGTTCGACTCCAGCGTCAACGTCGTCGGCACGGTGCGGCTCGCCGAGGCGGCGCGCAAGTCCGGAGTGCGCAAGATCGTGCACACCAGCTCCGGCGGCTCCATCTACGGAACGCCGCCGGTCTTCCCGACCAACGAGGACGTGCCCATCAACCCGTCGTCGCCGTACGCGGCGAGCAAGGTGTGCGGCGAGGTGTACCTCAACATGTTCCGGAACCTGTACGACCTGGACTGCTCGCACATCGCGCCCGCGAATGTGTATGGGCCGCGGCAGGATCCACACGGTGAGGCGGGCGTGGTCGCGATCTTCGCGAAGGCGTTGCTGTCGGGCAAGCCGACCAAGATCTTCGGCGACGGGACCGACACCCGCGACTACGTGTTCGTCGACGACGTAGTCGACGCCTTCGTCCGGGCTGGCGGCGAGGCGGGCAGCGGCATGCGGTTCAACGTCGGTACCGGCGTCGAGACCTCGACGCGTCAACTGCACGCGGCGATCGCCGTTGCGGCGGGCGCGCTCGACGAGCCCGAGATGCATCCGCCCCGACTCGGCGACCTGAGGCGGTCCCGCTTGGACAACACGCGGGCGGGCGACGTGCTCGGGTGGACGCCGAAGGTGCCGCTGACCGACGGCATCGTCAGGACGGTGGAGTTCTTCCGCGCGGCGCAGTAGCGCCGAAATCGCTACCTCGGCTCGGGGGTCCTGGCCCCTTCGAGTGCGACGGCGCGAGCGAGCTGCGCGTACTTCAGCTCCAGGTCCTTGAAGCGCATGTAGGTGCTGATGGTGGTGAACAGGAACGCGATGATGAGCGCGTACTCCAGCAGGTCGGTGCCGCGGTCAACGCCCAACCAGTTCGCGACGACGGTGGTGTCGTCTGGCCGCACGATCGCGTAGACCGCGGCGACGACGAACAGGACGTAGCCGACCTTGACCCACGCCTTGGCCTGGGCGCTGCGTCGCGAGCGCAGCAGGTACACCAGCAGGACGACGATCGCGGCGATCAGTAGGACTTGGATCCAGTTCATCGGCGCATCCTCTTTCGTAGCAGCCCGTCGAAGATGATGTTCACGCCGTTCACCAACGGCTGGCCCTTCGACCTCGAGTAGTCGGTGTACAGGATCTCGACGGGTTCTTCGGCTACCCGCCAATGGTTTTCGACGATGAGTGCGATGATCTCGCTGGCGTGCGCCATGCCGTTCATCGTGAGGTTCAAGCCATCGGCGACCGTGCGGTTGAACACCCTGAGCCCGTTGTGCGCATCGGTGAGGCCGAGTTTGCGGCTGGTCGGGCTGAGCTTGGCGATCAGCGGGAAGAGCTGTCGCCGCATCCACGGCATGTCGACCGGCGCCGATTCCGCGAAGCGGGTCCCGACGACGATGTCGAGATCCTCGGCGGTGAGCCGGTCGAGCATCCGGACGACGTCCTTGACGCGGTGTTGGCCGTCGGCGTCGAACGTTGCGAAGGCCGTGGCGCCTGCCTGCCTGCGGGCGAACTCGACGCCGGTTTGGATCGCCGCGCCCTGGCCGAGGTTGACGGGGTGGCGCACGACGTAGGCGCCTGCCCGCCAGGCCTGCTCGGCGGTGTCGTCGCGGCTGCCGTCGTCGACGCACACCACGTTGTCGAAGACCGAACGAACGTCACCGACGACGTCGGAGATGACGGTCGCCTCGTTGAAGGCGGGGATGACGATCCACACGTCGCGCATGTCAATGCCGATCAAGATACCCGGTCGGTGCAGGCACCCTTGCGAGCGCGATCAGATGGACCGCGATTCCGGCCAACGGGCCGCACAGCAGCGCCACCACGGTGCGGGTCTCCAGCGTCCACGGCGCCAGCAGCAGCAACGTCGACGCCAGCGTCGCGCTGATCCAGCCGACGGCGTAGGCCCTGTGCAGCGCAGCGGCGACCGTTGCGGCACCGGTAAGCGTCAACACCGCGATCATGACCGCCGCCGCGGTGAACCAGGCCAGCAGCGCGCCGCCCAACTGGTAGTCGGGACCGAACGCCGTGCGCAGCAGCCACGGACCAAGAAGCCCGGCGACGAGGACGGCCGCACCGCCGAGCACCGCCAACGCCGCCACCGGCACCACCAACGACCGCAGCCGCCGGTCGCGTTGGTCGACGAAGTGTGCGATCAGGTTTCCTTGCATCGCGGTCAGGGGCACCAGCAGCGGCGCCCGGGTCAGGGTCACCGCGAGGATGACGACGCCGCCCGCCGCGCCGAGGTCCGCCGACGTGGCCTTCAGCAGGACGGGGAACCCCATGATGAGGATTGCGCTGGCGCCGGCTGCCGCGATGGAGTGCGACGCTCCGCGCAGGAACACCGCCGTCGTGCCGGGGGTGGCAAGTCGGGCCGCGGCGCGCGACGACGGCGAGGCCAGCAGGAGTAGGAGCCATGCGATTGCGCCCGCGACGGTGGCCCAGAGATACCCGACGAGGCCCCAGCCGACCAGGAACGTCGTCGTCGCCACGGTCACCCGCATGGCGGCGTCGCCGACGATGAGCGTCCCGTACTGCGACCAGCGGTCCACCCCGGCCAACATGCCGAGCAGGGTCGCGTGCACGCAGAACCCCGCCACCCCCGCCGCCAGCAGGGCGACGCTCAACGCCTGCGACTCGGTGAACACGTGCCAGGACCACAGCGGCGACGTGCCTGCGATCGCGGCCGCCGCTACCACGCCGACCACCGCCGCCACGCGAATGGGGCTAGATCGGGGCTCCGGCACCTCCGCCAGCGTCCTGGCCTGGCGCACCTCGCGTGTGGATTCCTGGAGTAGGCCGTTGGCCGCGCCCGCGAAGAGCCCGAACGCACCCCAGAACACGGCGAACACCGAGAAGCCGGCAGGTTCGAGGTCGCGGGCGGCGAGGTAGAGCACGGCGTATCCGCACAGCGCGCTGACGACCGTGGCCGTGCCGACCCGGATGACACTGCTTCTGGTGACGGGCCCCTGGGTGGGGACGGCCGCGCCGTCGGTCACAGGTCGGGGACGTCCGTCGAGTAGAGCCATGCCTGCCACAGCGGACGCAGCGATTCGTCGGCGTAGTTGGCGGCCAGCCCCGTGAAGTCGTCGGTGACGGCGGTGCCGTGACGGTGCCGAGTCGTCCAGTCCCGCAACAACTCGAAGAAGTTCTGATCGCCGATCGTGCCGCGCAGGGCATGCAGAGTCAGCGCGCCGCGCTTGTAGACCCGGTCGTCGAACATGTCGCGCGGACCGGGGTCGCACAGCAGCAGGTCCTGCGACGAGTGACGCAGCCGGTGGTGGTAGTGGTGGGCCAGCTCGTCGGCGGTGCGTCCGCCGGACTCCTCCGACCACAGCCACTCCGCGTAGCAGGCGAAGCCCTCGTGCAGCCAGATGTCGCGCCAGCGCCGCGCGGTCACGGAGTTGCCGAACCACTGGTGGGCCATCTCGTGGGCGATTAGCCGCTCCGCACCGCGCTCGCCGTCGCAATGGTTGGCCCCGAAGATCGAAATGCCTTGCGCCTCAAGCGGAATCTCGAGATCGTCGTCGGTGACCACGACGGTGTACCCGTTCGACAGCGGGTACGGGCCGAACAGCTTGACGAAGAGCTTCATCATCTGGGGCTGTCGCCCGAAGTCGTGGTCGAACTTGGCGTGCAACCGTTGCGGCCGAACGGCGTTCATCGGCACCGGGTTCTTGGCCAGGCGGTGGTGCTCGTACTGCCCGATCTGCAGCGTCACCAGATAGGTCGACGTCGGCTCCGGTTGCTCGTAGGTCCACGTCGTCATGGCGGCCCGGGTCTTGCGCGACTCCAACTTCCCGTTGGCCACGGCGTAATACGGGTTCTCGCACGTGATCGCGATGCGGTAGCTCGCCTTGCTGCTCGGGTGGTCGTCGCACGGGAACCACGACGCCGCCCCGTTGGGTTGTCCGGCGACCAGCGCGCCGCTGGTGAGCTCCTCGAATCCCACGTCGCCCCACAGGGATCGGATGGGCTTGGGCGTGCCGGAGTAGCGCACGGTGACCGACAGCGCGGCGCCGGCGGCCAGGGGGGTGGCCAACGTGACGTTGAGCTTGCCGCGCGAGCGGGAGAAGTTCGCGGGCCGGTGCCCGTTCACCGACACCTTCGACACCGCGAGCGCGTCGGACAGGTCCAGGCTGAAGGTCCTCAGCGAGGCGAGCGTCACCGCGGTGATGGTGGCCG
>NZ_JBEVLO010000391.1:0-5994 GCF_040509115.1 Mycobacterium sp. | reverse complement strand
AGTGTCGATACGACGGAGATGGTGCACCTCGCGTTCGACGAGAACACCGCGGTCACCGGTTCGGGCAGGCTCAGGATCCGAGTGAGTGCTCCGGTGACGGCCGCTTCGTCGACGTCGCCGAGGTGGACGAGTTCGTCGGGGTGGGGAAGTCCGGCCTCCGTCATGGCCTGCCTGCAGCCCTTCAGGCGCAGGACCCCCGTGACGACGTCGTCGCCGAGGAACGCGATGCGGCGATGGCCATGCGAAATCAGGTGGGCGGTGGCCTCTTTGCCGCCGCCGACGTCGTCCTGTACCACCGCGTCGGCGGTCAGTTTGCCGGGCAGCCGATCGACGAACACCAGTGGTGCGCGGGCCTGCCACGGCTGCAGGAACGACATGTCGGGTCCGACGGGACAGATGATCATGCCTGCCACCCTGCGGTGCAGAACCGCCTCGATGGACTGCCGTTCGTGGCCGGGTTCCCAGCCGACGCTCGTCACGATGACGGCCACGCCGCGGCGGCTCGCCTCGCGCTCGACTGCACCGATGATGCCCGCGAAGAACGGGTCGGCGACACCGGGCACGGCCACGCCGATTGCGGCGTCGCGACCCGTGCGGAACGTGACGGCCAGCATGTTGGGCACGTACTGCAGTTCCTCGATCGCCCGCTCGACCCTGGTCCGGACGTCGTCTGAGACGTAGCGGTCGTCGTTGACCACGCGGGAGACCGTCTTGGCACTGACGCCAGCCCGCTGGGCCACGTCGCGCATGGTCGCCATCGGCCCTGCCTCCTCCCGCGTCGGGCCAGTATGTCACCGATGTCAGAAATCCGGCCCGAATTTTCTGACACCGGTGACATACGCGTCGAAGTGGCGTACCGTCACGCCTCGAAGGACCCGCGGCAGTGACGCAGGTAACAGCTACGTACTCAAGGAAGAGGACGGCGCAGAACATATGAAGGCCGTGTTGTACGACGCCCCCAAGACGTGGTCGGTGACGCAGATCCCGACCCCTGAGGCGGCGCCAGGCCAGGTACGCATCAAGGTCGACCAGGTCGGCGTGTGCGGGACCGACCTCCACATCCACGAGGGCGAGTTCGGCGCGGTGTTCCCACTGGTGCCCGGCCACGAGGTGGTGGGCGTCGTCGACCAGCTCGGCGAGGGCGTGACGCGGTTCCGCCTCGGTGAGCAGGTGACCGTCAACCCGAACGTCTACTGCGCGCAGTGCGCCTACTGCCTTGCCGGCCGTCTCGGGCAGTGCGAGGCCATGTTGGGCTTCGGCAGCAACTTCGCCGGCTTCTTCGCCGAATACGCCGTCGCCGACCACAAACTGGTGTTCTCCGCCGAGGGCCTGCCGAGCGACACCGCGGTGTTCAGCGAGCCGGCGTCGTGCGCGATGCACGGGCTGGAGTCGCTGCAGATGCGTCCTGGCGGAAGCGCATTGGTGCTCGGCGCCGGGCCGACGGGGCTGCTGCTGGCGCAGCTCATCGCCTCGGGTGGCGCATCGTCGGTCACCGTCGCAGGACCAAGCCAGTTCAAGCTCGACACGGCAGGCAGGCTCGGCGTCGACCGCACCGTGCGCATCTCCCGCGACGATCCGGACGGGAACGTCGCCGCGCTGCTGGCGGCCTCACCCCACGGCGACGGATACGACGCCGTCGTGGAAGCCACCGGGTCGCCCACGGTCGGCGACATCTGCGTGCCATTGACCCGCCGCGGCGGCACCGTGCTGATCTACGGCGTCACCCGCGAGGACGACGTCGTCCGCTTCCGACCCTTCGACGTGTTCCGGCGCGAGATCACCATCAGGGGATCCTTCGCCGAGATGACGTCGTTCGCCGCCGCGATCGATGCGCTGCGCGGCGGTCGGGTACGCACCGACGGCATCGTCACCCACCGGTTCTCCCTCGACGAATACGGCGATGCGCTGGAGACGTTGCGCAACGACCCCACCGCCCACAAGGTGGTCATCGTCCCGTGACCCCACAACCACAACTGTTGCCGCCCAATGTCATCGAGCACTGGTACGCGGGCGGCCCCGCGCTGGCCGCCTGGCGCGGACTGCCCCCGGTGGGGGAGCGTTCCCCAGAGGAGTGGATCGGCGCCACGGTCGCGCGCTTCGGCGAGCCCGACAGTGGGCCCGCCCACCTCGCCGACGGCACCCTGCTCCGCGACGCCGTCCGCGCCGACCCGACCGCGTGGCTGGGCCGCGCCGATGGTGCGCCGGGGGACACCGGCATCCTGGTGAAGCTTCTCGACGCAGGCCAACGGCTTCCTGTGCACGTGCACCCCACCCGTGACTACGCGACCCACCACCTCGGCTGCGTCTACGGCAAGACCGAGGCCTGGTACGTGTTGGAGGCCAGTGCCGACGCCGCGGTATGGGTCGGCTGGCGCGAGGACGTGGACCGCCAGCGCGTCCGCGATCTCGTCGAGGAGCAAGACTCGGACGCGATGCTGGCGCTCATGCACCGGATCCCGGTGCGCCCCGGCGACGGTGTCCTGGTACCAGGCGGCACACCGCACGCGATCGGCGCAGGCATCCTTCTCATCGAAGGCCAAGAGCCCACCGATCAATCGATTCTGTTGGAGCGCAACAATACCCGCGCCTCGGATGCGGAGGTCTTCCTCGGGCTCGACCGGGACACCGCGCTATCGGTCGTCGACACCGCCGCGCTGGCCGACCCCGGCGAGCTGATCACACACGCGCCCCCCACGGCTGCCGAACTGGTGGCCGTGCTGCCGGCGGCCGCGGCGCCGTACTTCCGGATGGAACTGCTCACCGCAGGCGTCGACGTGCCTGCCGGGTTCGCCGTCGCGGTGGTGCTGGCCGGTTCGGGAGTCGTCGCCTCCGCGCACGGTGACCCCCTTGACGTCGCCGCCGGGCAGACACTCGTCGTCCCCGCGGCATGCGGCAACTGGCACGTCGACGACGACGTCCGGTTGCTCGTCTGCAGGCCCGGCACCACGTGGCCGCCGAGCCCGCCCGACCGTACGGAAGGCACTCCATGACCGCACTGTTGGAAGCGCGGAGCATCTCGCGCAGCTTTGGGCACGTCCGCGCGCTCGATGGCGTCGACTTCGACGTCGAGGCGGGTGAGGTCGTCGGCCTGATCGGTGACAATGGCGCGGGCAAATCGACTCTCGTCAAGGCACTTTCGGGCAGCCTCGAACTCGACGAGGGCGAGATCTACTTCGACGGGTCGCCGGTCCGGCTGGCTACGCCGCGTGACGCCAACGACCTCGGCATCGAGGTCGTCTACCAGGACCTCGCGCTCGCGCCCCACCTCAACCCCGTACAGAACGTCTTCCTGGGCCGCGAGATCAGTCGCAAGGGGCCACTCGGGCGATTCGGCTTCATGGACGAGAAGGAGATGCGCCGCCAGGCCGCGGCGTCGTTCGCCGAACTCGGTGCCACGGTGCGATCGCTGAACACGCCCGTCGGCTCGATGTCCGGTGGACAACGACAGGGCATTGCGATCGCCCGCGCCATCGCCTGGGCCGACAAGGTGGTCATGCTCGACGAACCCACCGCCGCGCTCGGCGTGGTGCAGACCAAGAACGTGCTCGAATCGATCAAGAGGGTGCGCGACAAGGGCATTGCGGTGATCCTGATCAGTCACTCGATGCCGCACGTCCTCGAAGTGTGCGACCGGATCCAGGTGCTGCGCCTCGGCCGCCGGGTCGCGACCTATCCGGGCGGCGACACCAGCGTGGAGACGTTGGTCGGTGCGATGACGGGTGCGCTGGACGGACGGGAGAGCGCGGCATGAGTACGGCAAGCGAGGAGCGCAGAGGATCGCGCATGGATCCGGCGAACCAGCCCGCCGTGTCCGTCGGCGGCGGTGACGATCACGACGAGTCGTTGCTCAAGCGTCTGATGAGCCTGCAGGCGATCTGGATCCTCGGTGTCCTCATCGTGATCTGCCTGTTCTTCTCCGTCGCCGCCGGCGACCGCTTCCTGTCCACCGGAAACTTCTCGTTGATCTCCCAGAACGTGGCCGTGTGGGCAGTTCTCGGCGTCGGCATGACGTTCGTGATCATCACCTCCGGCATCGACCTGTCCGTCGGCTCGGTGCTGGTCTTCTCGTCGGTGGTGGCGGCGAAGGTGATGGCCGCGATGGGCGGCAACGGTCCTGGCGTTGCCGCCGCGGGTCTGGTGGCCGCGGTGGTCAGCGGCATGGCATGGGGCGCCATCAACGGGATCCTGGTGGCCAAGGCCAGGGTGCCGGCGTTGATCGTGACTCTCGGAACGCTTTCGGTGGCACTGGGTTTGGCGCAGGTACTCACCGGGGGCATCGACATTCGCTCGGTACCAGGCGAGCTGACCGACTTCAGCGCCTACGTCAAGGTGCTCGGCATCCCAGGTCTTCCGTTCGTCGCGCTGATCGTCGTCGTCCTCGGCGCGGTCCTTCTGCACAAGACCAGGTTCGGGCGCTACACGTACGCCATCGGCTCCAACGAGGAAGCGGCCCGTCGCACCGGAATCAAGGTGACCCGACACATCATCGCGGTCTACGCGCTGGCCGGCACCCTGGCCGGATTCGGGGCGCTGCTGTCGTTGGCCCAGTACGGAACCACCACGATCGCAGGTCAGTCGTTGACCAACCTCAACGTCATCGCCGCCGTCGTGATCGGCGGTACCTCCATCTTCGGCGGCGAGGGCACGGTCTTCGGCACCGTCGTCGGCCTCTTCATTCCGGCAGTGCTGCAGTCCGGCTTCGTCATCGTCGGCGTGCAGCCGTACTGGCAGGGCGTCGCCGTCGGTTCGGTGCTGATCGCCGCCGTCTACGTCGACCAGTCCCGGCGAGCTGCCGCCCTGCGCAGCGCACGATCTCGAAACCTCTTCAACCGCAGAGGGTCCAAGCGTGGTTCCAACGAAAGGAAAGCCCGTGAACCGTAAGCGACTCGCGTTCGTCGCGAGCATCATGACGCTCGCGCTGCCGATGGCCGCATGTACGTCTTCGAAACCCGAGTCAGCGCCGAGCAGCAGCACCTCGGCGAGCCCCGGCGGGTCGTCGGCATCGGGGTCGTCGTCGGCGCCTGCATCCTCGGAGGCGGCCGCGACCACCGTCACCGCGCCCGCAAAGGCCAGCAAGGAGTACAACATTGCGCTCCTGCAGGGCGTGGTGGGCGACCAGTTCTACATCACCATGCAGTGCGGTGCGCAGGAGGAGGCGGCCAACCTGGGCGTGAAGGTCAACACGCAGGGCCCGCAGAAGTTCGACCCCACCCTGCAGCGGCCGATCCTCGACTCGATCGTCGCCAGCAGGCCCGACGCGCTGCTGGTCGCACCGACCGACGTCCAGGCGTTGCAGGCACCGCTGGAGCAGGCCGCCGCGGCGGGCATCAAGGTGGTGCTCGTCGACACGACCACCACCGACCCGTCATTCGCGGTCTCGGCCATCGCGAGTGACAACGTGGGCGGAGGGGCGGCGGCGTTCGACGCCATCAAGCAGCTGCACCCCGAGGGCGGCAAGGTCATGGTGATGGGTCTGGAACCCGGTGTCTCGACGACCGACGCTCGGGCCCAAGGCTTCGAGGAGGCCGTCAAGGCCGACTCCAAGTTCCAGTACGTCGGAATCCAGTACAGCCACAACGATCCCGCGACCGCGGCCCAGTTGGTCGGTGCTCAGTTGCAGAAGGACCCCGACCTGGTCGGCGTGTTCGCGGTGAACCTGTTCGCGGCCGAGGGCACCGCCACCGGCGTCAAGCAGGCAGGCAAGAGTGGACAGGTGCAGGTCGTCGGCTTCGACGCGGGGCCCAACCAGATGCAGGCGCTGCGTGAAGGCGTCGTGCAGGCTCTGGTCGCCCAGGATCCCGGCGCCATCGGCAAGTTCGGCATCGACGAAGCGGTGACGGCGCTCGACGGCGGTCAGAACACCGCCAACGTGCAGACCGGCTTCACGATCATCACCAAGGAGAACCTCGACGGCGAGGGTGGGGCGGCGGCGTACAAGTCGGAGTGCTGAGGCGTCCCCCCGCCGAGCAGACGCAAACGGCCCTCATTCGCCCA
>NZ_JBEVLO010000390.1:0-11826 GCF_040509115.1 Mycobacterium sp. | reverse complement strand
ATTCCGCCGTTCCCCCCGCCGACGATCAAGACGTCGAAATGCCCGTCCAAGTCTCGGAGGTCAGCGTCCATGACGGGGCCTTACCCCGTTGTGTCCGCCTCAATCCTCGGCCTGGTCCGCCCTAGTCGGCGTCCGCCTCTGGTTCGGTCAGCTCCGGCGCGTTCTCCCGGGTCGCCATCCCCCCTCCGCCTCCGTGGTCGACGGGTCCGGGGCGACCGCCCTTTGGCTCGTGTGCCTGGTTGTCTTCTTCGGCTTCCTTGACCATGCCATCTCCTTCGGGTCGTCTTCGCCAGATGAACTACCCGCTTCGGCCGGTCTCGAAGAGTGCGTGATCCTTCAGCCCGCGGTGACTCGGTGGGACGCGGTCAGCCCCGTCCGTCGAAGTCGACGACGGTCGCGATCAGCGCCTCGGGGTTTTCGTCGGCGATCCAGTGACCTGACCCGGCGATGCCTTCGACCGTGACGGACTCGGCGATCTCGTTGCCCAATTCCTCGGCGGCGCTGCGGTGCGAAAGACTGGCCTCGCCGTACATGCCTAGGCACGGAATCGTCAGCTTCCCTCCCGACTCGAGGGCACCGCGGATGTCGACGGCGTCCTGCTCGAACGCCCGATACAAGTCGAATCCCGCCCGCATGGCCCCCGGCTGTTCGTAGGCGTGGACGAACGTGTCAACGTCGATCGCAGTCGGTCTGGCGGCTTGGCGATCGTAGAAGTACTGCAGATATACGCGCTCACGGCCGGCCACCAGCGCCTCGGGAAGGTCGAGAATGCCGTGGAAGGAGAAGTGCCAGTCGGTCGGTGTGCTCTTGATGCGTTCGTAGTAGCTGGTGCCGGGTTGTGATGCCTCTCCATACCCCAGTGCGCGGGTGTCCTCGCGGTAGCGGAAGGCGTACGCGGTCGCGACCATCGAGCCGATGTCCAGGCCCAGGACGAATGCTGGGTCGGTGAGCCCGAGGTGGTCGTGGAGCAGAAGGTGGACGTCCTCGGCCATCTCCCATTTCGTGTAGCCGCCCCGGGGGAGGGCGGCCTCCCCGCTCCGAACGTCTGCAGGATGACCGTGATCGCTACGTGGCCGTGAGGAATGACCCGCGCCGCGGTAGTCGGGCGCGATGACACGGTAGCCAGCCGCCGCGAGCGGCTCGATGACGTGCCGCCACTGCCACGACGTTTGCGGAAATCCGTGCAGAAGTACCAGCGCGTTGGGCCCTTCGCCCGCATCGTAGTAATGCATCCGGACACCCGTCCGCAGGTAGGCAGAGCCGGTCAGCTTGCTGAGGTCACTTAACGGCATGAGAGCTCTTTCTGGTCGATGGCTGTCTGGTCGATGGCTGTCTGGCGGCGGTGACCATCGGATCACGACGACGGTCGTCTGCCCAGCGCTATCTCTTGGGAGATGGCATCCAGCTCGTCGCCACCCGCCATCTCTTGGGTCAGGTGCGCGAGCGTGATCTCATCGCGGGTGCAATCGAGTTTCTGGCGGCCTCGCTTCAGGAGCACGAAGTGATTGCCGACCAGGTGGGCGTGGTGGGGATTGTGCGTGATGAACACCACGCCGAAGCCGGCCTCCTTTGCAGCGGTGATGTACTTCAACACCACCCCCGACTGCTTCACCCCCAGGGCCGCCGTGGGTTCGTCGAGGATCAGGACGCGCGCGCCGAAGTACACCGCCCGCGCAATGGCGACGCATTGCCGCTGTCCGCCGGACAGGGAGCCGATCGGTGCGTCGACGTCGGGCAACTCGATCCCCATCTTCTCCAGCTCGGCAAGCGTGGTCGCCCGCATCGCGTTGGCATCGAGCCTGAACGGAAAACCGCGCCCGCGGAGTTCTTGGCCAAGAAAGAAGTTGCGCCACACCGGCATCAGCGGGACGACGGCCAAATTCTGGTACACGGTTGCGATGCCCTTGGCGAGCGCGTCAGCGGGCGTGGTGAAGTTCGTCGGTTCGCCGTCGACCAAAAGGTCGCCTTCCGTTGGCTGATGCAGGCCGGCCATGATCTTGATCAAGGTTGACTTGCCAGCACCGTTGTCGCCGAGGATGCCGGTGACCTCACCCGCGTGTATTCGAAGCGAGATGCCCGTGAGCGCGCTGATGTGTCCGTAAGTCTTTCCGATGCCGCGCATTTCGACCAGCGGCACTGAGCTATCGGCGGTTGCGGTCATGGTCACCTCTTGGCTGCGTAGTTGCGGAAGGCGTTGTTGGCGATCACCGCGAACAGCAGCATGGCGCCGAGGAAGAACTTGAACCAGTCCGGGTTCCACCCGGCGTACACGATGCCCTGATTGGTCATGCCGAAGATGAACGCACCGATGAGGGTGCCGATCGCCGACCCGTATCCACCGGTGAGCAGGCAGCCACCGATGACCGCGGCGATGATGTAGAGGAACTCGTTGCCCACACCCTGGCCGGACTGCACCGTGTTGAACGAGAACAGCAGATGCATGCCGACGAACCAGGCGGCGAACCCGACGAACATGAACAGGCCGATCTTGACCTTGGTCACCGGTACGCCGACCGCGCGAGCGCTTTCCTGGTCACCGCCCACGGCGAAGATCCAGTTGCCGACGCGGGTGCCGAACAAGACGTAGGTGGTGACCGCGGTGAACAGCAGCCACCACAACACCGTGATTCGGATCCCGCTACCACCGATGGTGAACGACGATGCGAAGACCGCACGTGCCGAATCCCAGCCTGCCATGTTCGAGACGCTCGTCGTTGCCACTTGGCCTGAAACCAGTTTGGTGACAGCGAGATTGATCCCGGTGAGCATCAAGAAGCTGCTCAGGGTGATCAAGAAACTCGGAATCTGCGTACGCATGACCAGATACCCGTTCAGAAATCCCACGGCCAATGCCACGATCAGCGCCAGGCAGGCACCCATCCAGAGATTGAGGTTCAGGTTGTACGAAATCATGGAGGCAGCCAACGAACTCGTTGTCACGGCAACACCGGCCGAGAGGTCGAATTCACCGCCAATCATCAGCAGCGCCACCGCGCACGCCATGATCCCGATCGTCGACGAGGCATAGAGGACGGTGCTCAAGGCTTCGGGACCGCGAAACGGCGGCGCGAGAATCAAGAAGAAGGCAAATATTGCGACGGCCCCGCTGAGCGCACCCATCTCGGGCCGAATCAGCAGTCGCTGAACTCGATTTCGTTTCCGCACCCTCGAGTCTGGGTGTGGATCATCGCCGGCCCGCTGTGGGTGTGCCGAACTCTCCCTCGTCTTCAGCTTCACGAGCGTCATCACCGCGTTCCGGCCTGGGCCAGCTCGGCGATCGAGTCGACGTTGGACTTGTCGACGAAGGAGGGTCCGGTAAGAACGGGCAGACCACCGCCGATGATGTTCCTGTTGTTCCGGTACAGCCACAGCGCATCGATCGCGAGATAACCCTGCAGGTAGGGCTGCTGGTCGACGGCGAATTCCACGGTGCCGTCCTTGATCGCATCGACCAGAGCGCCGTCGGTGTCGAAGGTGGCGATCCGTGCACTGCTGCCCGCAGTCTTCAAGGAGTCGGCGACCGTCACCGCGTACGCCGCCCCCAGGGTGATGACGGCGTCGATACTTGGGTCCTGCTGAAGCTTGGCGGTGACCGTCGCCTGCACGGACGGCATGTCGGTGCCATTTACGTTCACGACCTCGGTGGTGCCTGCGAAGCCTTCCTTGACGCCTGCGCAACGCTCCTCGAGGCCAACCGTGCCCTGTTCGTGGATGACGCACAGAACGTGCTTGACCCCCTCGTCGGAAAAGCGTTGGCCTGCAGTCTTACCCGCCAGTCGCTCGTCCTGGCCGAAGTACGCGAGCGCGTCCAGATCCTGCCAGTTGCCGATGCCCGAGTTGAAGGCGACGATCGGAATATCAGCCGCGACAGCGGCTTTCACGGCTGGTGCCATCGCCTCCGGCTTTGCGAACGTGACCGCGATACCGTCGACGCCGCTGTCGATGGCGCTCTGAATCAGATTCGCTTGATTGGGAGCCTGCGGATCGCTCGAGTACCGCAATTCGATGTTGTCCTTGTCGGCGGCCGCTTGGGCGCCCTTGCGGATCAAGTCCCAAAAGGCATCCCCCGGCGGGGCGTGGGTCACCATCGCGACGGTCATCCGCGGGGTACTCGCCGCCGCGCCGTCCGATTCGGATCGGCCCCCGGTACTCGAACAGGCTGCGAGAACGACGACCGATGCTGACAGGGCGAGGAGTTTGCGCGCCGTGGATCGGCTCGATTTGAGCTTCATCGATGAACCTTTCGGTGGAGGGTGTGCACTCGGCCTTCGACGTCGACCTGATCGCCATTGCGCGATGTGACTGGAACCACAACGTGCTGACACCGCCACGCTAGCGTTTGGACCTTCTTTGGTCAACCGGTTGACCAATATTGGTTGACCAATGGGCCGCTGACAACGCGCCGGAAGGGTGACCATCGCCAAGTTCATTGCCTTCGAGTTGGATTGGCGATGAATGCGTGCAGAACTCACCGCAAGGCGCGCAGCGCGCCGTGCGACGGCGCGTGGTCAGTTGATGTCTCGGGGCCTACGTACTCAGGGAAGAGTGCGTGATCTCGGCCGTGCCGCCGCGAGGTGCCCATGCAAAGGCGCCTGCCGCGAAGAGTCGCGTCTCGGCGCCCACGTTGCCGTCGATTCCACGCTGGTCCAACCACTCAGCCAACATGTCGACCATCTCCAGCGCGAAGGACTCGATCTGACCGGTGCGCCGACCCTCGGGATCCGGGAGCGCATTGATCTCGACGTCGAGCGTCCGATGTCCGATCGTGTACTGGCTCTGCTCGAAGAGCTCGACGACGACCTTTTCCGGCGTGGTGAAGTATTGCCGTGCGCCCATCTCGGCGAGATCGCCCATCAACGTCGCTAGGTCCGCGCCGTCGACCAGCGTTGAGTCGTAACGGATGTTGATCCGTGGCATGTGCGTGCTCCTCTTAGATGGGTGTGGCGCTTAGTCGTGTTCCCGGGCGGCGTTGACCGTCGCGACACTGTTGCGCAGATCGTCGAGCGGCGACCCCGCGCCGGGCACGCGGTCTTGTTCGATGGTGGCGTATCCGTTGTAGCCCACGTCGTCCAGCGCGCGGAGCACTGCACCTATGTCCACCACACCCTGCCCTAGCGGGCAGAAGATCGGTTTCGCGAGGGCATCCCAGAAACCGATGTGCTCCTCGACGACCTCCGTGTGCACTGCCCCGAAGATGTCCTTGAAGTGCATGTGAGCCAGCCGGTCGGAGTACCGGGCGATCGCCCGTACTGGGTCGACGCCGGCGTAGGCGAGATGGCCAGTATCCAGGCAGAGGTTGAGCGCTGTTTCGTTCGCCACCCACTCGATCTCGTCGGCGAACTCGATGAAGCCGCCTGCGTGAGGATGAACCGCTGGGTTCAGTCCGAAGTCGGTGGCGATCTCTGCCACGGAGTTCAACGTGGTCGCCAGCTCACCGAGCTCTTCCCCAGTGAGTCGGACCGCGGCGTCGGACCGACCTGCGGTCCCAACGCGGCGCTCACCCGGCCGGTCGATGATGACCAGGATCGATCCCCCCGCTGCGGCGATCGCCCTGCATGCGCGGGTCGCCTCGCGGAGAACCCGCTCGCGTTCCGCCGGCTGGCGCATGTTGTCGAAGATGAACGAACCAACCGCTGTCAGGTCGCGCGACGTAAGCGCTTCGCGCAGTTCCTCTTCCGCCTCCGGCAGGTATCCAACCGGCCCGAGTTCGAGCGCTCCGATACCGGAGCGTTGGATGTCGTCAAGGACGGCGGACCATGGCGGGTTGCCCGGGGCGTCGGCGAAGTCGACACCCCACGTGACGGGCCCTGTGGCGAGCGTGACACCCATCGGTGCTCCTTAAGTCTTCGTGCGGGATTCCGCTAGCCCGTGGTCAATACGGAATCGATGGCCACGGATTCGCCTCTGCGACGGCTTGCGTCGCAGGCCTCGGCTAGCTGGATGCTGACCAGGCTGTCGCGCGCGGGCGAGGGGTTCTTCGCCCGGCCGGCTGCAATGTCGACGAACTCGGTGATCTCTGCGACGTACGCCGAGCGGAAGCGATCCGCGAATCCTTGGTAGGGATCGTCGGGGAAGGCAGGCCCATCGGGCTCGAGGGAGCGGATCGCCGTCCGTGCGCCCAAGCCCTGGATGACCGAGTCCCGGCTGCCGAGTACCTCGATGCGGTGATCATAGCCGGCTGGGTTGCGTCGTCCGGCCACCATGACGGCGAGCGCGCCACTCGCGAATCGCATTGTCACCGTGGCAAAGTCAACGTCGCCGATCTCGGCATACACCTCATCGACGAGGACGGAACCCCACGAGCCCACCTCGACGACGGGCTCGCCAACCAGCCACGGCACGGCGTCCAGATCATGAATCATCAGATCCCGGTAGATGCCGTCGGACTGGCGCACTATCTCCGGCGGAGCCGGGAAGTCGTCGTAGGCGTTGGAACGCACGACGTAGATCCTGCCGAGCGTTCCGTCGACGATCCGCGTCTTGATTGCCCTCAAGGCAGGATCGAATCGGCGCTGGAACCCAACCACGACGGGTGTCGAATGCGCCTCCACCATGTCGACGACCCGCCGCATGGTTTCGAGATCGGAGGCCACGGGCTTCTCACAGAGCGTCGGGATTCCCGCCTTCACGCACTCGGCCAAGACCTCCGGGTGCGACGGCGTCGGCGTCGCGACGACCACCGCGTCCACGTCACCCAAGACTTCGCCGACGCTCGCCGCGACAGTGGTCTCGACCGTTTCGGCGTGTTGCGCCGCCTGCGCCGCCCTGCCCTCCGACGGGTCGAACAAGACGATCTCCGAGACTCCGCAGACGTCGGCATTGTTGGCGAGATTCTCCATGTGCATCAGCCCGATTCGTCCCAGGCCGACGAAACCTACCTTCATCGAGAAATCCTCCCTGATTCATTGCGCACGCTGGTGGGATCATTGGAACGCGCTGGTGACCGCGACCCCCCAAGCGCCGAAGCGGTGGCGTGTGAGTGCCGGTGCACCCACCGTATGCCACGTACGATGTTTGGTCAACCGGTCAACCTATTTGGATCATTGGACGGCCCGTGTCAACGGGGGCAGGATGGGGACGTCTCAATATCGTTCGTACGCAGATGCTTTGAGCTTCGTCGGCCAAGCGACTGCGAATCCGGTTGTGTTCAGGCAAGGGCGAGCCCGCTCGTGCGAGAATAGAGGCCAACCGGTGAACCGCTGAAAGGAAGGCGTCCATGCCGACATCTGCGCCGCTGCCACAGTTCTCGATGGCACAGCGCGAGCCCGCCAACGTCGAGCTCGTCCGGCAACTCGTCAACTATCTCTCCTCGGGTAACTTGCGGCCAGGTCAGAAGTTGCCGGGTGAACGAGCACTCAGCGAGGCGCTCGGCGTTGGACGCGCGGCGCTACGGGAAGCCATCAAGTCACTCATCCTGCTTGGCCTCCTCGAGCAGAGGCAGGGCGATGGCACCTATCTCACTAGTAAACCGTCGGACCTGCTGCCCAGTGTGATCGAGTGGGGATTGCTGTTGGGCACGCACGAGATTCGCGAGCTCGTCGAGGCCCGCCAGCATCTCGAGGTCGTCCTTGCCGGTCTTGCCGCACGCAACCGCGACGAGGAGTCGTTGGCCAGATTGCGCGCGATCGTCAAGGAGATGGAGGCGGCAGGCACCGACTACCAGCGCTACATCGATGCCGACGTCGAGTTCCACATGGAGATCGCCCGCGCCAGCCGAAATGGGGTGCTGGGAGGGGTGCTGGGCAACATTCGGTCGCTGCTGCTGGTTTGGACCACCCGGGTGATCACGGCCGCGCAGGAGACCGAAACCTCGTTGGCGATGCACGTTCCGGTGCTCGAGGCCATCGAGAAGGGTGATGCGCGGAAGGCTCGCGCGACGATGCAGGCGCTGATGGACCGCGCCGGTCGTCGACTCCACGCGAGCGTCGATGCGGCCGCTGCCGAGTAGGCTCTGACGTACTTCGCAGCACCCCAAGTCATTTCGCATCTGCGGCGGGTTTCGTGGCCTCACGGCCTTCAGCGCGGGCATTGGCGAGGAGTTCGCGGAGCCGGGCCGTCACGACGTTGGTGGTCACGAAGACCACGATGGACGCCCCCCGCCTTCGCCACTGAGGAATGTCGTCCTCGGAGTCGACGACGACGCACAGCGCGGTGTCCTCTGCTTGATTGACAGCGGTGACGATGGATTCGATTGCCGCCGCCACGTCGGGATGGCCGAGGTCGCCCGGATGCCCCAAGGACATCGAGAGATCGCCGGGGCCGAGCCACACGGCGTCGACGTGTGCCGTGGCTGCGATGGCGGCCGCATGCGGGACGGCTTTGGCGTCTTCGATCTGAACGATCACGGTTGTTTCGCGGCGGGCACGGTCGAGGTGTTGGGTCACTGTACCGGTGGAGTGCCTTCCCGCCCTGGTGCTGGCGGCCAGTCCGCGCGTGCCGACGGGTGCGTAGTGTGCGGCAGCGGCAGCGGCAGCCGCTTGTTCGGCCGTATCGACGTGCGGGGCAATGACTCCCACCGCTCCAGAATCCATCGCGCGCAGAATTGGCAGCGGTTCGTTGACACCGACGCGCACTACGACGGGAATCCCGGCACTGTCCGCCGCGCGGAGATGGTGCTCGAGTTCGATGGTGTCGTCTGCCCCGTGTTCGGTGTCCAGCAAGACGAAGTCGTAGCCGAGGTGACCGGCGACTTCGACCAGGGCAGGATTGGGCACCTTCACGATCAGGCCGAGGAGTTGTTCTCGGCGCCGGATCCGGTCGACCAGCGGTTCGGAGGACGTCGTCGTCTCGATCTTCATGGCAATCCCGTCGTTCGTGGATCGTCGACAAGCACGCCGTCGCCGCCGGCCGGGAGCCGTTCGCTCTGCGTGCCGCGTTCAGGCGTGGCACCGCGCAACTTGGCGAGTACGGCGGATAGGGCATTCTCGGCGCCGACGTTGCCAGGGAAGACCACGTAGGGAAGGCCCGGCGAGATCCCATCGAGCAGTTTCCAGATCGGGATGGTGCCGGGGAGCATCTGCCCGAGTACCAGGGCGCGGCGAGTGGCCAACGCGCGTACTGCCATGTCGCTGGACGTGATGCCGCCCTTGGCTATCAGGAATCCTGGCCGACGGCGGCCAACGACCCTGCTGACGACGTCGACGAGCGCGTCGGCGATCGCGTTGCTGGTGAGCAGCGGTGTGGTCCGGCCCGAGGTCAGCACGGTTCGGCTGGTGCGGATGACGACGTCTCCGCTTTCCAGGGCCGACGAGATCTCCCGGACGCAACGGCTCACTTCGGCGGCGGACGAGGCGTTCTCGTCGGTCACGACTGCGGCGGCGTCGAGTTCGACCAGATGCAAGTCGTGTTCGCGATGCGCCGCGGCGAACTGCGCATTGGTCAGTGCGGTATGGCTGCCTATCACGACGAGGCCGGTGTTGCGGACGTCAATTGCGTCGCTCGCAAGCGGATCGGCCGGATGCTGGCCTGCACACAGCCGTACGAAGGATGGGCCGGACCTGATCACCGGGCGCCGACCCGCCCGTTCCTGCTCGAGGAGTCCGAGCATCAGTACCTCCAGGTCACGGGCGTCAGCGGCATTCGCCACCAGGACCCCCTCTGGGTGCAGTTCGGCGATCCGGGCGCTGACCCGACTTACGCCATCCTGGGAACGCAACTCCGGGATGCCGATGCTCACCGCGCGCGGTGCCGCCGCATCCATCCGACCCTGCACCCAGTCGAGGAGGTTGTCCTCCGTGTACCCGAAGGTCGCGTCCTTGGCGAATTCGGTGCGGGCGGCGGGTACGAAACCCGCACCGCTGCGTACCCATTGGACGTCGTCGATGGTGACCCGTCCGGCCTCGATGAACGCCGGCACGAAGACGGTCCCGTGCGCGGGTGTACCGGCGGCGCGCAATGCTCGGTGCGCTGCGGCGACTTCGGTGGCGAAGTGGCCGCGCAAGGTCGAGTCCGAGCGACTGATCAGTCGAAGCGTCAAACCCTTCTGCCGTGCAACCGAACTCGCCCGACCGATGACGTCGGTGGTGAGCGTCTCCGCAGTGTCCGCACCGACGCTGCGGCTGTTGGTCAGGACGAAGGTCGTCAGGGACTGCTGCTCGGCAGCCCACTGAAGGTCCGTGTCGGTGAAGCCGGGAGTCAGGACGGGAAGGCCTGCGATGCTCTGGGTGCCGGTCGGGTCGTCATCGAGTACCACCGTCCAGACGCGCATCGCCGAGTTCGCTTCGACGATGCGGTCGAGCGCGGAGGAGCCCGTCGTCTCCCGGCTCATTCGGTGATGACGTTGTAGCCGCGACCGGTGTCGCCGGGGGCACTCCAGCCGTCATCGGTCACGACCAGGGTGTCTTCGAGCTTGACGAACCCAACGGTGGCATCCTCCACCCACGTCTCGATCGACAACACGTTGCCCGTGGCCAACGGCTTCTCGGCGTGGTCCCCCGGGTACGGCACCGGCCCGGTGCTCGTCAGGCGGGGCACCTCGTGAGTGATCAGACCCATGCCATGCGCGACGAACTTCATGTCAGCGCGATGGCGGGATTCGGCGAGTTGCGCGTTGGCGACGTCGAAGATGTCGGCGCCGCGGGCGCCGGCGCGAACGACCGTGCGGGCCGCCTGTTGGACCGCCTCGATCTCATCCATGAGCTCCAGCATCAGATCGGTCGGCTCGTTGTGGACGGCCATCCGGGCCAGGTCACCGATGTATCCGTGAAACATGCCGCCACTGTCGAGTGACAGCACCGTGTTCGGATTCCACGGCTCACTGGACGGGGCTCGATTGAGCGAGGGTCCGGCCGCAATGAGGCAGTAGTCGAAGACCATTCCCCTGTCGGTCTGGTGTCGGCGAAATCGTTCGACGATGTCGAACTTGGTCATGCCCGGTCGGACGTCCTCGAACGTCGCGAGCATGGAGTCGATGATTCCCACCGACGCCTTCTCGACCAGTTCGAGCTCGGCGCTCGACTTGACCCCCCTCAGGGTTTCGAGCAGCGTCTGCGCGTCCAGCACGGTCACGCCGGGAAGCTCCTGCCGCAACACGTCAATGCAGTCAGCGGGGATGAACGCCAACTCCACTGCGATCGTTGCGTTTTCGAGCCCACGCTTTCGCAATGCGGCAGCAACCGCGTGGCCAGTGTCAACGCTGGACCAGCTCGTGTTCTGCACGTCTGAGACCCACGGCGGGTCGACCTCGGTGCCCCAATCCTCGTTGCCGCAGCCGACATAGAACGCATCGTCGGGACGGCCCCGCAGGTATCCAACGGCAGGCAGGTAACGGCTCAAACCGATCGCGTCCATGTTGGCGAAGAAGAAGTAGCGGTATCCACCGAGTAGGTATTGCACGTTGTGTTTCGTCGTGGCGATCACCGCGTCGACGCCCGCATCTGCGAGCGAGTCATCGAACCTGCTGTGGTCGAACGGGATCACTGTCATCACTTCCTCGTTTCTCGATGCACTCCTCAGGAGAATGTAGGCGGATAGTGGCCGACCGGTCAACCTTTAACTATTTACGCGTCGCCCACCGGGCCAGCGCCGCCTCGCTGGTGACGTGATCCAGCGCCCAGGCAACCGCACCGCGCAGCGGACCGTCGTCGCCGTGGGCGCCGTCGCGCACCAGCGGAGCCGACGACTTGCGGAAGGCCATCAGCCCATCGCGATAGGCATCGTCGAAAGCCGTTGGCGCAGCGGCCCGCAGCTGGACCGCCAAGCCGCCGAGGGTGACGACGTCGGGATCGTGGAGGTTCACCAGTCCGCCGATCCCCGCGCCAAGCGCCGCAGCCACCGACTCGAAGGCCGCACGCGTGCGGTCGTCGACCGGACCGGTCAGCACGGCAT
>NZ_JBEVLO010000389.1:0-7023 GCF_040509115.1 Mycobacterium sp. | reverse complement strand
CCCCTTCTCGGTGCGAAGCAGACGTCAACGGATCTGCTGCACGGCGCGATCGGTCTGTACATCGTCGACCCAGGGCTTGATGACGTGGCGCAGGTCGTGCTGCCGGTCGATTCCCGCCGAGAACCCGGTGCCGGTCGGGACCGTCGCCTGAGCAGGAGCAGCCAACCCCAACACCCCGGCCATCAGTCCGCCCGCGACGATGGCGGTGAATCCGAACTTCTTCATACTCGGTGCTGCCTTCTTTCGTTACCTCTTGTGGAGCGCGGGCCACCGACCGGGAAGGTCTTCAGACCGCACGAAGGTAAAAACGCAGTGGTCAGGGGTTTAATTCCGGCGGAGGCAATGGGTTGGCAGTTGCCTTGATCACGTCCGGTTGGCACGCCGAAGGGCTACGGACGCAGTCCCCAACGCGCCGTCAACGCGCCGAGGGCGCCGAGCGCGACCGCCGCGGCGGTGGAGGTTCTCAGCACACTCGGGCCCAGCCGGACCGGGGTGGCGCCCGCGGCGGTCAGCGTCGCCAATTCGTCGTCGCCGATGCCACCTTCCGGGCCGACGAGCAGCATCACCGACGCGATGCCGTCGAACGTCACCTCGGTCAGGGGTTGGCTCGCGGACTCGTGGAGCACCAGGACCGTCGCCTGCGACGCACCCACCTCGGCGGCGAGCTCCTTCGTCGACACCGGGCCGGACACCGAGGGAACGAAGGGCCTGCGGGACTGCCGCGCCGCCGACCGCGCCACGGCCTCCCAGCGCCGCAGCCCCTTCTGCACCTTGGCCTGCCCGTCCCAGCGGGCCACGCACCGGTCCGCCTGCCACGCCACGAAGGCGTCGGCACCGGCCTCGGTGGCCAGCTCGACGGCCAGTTCGGACCGATCGGACTTCGGCAGCGCCTGCACGACGACGACCTCGGGGGACGGCACGGCGGCGGTCCGCAGGTCCAGCACTCTGGCGCTCAGCAGGCCCTTGCCGACGTTCTCGACGACGACGTGCGCCAGCCTTCCTGCGCCGTCACCGAGATCGATCTCCTCGCCGACCCGGATACGCCGCACGTTGGCGGCGTGGAAGCCCTCGTCACCGTCGACGACGGCGACCTCCCCGACCGCGGGCAGGGTGTGGGTGTAGAAGAGCGCGCGGCTCATCCGCACTCCCCGCCGTCCCGCCCCAGGCGGCTCAAACGACCGACCTACCTGCCGGTGAACGTCTCGCGCAGCCGGTTGAACAGGCCGCCGTTGGACGGAGTGGCGCGCGTCGACTTCACCTCGGCCACGTCCCGGACCCGGTGGTTCTTGAGCTTCTGAAGCAGCTCCGTGTCCTGTTGGTCGAGGCGTGAGGGAACCACCACCTCGACGTGGGCGTGCAGGTTGCCGCGAACTCCCGACCGCACGTTGGGCATGCCGTGGCCGCGCAGCGTGGTCATGGCCCCCGGCTGGGTCCCCGGGGTGATGGCGATCTCGGTGGCGCCGTCGATGATCGCCTCGACGGTGACCTTGGTGCCGAGGGCGGCGTCGACCATGGGCACCGACACCGTGAAGTGCAGGTCGTCACCGTCCCTGACGAAGACGTCGTGGGCTTGCTCGATGATCTCCACGTGCAGGTCGCCAGCGGGTCCACCGCCGGGCCCCACCTCGCCCTGACCGGCCAGTCGCACCTGCATGCCGTCACCGACACCCGGCGGGATCTTCACGCTGACCTCCCGGCGCGCGCGGACGCGCCCGTCGCCTCCGCAGCGGTGGCACGGATCGGGTATCACCTCGCCGACGCCAGCACACACCGGGCAGGGGCGGCTCGTCATGACCTGGCCGAGCAACGACCGCTGCACCGACTGCACTTCGCCCTGGCCGTGGCAGGTGTCGCAGGTGACTGCCGTCGAGTCACCGTGGGTGCCCTTGCCCTGGCACAGGTCACACAGGATGGCGGTGTCGACCGTGACCTGCTTGGTCACGCCGGTGGCGCACTCCTCCAGGTCGAGCCGCACGCGCAGCAGTGAACTGGCGCCGGGACGGACCCGGCTCACCGGCCCACGGGAGCCACCCCCGCCGAAGAACGCCTCGAAGACGTCGCCGAGGCCGCCGAATCCACCACTGAAACCACCACCGAAGCCGTTGGCCGCGGCCGCGCCCTCCATGGGGTCGCCACCGAGATCGACGACGCGGCGCTTCTCGGGATCGCTGAGGACCTCGAACGCGATGCTGATCTCGCGGAACCGGGCCTGCGCCTCCTCGTCGGGGTTGACGTCGGGATGCAGCTCACGGGCGAGCTTGCGGTACGCCCGCTTCAGCTCCGCATCGTTCGCGCCCTTGCCGACCCCAAGCAGGCCGTAATAATCGCGTGCCACGCCAAACCCTTCTCAAGCTTCTTCACGCCGGTCCGTGCCGACACCCCTAGCGGGCGCCCAGGACCTCGCCTATGTACAGAGCAACTGCGGCGACGTTGGAGATGGTTCCCGGATAGTCCATCCGAGTGGGACCCACCACACCCATCCCGCCGAAGACCTTGCCCGAGCTGCCGTACGTGGTGCTCACCACCGACGTTCCCGCCATCTGCTCGGCCGCGGTCTCGTGGCCGATGCGCACGGTTACCTTACCGGCCTCCTGCTGCGCGGCCAGCAATCGTAGGACGACGACCTGTTCTTCGAGGGCCTCGAGCACCGACCGCAGGGACCCGCCGAAGTCGGAGGTGTTGTGCGTGAGGTTCGCCGTGCCACCCAGAAGCAAACGTTCCTCGCTGTGCTCGACGAGCGTTTCGACCAGCACGGTCGCCGACCGGCCGACCGCGTCACCGAGCCCGCCGTGGCCTACCAGCTGCGACGCCAGGTCCGACACTGCGATCGAGGCCGTCGTGATGGGCTTGCCCTCCAGCGCCTGGCCGAGACGCTCCCGCAGCTGGGCCAGCTGCACGTCGTCGATCGCGTCGCCGAGCTCGACGATCCGCTGGTCGACCCGCCCTGAGTCGGTGATGACCACGAGGAGCAACCGCGCAGGGGTGAGGGCCACCACTTCCAGGTGACGGACGGTTGACGTCGACAGGGTCGGATATTGCACGATCGCCACCTGGCGGGTGAGCTGGGCCAGCAACTTCACCGCCCGGCGAAGGACGTCGTCGAGGTCGACCCCGGACTCCAGAAAGGTGAGGATCGCGCGGCGCTCACTCGACGACATCGGCTTGATGTCGTCGAGCCGGTCGACGAACTCGCGGTAGCCCTTCTCCGTGGGCACCCGGCCCGAGCTGGTGTGCGGCTGGGCGATGTAGCCCTCGGCCTCCAGCACGGCCATGTCGTTGCGCACCGTGGCGCTGGACACGCCCAGATTGTGGCGTTCGACGAGGCTCTTCGAGCCGATCGGCTCCTTCGTGGACACGAAGTCGGCGACGATGGCACGCAGTACCTCGAAGCGACGGTCGTCGGCTGTACCCATGATTCACCTCCTGGTCGACACCATTTTACGTTGACGAGCAGCGGGGACGCGCCGCGACGCGGGCGGCCGCCCATTGCGCGGCGATCCGGATAACCTTCTGGGCATGCGCAGGCCGGCTCGCCGATGATCTTCAAGGGTGTTCGCGAAGGCAAGCCGTACCCCGATCACGGCCTGTCGTATCGGGAGTGGGCACAGATCCCACCGAGGCAGATCCGGCTCGACGAACTGGTCACGACGACGACGGTGCTCGCCCTGGACCGCCTGCTGTCGGAGGACTCCACGTTCTACGGCGACCTGTTCCCCCACGCGGTCAGGTGGCAGGGCGTCATCTATCTCGAAGACGGTGTGCACCAAGCGGTTCGGGCGGCGCTCCGGAACCGGCCGGTGCTGCATGCGCGGGTGTTCGACATGGACCTGCCGTTGTCCGAGCAGACCTGACTCCGGCCCCTAGTCGAGCAGATCCCTGACCACGGCGTCGGCGAGCAACCGGCCGCGGTCGGTCAGCACCAGTCTGTCGGCGTGGCGGTCGACCAGCCCGTCGGCGACGACGGTATCGACCCGGGCCCGTTCGTCGGTCGACAGCGTCACCACCGGAAGGCCGCTGCGCAATCGCAGCCGCAGCATCACGTCCTCGGTGTGCCTGGCCGCGTCGTCGAGGACCTCGAAGTCGGCGACGGGCAGCCTGCCCTCGGCCAGTGCCGAGGCATATGCGTTGGGGTGCTTGACGTTCCACCACCGCCGCCCTTCGACGTAGCCGTGAGCGCCGGGACCCGCGCCCCACCACTGCCCGCCGTCCCAGTAGCCTAGGTTGTGCCTGCACTCTCCGCCAGGCCTGCTCCAGTTGGACACCTCGTACCAGTCGAAGCCGGCCGCCGACAGCCGGGCGTCGAGCAGCTCGTAGCGCGTCGCCAGCACGTCGTCGTCCGGTGCGGGCAGCTCGCCGCGGCGGACTCGCCGGGCCAGAGCGGTGCCGTCCTCCACGACCAGCGCGTAGGCCGACACGTGGTCGACACCAGCCCCGATCACCGCGTCGATCGAGCGGGACAGGTCGTCGTCGGTCTCCCCCGGCGTGCCGTAGATGAGGTCGAGGTTGACGTGGTCGAAGCCCTCGGCGCGGGCGTCGGCGACCGCGGTCAGCGCGCGTCCTGGCGAATGCACCCGGTCCAGCGCGGCGAGGACGTGCGGCGCGGTCGACTGCAAGCCCAGCGACAGGCGGGTGAACCCCGCGCCGCGGATCTCGGCGAGGAAGGCGCGCGACGTCGACTCCGGGTTCGCCTCCGTCGTGATCTCCGCGTCGGCGGCGATGGTGAAGTTCTCGCGGATCGCGTCGAGCACTGCGGCCAGCCTCGACCCGCCCAGCATGGACGGGGTGCCGCCGCCGACGAACACCGTGGCGACGTCCGGTAACGGCCCGTCGGTCCCCCTCGCTCCGTTCCCCCTCGCTTCACTCCCGCCCAACGTGGCGGCCGCCAACGCCAACTCGATGCGCAGCGCCGCCAGCCACCCGTCCGGGTTCGCGCCGCCCAGCTCGGCTGGGGTGTAGGTGTTGAAGTCGCAGTAGCCGCAGCGAGTCGCGCAGAACGGCACGTGAACGTAAATGCCAAAGGGGTGCGGCGGCCCGTCCACGAACATGGGTACCAGTGTTCCAGAGCCCACCAGAGCAGACTTTTGCTCACCACGAGCGCAAAACTGGCCCGGTTGGAGCTGGCAGGTCGCTTCGTGGCACAATGGCCGACGTGTCTGCCGCCCTCAGCTCGAGCACCCGCGTGTCGCTGGTGGTTCGGCGGCACGTCGACTTCAAGCGCGTATGTAGCTGTTGCTGTCTGCCTTGACTGTGTTAGATCTCGGAGAACTGACCATCCTGTAACTCAGCTGGCCGCCGGATCTGCGCCGCGCCGGCCAGCCACCGGTTTTCAGTCGCGATCCGCACGCCGGCTCCTCCCCAGAAGGGGCCACCGACATGACCCAGGCCGAATCCAAACCAGCCCCGGCATCCAAGCCCGTCAAGCGCCCCAAGGGCGAGGGCCAGTGGGCACTTGGCTACCGGGAGCCGCTCAACCCCAACGAGCAGTCCAAGAAGGACGACAACCCGCTCAACGTCCGCAGCCGCATCGAGAACATCTACGCCAAGGGCGGCTTCGAGAGCATCGACAAGGGCGACCTCCGCGGGCGGTTCCGCTGGTGGGGGCTGTACACCCAGCGCAAGCCGGGGTTCGACGGCACCTGGACCGGTGACGACAACACCGACATGCTCGAAGACGAGTACTTCATGCTGCGCGTCCGCTGCGACGGGGGCGCACTGACCACGGCGGCGCTGCGCACCCTCGGCGGGATCTCGACCGAGTTCGCCAGGGACACCGCGGACCTGTCGGACCGCGAGAACGTGCAGTACCACTGGGTGCGGGTCGAGGACATGCCCGAGATCTGGCGTCGTCTCGACGAGGTGGGCCTGCAGACCACCGAGGCGTGCGGGGACTGCCCCCGCGTCGTGCTGGGGTCGCCGCTGGCCGGCGAGTCGCTCGACGAGGTCATCGACGGCACGCCCGCCATCGACGAGATCGTCAAGCGCTACATCGGCAAGCCCGAGTACTCGAATCTGCCGAGGAAGTTCAAGACCGCGATCTCGGGTCTGCAAGACGTGGTCCACGAGGTCAACGACGTCGCGTTCATCGGGGTCGTTCACCCCGAGCACGGCCCCGGATTCGACGTCTGGGTCGGTGGCGGCCTCTCCACCAATCCCATGTTGGGCAAGCGCCTCGGCGCGTGGGTGCCGATCGACGAGGTGCCCGACGTGTGGGAGGCCGTGGTGTCGGCGTTCCGCGACTACGGCTATCGCCGGTTGCGCGCCAAGGCCAGGATCAAGTTCTTGATCAAGGACTGGGGCATCGAGAAATTCAGGGAAGTCCTCGAAAGGGAATACCTGAAGCGCGAACTCATCGACGGTCCCGCCCCCGAGCCGGTGACCCGGCCGATCGACCACGTCGGCGTGCAGAAGCTCAAGAACGGACTCAACGCGGTCGGCGTCGCCCCCATCGCGGGGCGGGTCTCGGGCACCATCTTGAGCAAGGTGGCCGACCTCGCCGAGGCCGCAGGCTCCAACCGCGTTCGGTTCACGCCGTACCAGAAGTTGATCATCCTCGACGTGCCCGACGACAAGCTGAGCGAGCTGACCGTCGGACTCGATGCGCTCGGGCTGCCGTCGCGGCCGTCGCACTGGCGCAAGAACCTGATGGCCTGCACGGGCATCGAGTTCTGCAAGCTGTCGTTCGCCGAGACCCGCAAGCGGTCCCAGACCTTGGTTCCCGACCTGGAGAAGCGCCTCGCGGACATCAACGCCGATTTGGACGTGCCCGTCACGATCAACATCAACGGGTGCCCGAACTCGTGCGCCCGCATCCAGATCGCCGACATCGGGTTCAAGGGCCAGATGGTCGACGACGGTAACGGCGGTCAGATCGAGGGCTTCCAGGTTCACCTTGGCGGCAGCCTGGGGCTGGACAGCGCCTTCGGCCGCAAGCTGCGCCAGCACAAGGTGCTCTCCACCGAGCTCGGCGACTACATCGAGCGGGTCGTTCGCAACTTCGTGAAACAACGCGACGACGGCGAGCGT
>NZ_JBEVLO010000388.1:0-10008 GCF_040509115.1 Mycobacterium sp. | reverse complement strand
CGACATGGTGCCGTCGGGATTGGCCTTCGATCGGCGGCGTCGCGGATCGAGCTTCTTGAACAGTCCGGGGGTCTGCACGGGTCGTCTGGGCACCACTCAGCGGCGCTGCCTCGCGGCGCGCCGGGGGGTTGCGTCGATCAGGCCGGTCGCTGCTCGGGGTGCGGCGCAGGCGCGGGCGACGGTTCGACGCGCTCCGAGGTGATGGGCGTCGGCGACGCAGCCGGCTTGGCTGCCTCGTCGTCGACCTTGCCGTCGGACTGCATTTCCTTGATCTCCGACTTGAAGATGCGCATCGACTTGCCCAGCGAGCGTGCGGCATCGGGGAGCTTCTTGGCACCGAACAGCAGCACGAACACCGCGATGACAATCAACCAGTGCCACGGTTGTAGACCGCCCAATTTGGTTACCTCCAGACGTTGGGGACGAGTCTACTCGTCCGGGTCGATAGTGCGGACCGCGTAGGCCTCCAGCGCGGCGGCCGCCGATTCCCGCACCCGATCGGCCAGCGACTGCGGCTCGATTACCTGCACCGCGGAACCGAAGCCGAGAACGAATCGGGCCATCCACGCCTCGGACGCGAAGGTCATCGCCGCTTCGCAGGCGCCGTCGGGCAGCTCCCGCAGCACCCGCAGCGGGTAGTAGTCGAACATCCACGCCGCCGAACGATCGATCAGCAGTGTTGCCGCAGGCAGCGACGGGTCGGCATCGAACAGCGAGGTGTCGGGCCGTGCCTGCACCGCCGGTGGTGGCGGCGTCGAAGGGACGTCGAGCAGCCGCGCGTCAACGATCCGGTCGAACCGGAACAGCCGGACGCCCTCCGCGGAGCGGCACCACGCCTCCAGGTAGGACTGGTCGGCGACCAGGACGACGCGGATCGGGTCCACCACGCGGGTGGACAGCGTGTCGTGGGACGCCGAGTAGTAGTCGATCGACAGGGCCCGACGCTCCCGTACGGCGGTGCGGACCGCCGCAGCGGCCTCGCTCTCGATCGGCGCAGGCTCGTCGACGGCGGCCACGGCACCATCGCGGTTGCCGGTCGCAGTGCCCGCCGCGGACTCGATCTTCGCGATCGCGCTGCGCGCGGCCTCCGGATCGACGATGCCCGGCACCTCCAGCAACGCGCGGAGCGCCACCAGGATGGCCGTGGCCTCCGGCGAGGTCAACCGCAGCGGGTGATCCATCCCGGCGGCGAAGGTCACCTCGATGGTGTCACCGGAGAACTCGAAGTCGATGAGGTCGCCGGGACCGTAACCGGGCAGCCCGCACAGCCACAACTGGTCGAGGTCGGACGTGAGCTGCTGCTCGGTCACGCCGAGGTCCGCCGCCGCCTCGGCCCGGGTGATCCTCGGGTTCGCCTGGAAGTACGGGACCATGTTGAGCAGACGAATCAACCTCGTCGACACGCTAGACATCTTCACCTCCCGAGCCATTCCCCGCTCCCCCACGCGCCTGAGCCCGCAATCTGCCAATCACGTCGTCGCGCAACGACTTCGGCTCCAGCACGACGGCGTCAGCGCCGTAGCCGGCGATCTCGCGGGCCAACCGGTCCTGGCGGCCGATGTCGATGGCGATCTCGTCGCCGCTGCGTCCGTTGAGTGTGCGCACCACCGTGAGCGCGGCCTGGCGCCGCAACGCGGTCCCGCGGCCCTCGGCGACCCACACCCTGGCCTGGGCACTCGGCGGCCACTCGGCGACGGCCCGGTGCACGATCTCGCGGAGATCGACGTCGGACGGCCTGCTCACCGCCCCCTTGGGTCCGACCGGCTGCACGGCGGCATCGATGCGCGACAACCGGAACGTTCGGGTCGCCTCGCGAGTGCGATCGTGGCCGACCAGATACCAGCGGCCATGGTGGGTGATCACGCCCCACGGTTCCACGGTGCGATCGGTGTAGGGCTCACTGCGGGAGGCACGATGCCTGAAGCGGACCGCCTGGCCAGAATCGATCGCGGCCAACAGGATTCCCAACACGTCCTCGGAGCCGCGCAGGCCGGGCAGGGCCGCGGTCGTGGTGATCGCGACGCCGGACTCCGGCGCGTCGACGTCCACCCCCGCGGCCCGGAGCTTCAGCAGTGCCCCCTGGGTGACCGTGACCATCTCCGGCGACTCCCACAGCTGGGTGGCCATGGCGACGGCGGCGGCCTCGTCGGCCGTCAGTTCGACGGGCGGAAGCGCGTAGGCCTCCCGGTTGATCCGGTAGCCCTCGGTGGGGTCCAGCGACGACACCCGGCCGGTCTCAAGTGGGATGCCGAGATCGCGCAGTTCGTTCTTGTCGCGCTCGAACATCCGCGAGAACGCTTCGTCACTGGGGCTCTCCGCATAGCCGTACACGGTCTCGCGGATCCGTTCGGCGGTGATGTACGTGCGGGTGGACAGGAGTGCGATGACGAGGTTCATCAGGCGCTCGACTTTTGAGATCCCCACGCATGAGAGCTTAGGGCCCGTGGCTACCCGGCCAGGACGCCCCTGCGGCTTACATGCTGGCGATGAGTCGCTTGACGCGTTCGTCGACGGACCTGAACGGGTCCTTGCACAGCACCGTGCGTTGGGCCTGATCGTTGAGCTTGAGGTGCACCCAGTCGACGGTGAAGTCACGGCCCGCAGCCTGTGCGGCACTGATGAACTCACCGCGAAGCTTGGCCCTCGTGGTCTGCGGCGGCTCGTTGACCGCGGCTTCGATGTCCTCGTCGGTGGTGATCCGGGCAGCCAACCCCTTGCGCTGCAGCAGGTCGAACACGCCGCGACCACGCTTGATGTCGTGGTAGGCCAGGTCCAGTTGGGCGATCTTGGGATCCGAGAGCTCCATGTCGTAGCGATCCTGGTAGCGCTGGAACAGCTTGCGCTTGATGACCCAGTCGACCTCGGTGTCGACCTTCGCGAAGTCTTGGCTCTCCACGGCGTCGAGCTGGCGGCCCCACAGGTCGACGACCTGCTCGATCTGCGCGTTGGGTTCCCTGGTCTGCAGGTGCTCCACGGCGCGGCTGTAGTACTCGCGCTGGATGTCCAGCGCACTGGCTTGGCGGCCCCCGGCCAGACGTACTGGGCGACGCCCCGTCAGGTCGTGGCTGACCTCGCGGATCGCGCGAATCGGGTTGTCCAGCGAGAAGTCGCGGAACGGCACGCCCGCCTCGATCATCTCCAGCACCAGCGCGGCGGTGCCGACCTTGAGCATGGTGGTGGACTCGCACATGTTGGAGTCACCGACGATGACGTGCAGGCGGCGGTACTTCTCGGCGTCGGCATGTGGTTCGTCGCGGGTGTTGATGATGGGCCTGCTGCGGGTGGTTGCGCTGGACACGCCCTCCCAGATGTGCTCGGCGCGCTGGCTCAAACAGAACGCAGCCGCCTTCGGCGTCTGGAGCACTTTGCCCGCGCCGCAGATCAATTGGCGGGTGACCAGGAATGGCAGCAGCACGTCCGAGATCCGGGAGAACTCCCCCGCCCGCACGATGAGGTAGTTCTCGTGACAGCCGTAGGAGTTGCCCGCGGAGTCGGTGTTGTTCTTGAACAGGTAGATGTCGCCGCCGATGCCCTCGTCGGCGAGTCGCTGTTCGGCGTCGATGAGAAGATCCTCCAAGACCCGCTCACCGGCGCGGTCGTGAGTGACGAGCTGAACGAGGCTGTCGCACTCCGCGGTTGCGTACTCGGGGTGGCTTCCTACGTCCAGGTATAGCCGGGCGCCGTTGCGCAGGAAAACGTTGGAGCTTCGCCCCCAGGACACCACACGCCGAAACAGGTAGCGGGCGACCTCGTCGGGCGAAAGCCGCCGGTGGCCATGAAAAGTGCAGGTCACACCGAATTCGGTCTCGATGCCCATGATTCGCCGTTGCACCTGGTCGAGCTTACGGGGTGCACGTCCGCCGCGTATCGACACCCGCTTGGCTCGGCGTTGCGCTGGGCCGAGGTCCTGGGCGACTGACGGTGGTCTAGGTGGCCCGATCGACGGACACCGACCACGGTCAGACCGCCTCGCAGATGAGCTCGGCGACGGGGGGCCCATAGTCGGACAAGGTGGAGGACTGTCCAAGTTTGAGGGCTTGAACTCGGATGGTGGCCTTGTCTTGGATCGTCAGCGGTTGGCTGTCGAGCCAGTCGTTCGCCGCGTCCCACCCCTGATCGCCGACCAAGTCGTTCATGAAGCACGCCGAATCCATGACGTCCCCAAAGACCGTGCCCCGTTCCTGCTCAACGGGGACCAGCACGGTTCGGCTTCGCGTCAGGAGGTCGTCCAGGTCGGCCCTAGGCAATTGGTCGGACCGCTGGGCGATCACCCTGAGAAGGTCGTCGACGCTGGTCAGCGGCCCTGCCGAGGCACTGCCGCTGGTGATCGAGACGGCACTGCAGGTGAGCAACATGATCGCTGCAAGCTGCCGTGTTCGTTTCACGATGGTCATGGATTCTTCCCCCTTCGGCGTGTCGTGCCCCCCACGACGCCTTCTGCATTGTCCCAGCTAGACGGCGCAAATCGGGAAATCGGACGACCCGCCACTGCTCGGGAAGATCGCCAGGGCGTAATCGACCTGCGGACAGAGCGTTACGGCGAGGGCAATGGGCAGGGGCCCCGCTGCTCGACGTGCACGCGGCGACCAGCGGTCTACAGTCGTCCGAAAGTCGTCATGGACAGGAGAATCCGATGGGCTTCAACCCCAGGGACGCGATCGAGTCGGTCAAGGACATCGCGACGCACGCCGTCGAACGGTCCGCGGACATCGTCGAGAGCGCGGGCCACATCATCAAGGGCGACGTCTCCGAGGGCGTCCAGGGCATCGTGGCCAGTTCGATGGACATCGCCACGCATTCGGTCGACAAGGTCAAGGAGATCGCGACCGGACGCAACGACGAGGTCACCGACTAACCGCTACTCGCTGGTGGTGCCCGATTCCTCAACCGGCAGAAGGGCTTCCAGCGCCGAACCCGTGATGCGACGGAACGCACGCCGCGGACGGCTGGCGTCGAGGATCGCGATCTCCAGCGTCGACGGCCCCAGGGTGCGCGGCTCAGCCCCGTTGCCGGTGCTCTCCGCGATGCCCGACTTGAGGGCGTCGATGGCGATCTTGGTGGCCTCGCTCAACCCGGCGTCCCCCGTGTAGGACTCCTTGAGTGCGGTGAGGATCGGCTCGGTGTTGCCGCCCATCGCCACGAACTCGGGTTCGTCGTAGATCGACCCGTCGTAGGTAATCCGGTAGAGCTCCGGTGTCTTCGGCTCGCCGAAGTGCGCCACCTCGGCGACGCAGAGCTCCACCTCGTACGGCTTGGCCTGCTCGGTGAAGATGGTGCCGAGCGTCTGTGCGTACACGTTGGCGAGTTGGCGACCCGTCACGTCGCGCCGGTCGTAGGCGTAGCCCCGCGTGTCGGCGAACTGGATGCCACCGCGACGCAGGTTGTCGAACTCGTTGAACCGGCCCACCGCGGCGAATCCGACCCGGTCGTACAGTTCCGACACCTTCTGCAACGACCGTGATGGGTTCTCCGCAACGAACAGCACGCCGCCGGAGTAGATCAGCACCACGACGCTACGGCCGCGCGAGATGCCCTTGCGGGCAAGCTCCGAGCGCTCACGCATCGCCTGCTCTGGCGAGATGAAGTATGGGAAGCTCACAACTCCACCCTCCCGGGATCGGAATCGGAGTCAGGTCCGAAAGTGTCTGAACGCGAACGACTCTGAATTACCTCGCGAGCCAGTGCCGCGATGCGCTCCTCAGAAATCTCCTCGGCGCCCTCGGCGCCGATGATCACGGCAGTCGGGTAGATCCCGCGCACCAGGTCTGGGCCACCGGTGGCCGAGTCGTCGTCCGCGGCGTCGTAGAGGGCTTCGATGGCCACCGCCAACGCGGAGTCGGCGTCGGTCACCCTGGTGTACAGCTTCTTGATCGACGACTTTGCGAACAGCGAGCCCGAACCCACCGACTGGTAGCCCTCGGCCTCGAGGTTCCAGCCGCCCGCCGCGTCGAACGACACGATGCGCCCCGCCGCCTCGGGATTGGGATCGGCAAGGTCGTAACCCACCAGAAGCGGCAACGCGACGAACCCCTGCAGTGCGGCACCGAGATTGCCGCGCACCATGATCGCCAGGCGATTGACCTTGCCGGGGAACGTCAGCGCGACGCCCTCGAGCTTCTCGTAGTGCTCCAGTTCGACGGCATAGAGGCGGGCGAACTCGACGGCGATGGCAGCGGTGCCCGCGATTCCGGTGGCCGTGTAGTCGTCGGTGATGTACACCTTCTGCACGTCGCGACCGGCGATCATGTTGCCCTGCGTCGATCGGCGGTCACCGGCGATCAGAACCCCACCCGGGTACTTCAGGGCGACGATCGTGGTGCCGTGGGGAAGCGCATTGCTCACCACCACGTCCTCGACCGAGCCGTGAGCGGGCAACAGATGAGGCGCCTGCCTGCGCAACAATTCCGAGAAGGACGACATGTCCATCGGAAGGGAGTGCGCTCCGGAGACTCCGGAATTCTGTTGGAAGGGTGACTGCCGTTCGTTATGCGGCCAGGTCACTGTCCGCCCTTTTGGACGTATGCCCGCACGAAGTCCTCGGCGTTCTCTTCGAGTACGTCATCGATCTCGTCGAGCAGATCGTCGGTTTCCTCGGTGAGCTTCTCGCGACGTTCCTGGCCAGCGGCAGTACTGCCAGTGGGGTCGTCGTCATCGCCGCCGCCACCACCACGCTTGGTCTGCTCCTGAGCCATCGCTGCCTCCTGCGTTCGTCAGGCGGACCTACGGGGCCCGCCGGTTCTTCCACCCTACCGGTCGACTGCCAAAATGCCGGGCGGTCAGGTCGTCAGCTGTGCGACGAGTTCCGCGGCGCTGTTCACCGAGTCGAGCAACGCGCCGACGTGCGCCTTGCTCCCGCGCAGCGGCTCCAGCGTCGGGATCCGCACCAACGAGTCGCCACCGAGGTCGAAGATCACCGAGTCCCAGCTGGCGGCGGCGATGTCCGCACCGAACCGGCGCAGACACTCCCCACGGAAATAGGCCCGCGTGTCGGTGGGGGCGTTGTCCACCGCATCCAGGACCTGCTGTTCGGAGACCAGACGCTTCATCGAACCGCGTGCGACCAGCCGGTTGTACAGACCCTTGTCCAGGCGCACATCGGAGTACTGCAGATCGACCAAGTGCAGCCGCGGCGCGGACCAACCGAGGTTCTCCCGTTGCCGGAAGCCCTCCAGCAGCCGCAGCTTGGCGGGCCAGTCGAGGATCTCCGCGCACTCCATGGGGTCGCGCTCCAGCAGGTCCAGCACGTTGGCCCAGGTCTCGACCACGCGGGACGCGGCGGGGTCCGGATCGCGAGAATCGACGAGCTTGGCCACCCGGTCGAGGTAGATGCGTTGCAGCGCAAGTGCCGTCAGTTCGCGGCCGTCGGCCAGCGCGACGGTGGCGCGCAGCGACGGATCGCGGCTCACGACGTGCACGGCATATACCGGCCGGGCGAGGGCGAGGTCGGAGAGGTCCACCCCTTCCTCGATGAGGTCGAGCACCAGCGACGTGCAGCCGACCTTGAGATAGGTCGACGTCTCGGCGAGGTTGGCGTCGCCGATGATGACGTGCAGGCGGCGGTACTTGTCGGCGTCGGCGTGGGGCTCGTCGCGGGTGTTGATGATGCCGCGCTTGAGCGTGGTCTCCAGACCGACCTCGACCTCGATGTAGTCGGCCCTCTGCGTCAGCTGAAAGCCGGGCTCGTCGCCCGCGGGCCCGATGCCGACGCGTCCCGAACCGGTCACCACCTGCCGCGACACCAGGAACGGGGTCAGTCCCGCGATGACCGCCGAGAACGGCGTCTGCCTGCTCATCAGGTAGTTCTCGTGGGAGCCGTAGGAGGCGCCCTTGCCGTCGACGTTGTTCTTGTACAACTGCAGCTTCGCCGCGCCCGGCACGCTCGCGACGTGCCGCGCGGCGGCCTCCATCACCCGCTCGCCCGCCTTGTCCCAGATGACGGCGTCCAGCGGGTCGGTGACCTCTGGCGCCGAATACTCGGGGTGGGCGTGGTCGACGTACAGCCGGGCGCCGTTGGTCAGGATCATGTTCGCCGCCCCGACCTCGTCGGCGTCGACGATCGGTGGCGGCCCGCTGGCGCGACTGAGGTCGAATCCGCGCGCATCACGCAGCGGTGACTCCACCTCGTAGTCCCACCGGGTCCGCTTGGCGCGCTGGATGCCCGCGGCCGCCGCGTAGGCGAGCACCGCCTGCGTCGACGTCAGGATCGGATTCGCGGTCGGATCCGACGGCGACGAGATGCCGTACTCGACCTCGGTTCCAATGATCCTTTGCATGGCGCAAGCCTAGACAACCCATGTTGCCTTGCGGTGAGCGCGGTTGATTGGTGCACTCATCAGCGATGAACGAGACCAACGTCGCCGACCGGGTGGCCGCCGAGCAGTGGTTCCTGAGGCACGGTCTGCCGTCGGTGCTGACCCCCCGCGCCAGGTGGCGTCGACTGTGGTGGCGAAGCACCCCCGCCCTGGCCTCTCTGGCCGTGTTGTTCGCGGCCGTCCGGATCATCTCGCTGATCTCCGGTGACGCCGACATCGACATCGACAACAATCCGACCCCTGGGGAACTCGTCATCATCGCCGTCCTGCTCATTTCGGTTCCGGTGGCGTTGGCAACGGGGTGGGCGGTGTCGCGGATGTCGAACCGGCGCGGCATCGTGGCCGCGGTGTCACTGGCGGTGTGCGTCGTGGTCGACGTCGCGCCGGGCGATCCACTCGCGGTGTTCACCGAGCTGATTTCGACGGTGATCTTGGTGGCGGCCATCATGGCGCTCAATGGCATCGGCGTCGGGTCGGTCCTCGGCTGGTCGATTCGACTGACGCTGGTGCACCTGAAGTCCGTTGGCGGCTTGTTCACCAGGGCGCTTCCGGTGCTCCTGCTGACGGTGCTGGTGTTCTTCAACGGCCCGGTGTGGTCGATGGCGACGACGATCAGCCGGCCTCGGATCTGGCTGTTGATCCTGTTCATGGTCGGCGTGGCAGGAACGTTCACGTTCACCGGCATCGTCGACCGGGTCAAACCCGTGCTGGCCGATTCGGCGGCGCGCGAGCGCGACGTCGAGCAGCTCCTGGACACCCCGTTCGAAGCGATGCCCGATCCCGGTCCGGCGAGTTTCGTCGTCACGCCGTTGTCGAGAGGCGAGCGGACGAACGTCGTGTTCGTCGTCGCGGTGTCGCAGTTCGTGCAGATCGCCGTCGTCGCCGCGATGACGGCGGTGATCTTCCTCGTCATGGGCATGCTGGCCCTGACTCCGCAGCTGTTGCAGCGCTTGACCGTCGACGGCGACTGGCAGGGAACGTGGCTGGGCATGACGCTGCCGATTCCGCAGGCCCTGATCCACGTGGCGATGTTCCTCGGCGCGCTGACGTTCATGTACGTCAGCGCCCGCTCGGTCGGCGACGGCGAGTACCGCGCGCAATTCCTCGACCCGTTGATCGACGACCTGCGCGCGGTTCTGGTGGCCCGCAACAGATATCGCGAGTACGTCGAGAAGCTTCGCCGCAGGCCTGCGCCGGACGCTCCCGTCCCCGACGAGTGATCACTGAACAGCGAAGAGAATGCCCAAAGACATGAAGGTCCTGATCGTCGAAGACGAACCACTCCTTGCCTCGACGCTGGGGATCGGTCTGCGCGCAGAGCGGTTCACCGTGGTCCACGCCGCGTCCGGCGTCGACGGACTAGCCCTGGCCTGCGAGAACGATTTCGACGTGATCGTCCTCGACATCATGCTGCCCGGGCTCAACGGCTATGAAGTGTTGCGGCGCATGCGTTCCCGGGACGTGTGGACTCCGGTACTGATGCTCACCGCCAAGGACGGCGACTACGACCAGACCGATGCATTCGAGCTGGGCGCGGACGACTATCTCACCAAACCCTTCTCGTTCATCGTGCTGGTGGCGCGGCTGCGTGCCCTGGTGCGACGCTCGGCACCCCAGCGGCCCGCCATCCTCAAGGCCGGATCGCTGTCGTTGGACCCGTCGCGCCGGGAGGTCCGGCGCGACGAGACGACCAACT
>NZ_JBEVLO010000387.1:0-34618 GCF_040509115.1 Mycobacterium sp. | reverse complement strand
GTGACGTCCCACAGCCTGGCTTCCCGGGCCCGATCCTTCGCGAACGACTCGACCTCGCGTTCGGCGTCCTTCACGACGAATGCGCCGTCGCGCAGATGCGCCCACCGCTCGTCGAGCACGATCGACGCCAGCGCCGGGCCCGACCGCGCAGGCCGTGAGACGCCGGGGATCCGTTCGATGACACGCCCGATCCTCTGCATCGCCCGGCCGTGTCCTCGGGAAAGTCCGGTGCCTGGCATGAATCCCGGCTCGAACACCGCGACGTTGACGCCCGGGGGAAGTCGGCGCTGCAGCTCGTGTGCGTAGTACAGGATCGCGAGCTTGGAGGTGGAGTAGGCGACCCCGCCGTCGGCGGATGTCGCGGCCAGGTCGGGCGCGGTGGGTTTGGCCAGGTCGAGCGGATCGCGCCAGATTGCCGGCGGGACATGCAGCATTCGTCGAAAGGCGTTCTCGTAGTACGTGTTCGAACCGATCAGGACGATGCGCGCCGGGGTGGCGAACGAGTCGAGGAGATCGGCGAGGAGTTGGGCATGCGCGAGATGGTTGACCGCGAAGGTGAGTTCGTAGCCGTCGGCGGAGGTGGAGTGCGTGTCCACCGACGCGACGCCTGCGTTGGCCACCAGCCCGCGCAGTGGCCGCACCGTCCCATTCGCGAGAAGTTCCTTGGCCCTAGCCGCTGCGGCGCGCACGTCGGCCAGCCGGGCCAGGTCGCAGTCGATCGCGTAAGCCGTGGCTCCGGCCGCCCGAGCGGCATCGGCCACGTCGGCGAGTGCGGCACCCGCCCGGCCCACCAGCAGCAGGTCTGGACGACTCGGCGCCGGTCGACGCGCCATCGCGAGCGTCGCGGCTCGCCCGAGCCCGCCAGTCGGCCCGGTGATCAGCACGGTCCCAGACGAAGTGTCACTGCTCATGCCCGCCACTGTGCAACGTTCGCGACCGGTCAGGCAGTCGTCGGCTCGTCGTAGGACTATCAGGGCCAGGACAACCGTCGCGGCGGCGGGCACAGTGAGGACGATGAGTGAGGTGGTGAGCGAGGTGATGGAGGCCTCGGAGTTCGGCCGGACGGTGCGGCGCTGGCGCGACCGCGTCGGGCCAGAAGCGGTCGGTGTTCCCATCAGCCGCCGCCGCCGCGCGTCGGGGCTGCGGCGAGAGGAGCTCGCCGGGCTGGCCGGGATCTCGGTCGACTACCTGACCAGGCTGGAGCAGGGGCGGGCCACGTCACCGTCGGCGCAGGTGGTCGAGGCGCTCGCCCGTGCTCTGCGCCTCTCCGACGCGGAACGGGATCTCCTGTTCCGACTGGCGGGGCTGGCTCCACCCGGGCTTGACGTGGTGCCGTCCCGTCTCACGCCGAGTGTTCAGCGTCTGCTCGACCGACTGGCCCACACACCGGTGGTCGTCTATGACGCCACGTGGACGCTCGTCGTCGCCAACGCACCGTATGACGCGTTGATGGGTCCGACCGCCTGCTGGCGGGGAATCGAGCGGAACAACGTCTGGCGTCACGTCATCGGACCCGGCACCCGCGCCGTCCACACTCCCGATGAGCAAGCCCGATTCGAGGCTGGGTTGGTCGCGGATCTGCGCATGACCGCCGCCCGGTATCCGGCCGATCGGAGGCTGCGGGCATTGATCGGTGAACTCTCGAGGCTGAGCGCGCGCTTCGTCGAGCTGTGGGAGTCCCGCGACCTGGAGCCCCATTACGATTACGGCAAGCGCAAGGTCGTCGACCATCCCGAGGTCGGCGCCATCGCGCTCGACTGCGACACGTTGATCGTGGCCACCGACGACCTCCGGATCACCATCTACACCGCGGAGCCAGGCACGCAGGACGCCGAGCGGCTGGCGCTCGCGGTCGTCCTCGGCACCCAAGCCCTCGCGCCGGACGAAAGCGACGTCACACCATGAATCCGTAGGGGCGTGCGGCAGCACCGGCCGCGCCACGGGAGAATGCTCGCGGGGGTTCTTGACGACCGAGGAGCATTCGTGGCACGTGACGACGCGCATTTCTACAGGACGGCGGACGGCACCGGGCTTCCGCACGATCCGTTCAACGCCATCATCGGACCGCGTCCCATCGGGTGGATCTCCACGCTGAGTGCCGAGGGCACCCGGAATCTGGCGCCGTACAGCTTCTTCAACGGCTTCAACTACCGGCCGCCGGTCATCGGCTTCTCGTCGGTGGGGTGGAAGGACACCGTCGCCAACATCGAGGCGACGCGAAACTTCGTGTGGAATCTCGCGACGCGCGAGTTGGCCGTGGCGATGAACGAGACATCGGCCTCGGTGCCTGCCGCCGATGACGAGTTCACTCGCGGCGGGCTCACCCCGGTGGCGTCATCGCTCGTCAAGGCGCCAAGAGTCCTCGAAAGCCCGGTCAACTTCGAATGCGAACTCACGCAGCTCATTCAGCTGACGGACGTCGGTGGCAACGACATCTCGGCATGGTTGGTGCTCGGGCAGGTCGTCGCCGTTCACATCGACCGCGAACTGCTGGTCGACGGCGTGTACGACACGCCAGCGCCATCGCCGATCCTGCGCGCCGGGGGGCTCGGCGCCTACGCCGCGGTGTCCGCCGACGCGATGTTCACGATGATCAGGCCCGACGACAGATAGTCACGGCGAGTCCTGCGGGTGCAGGAACTCCACCCGACGGTCGGTGAGCAGCGGGATGATCATTCCGACGACGATCTCTTGGTAGTGAGACGAGTTGCGGTGTGCATCAAGTGATTCGGCGTCCCGATAACGTTCGACCAGCAACAAGCCGGTCGGCTCGCCGATCCGCTGGAAGGCCTCGTATCCGAGGCACCCGGGCTCGGCCAGCGATCGGGGCGCCAGCGCGGCGACGTGTTCGAGCACCTCGCCGAGGGAGTCCTCGGTGGTCTGCCAGTGGGCGACCACCACGATGGGGTCGGGCGTGCCCATCACGCCTGCTTGGCGAGGGCTTCGACCAACGCCTCGCCGACCACGGCGCCAGACTGCGGATTCTGCCCGGTGATCAGGCGTCCGTCGACGACCAGCTTCGGATGCCAGGGTTCGGTCTCCTCGTAGAGTGCCCCCTCGGCGCGCAACGCCCCCTCGAGGTCGAAGGGCACGTCGTCCTTCGCGTAACCGTCCTCCTCGGCCTTCGAGAACGAGGTGAGCTTGCGACCACGAACCAGAGGGGCACCGTCGTCGAGGGTTACCCCGAGGAACGCCGACGGACCGTGGCAGACGGCGCTCACGATCATGCCCGCGTTCCATGCCTTGATGACGGTGGCCTGCACCTCGGGGTTGCCGGTGATGTCGACCATCGGGCCAAGCCCGCCGGGAAAGAACACTGCGTCGTAGTCGAGCACGTCGACTTCGGACAGCTTGCGGCTGCGCGACAACCGGCGGTAGGCCTTGCTCCCGAGGAACGCGGCCTGCCCGGGGTCGTCGCCGTCGAATCCATCCTCGGGAGGCTTGCCGCCAAGCGGGGAGGCGAACTCGACGGCGATACCGGCCTCGTCGAGCGCTTCGAAGGGATGGGCGATCTCCGGGAAGAAGAAGCCAGTGGCGCGGTTGTGCGGGCCGATGACGGCCGCGTTGGTGACCACGAACAGAACGTACTTGGTGCCCATGCATGTCTCCCTGTGGCCGAGATGAATGACGAAACCCGCTGTTGCACAGCAGCGCAGAGTTGGCATCGCCATGACAGCACGCCCGTCCGCCGACGCCAAGTACGATCGCGGCATTCGCGCGCTATGGGCAATGATCGAGCGCGAATGCGCTACCACCGCTCCCCGTGTAACCCCCGGCCCTATCCATTGGCATGTCACTGCATCAATTCACGTCCACGCGCGCGTCCAACGCCGTCGTTCTCATCCGGCTGTACGTCGGGCTGATCTTCCTCGGCGAGGGAGTGCTGAAGTTCCTGCGTCCCGAGGCTCTCGGGCCTGGGCGGTTCGAGAAGTCCGGGATCCCGGCGGCGACGTTGTTCGCGAACCTCGACGGTGTCGCGGAGATCATTTGCGGCATGTTGATTCTCGTCGGCCTGCTGACCCGGCTGGCGGCGGTCCCGATGATCGTCGACATGCTCGGAGCGCTGGCGATCACGAAGGTCCCGCTGCTGTGGGGGCAGGCCCCGCTCTATCCAAAGGAGGGCGGCTTCTGGGACTTCTTCCACGAGGGCAGACTCGAGGTCGCGATGCTGTGCGGCAGCGTATTTCTGCTGATCGTCGGCTCCGGCGGCCTGTCCTTCGACGCGCGGATGAACCGAACCGACGCGTCGCGTCATGTCACTAGCGCCGCTGCGTAGCCGCCCGGCGCACAGCAACTCCCAAGGTCGATTTCGGAGCGACCCGCGGTGATCCAGAGCGAAGATGGGGTGCGCCGTGCTCAGCCCGGGAAGGCGCGATCGCCGCGCCCGATGGGAGGGCTGCATCCGGTGACCGATGCCGCGTACCCGAATTGGGAAGCCGTGTACCGGGACAACGTCACCTGGGTGTACCGGTTGATGTACGGGCGGGTCGGCAACCAACCCGACGCGGAGGATCTGACCGCCGAGGTGTTCATGACGGCCCTGCGTCCACTGCGGGTCTCGGCGACGGTGCCCGAAGTGCGCAAGTACCTGCGGATGACGGCACGCACCGTGCTCGCGTCGTACTGGGGAGAGCGGATGGGCCACGAAGTGACCTCGATCGACGTCGACCCGCCCGAAGCGGACCAGCCCGACGACGTCCGCAGCGATGCACCGGAGAAGGTGCGCAGACTGTTGTCGCGGCTGCCGGACAACTATCGGCGGATACTGGAGCTTCGCTTTCTGCAGGCCCACTCGGTGCGGGAGGCGGCAGGTCAGATGGGAGTCAGCGTCGCCAACGCAAAGGTGTTGCAGCACCGCGCGTTACGGTTGGCCGCACAGTCGATCGCCGAGGAGGCGCCGTGAGCGAACGAACGGTACGCCGCTTCGTCGACGGGCTGCTGCGCGGGCGCGCGACCGAGCGGGCGCACCCCGATTCCGACGACGTGCGGGAGATGAGAACCGCCATCGAGTTGCGGGCCGCGCGCCCCGGCAGCGATTCGCCAAGCGAGCAGTTCGTGACGGACCTTCATCGTCGGCTCGCCGGTGCGATGGACGAGGGGCCGACGGTGCTCGACGATCCGCGATGGGCACCCCGGCGCCGCGCGGTGGTGATCGGCGGGTCGGTGGCTGCTGCGTCGGCCGCCGCCGGTCTGGTGGTGGGCAGCAAGCTGCTGGCTTCGACGAAGGGGGAGACGCAGGAGCCCCAAGCGCAGGGCGAACTCGAACCGAACGCGGGCACGTGGCGCTCGGTTGGCGCCAGCGCCGATCTGCCCGACGGTTCGGCGATGGCGTTCGATCTCGGTTCGGTGAGTGGATTCGTCCATCGCGCCGAGGGCCGCGTCGAAGCCGTCTCGGGGGTCTGCACGCATCAGGGGTGCAAGTTGTGGCTGGATGCACCCGAACAGCGGTTGCGCTGTCCGTGCCACTTGACGTCGTTCTCGCTGCAGGGCACGACGATGACCCATCAGCTACCGATCGCGCCCGCGCCTCTGCCGAAGTTCCACGTTCGCGAAGCGAGCGGCGTCATCGAGGTCTTCGCCCCAACCGAACCGGCCTGAGACGCGCCGAATGGCCAGTTATCGCACGCAATTCGGCAATTCGCGTGAGGTAACTGGCCACTCACCGTCGTTCAGCCGGGCCGACTAGACTCACCTACTCGTGGCCTACCTCCTCCAGCTCGACGCCTCTGCCAATCTTGCTTCGTCGGCATCGCGTCGGCTGACCGCCGAGTTCGCGCAACACTGGGTGGCTGCGGGCCCGGACCGTGAGATCCGTCGGCGAGACCTGCACACCAACCCGCTGCCACACCTGGCGACCAACGCCCTGCACTTCACCGCGCCGCTGCGACCACAGGACGCCGTCGCCCCAACCGAGGAGGCGACGCGTCTCCAGGACGAGTTGATCGCCGAGCTGTCCGGAGCCGCTTCGGTCGTCATCGGCGCACCGATGTACAACTACTCGATGCCGTCCACGTTGAAGGCGTGGCTCGACTACGTCCACGTCCTCGGCGCCACCTCGCCTGCCGACGAGGGGATCGCCCCGCTGAGGGGCAAGCCGGTGACCGTCGTTTCGGCCCGCGCGACGCCGACGGGAATGGACCCCCGCGCCGACTTCGTCACCGGCCCGTTCTTCGCCATCCTCGGGGAGTTCATGGCCATGGACGTCGCGGCGTTCGTCGTACACCCCGATCCGCCCGCGACCCCTGACGACTTCCACCGTCCCTACGAGGTCGTTCGCGGCGAGCTCCTGGAAGCCATCCGCGGCCGGTAATCGGTTGGTGCGACGTTCATTCCATCGTGTAGCGGCTCACCTTCTCCGGGTGGATGACGAAGCGGACCCAGTCTTCGGCAAGGATGCCCTCGAGATCGGCCGCCCGGGTCGGGTCGTCGAGGTCCCAGTACCGCGCAGCCAGGCGTGCGGCCAGGTCGCGCGCTCCATCGACGTGCACCTCGGCGCGTCCGGCGACCGACACCCAGTGCTCGCGTTCGCCCACCGGGGCCGCGACGACGATCGACGCGCGGGGGTCGCGGCGCACCCGTCGGACCTTCGAAGTGTCTGGGCCCGTGAACAATTGGATCGTCCCCTCCGCGGTCACCTCGAACCACACCGGCCGCGGCTGCGGCGGGAGCGGTCCGGCGGCCACCGACAGGAATCCGTACAGCGGGCGGTGCAGGAGATCGAGGTCGGCCGTGGTGAGCGAGGAGCCGGTCATCGCTGCCACACCCCGGCTGCCGCGCCCCGAAGGACGTAGTCCTCGAAGGTCCGAGGCGCCCGGCCCAGGACGGTGGCGACGCCGTCGTTCGGCGACGCGATCAGCCCGCGCTCCATCAGCACGAACATCTCCGCGATGTGGTGCGCGTCGTCCTCGCTCAGGCCCACCTCGGTCAGCGACGCGGCGTATTCGGCGGGTGAGATCTGCTTGTAGGTGATGGGTCGCCCGGATGCGCGGGAGATCAGCTCGACGGCCTCGCCGAAGGTGATCGCCCGCGGTCCGGTCAGCTCGTAGACGTGCCCGGTGTGGGTGCCGGGTTCGGTGAGGACCTTGGCGGCCGCGTCGGCGACGTCGTCGATGTCGATGAAGGGCTCGGGGACCGTGCTCGCCGGGAGGGCGAGCTCGCCGGCGAGAAGTGGTGCATGCCAGAGCTCTTCGTCGAAGTTCTGGGCGAAGTTGTTTGGTCGAAGAATGGTCCACTCCAGAGCGGAGCCGCGCACGGCGGCCTCGGCGTCTCGCATCTCAAGCCCGAAGCTGGAGTCGCCCCAGGCGTCCGCCCCGCGGCCGGAGAGCAGGACCAGCCGCCGCACTCCTGCCGACTCGGCCCTGGCCACGAACTCGTGCACGGGGCCGGGCACGCCCGGCGCCACCACATAGGCCGCGCCCACGCCATGCAAGGCCGCGTCCCAACCTTCGGGGTGCGACCAGTCGAAGGCGGTCTCGCTAGATCGTGATGCGGCCCGCACGGGGGTGCCACGGAGCCGTAGCCGGGCGACGACCCGTCGGCCGGTCTTGCCGGTGGCGCCAAGGACGAGGACGGTGTCGTTGGTAGTCATGACTCCCATTGAACGACGAGCTTCCGGACGATTCCATGGGTCAGGAGCCGAAACACCTGTCCATTCGTCTAACCTCGATGCGATGGATCCCTTCGGCGACTTGTTTCGTGGAGTCCGAGCGCACGGCTCGCTGTTCGGCAGCTCCACCCTAGCGCCGCCCTGGTCACTGCACTTCGTCGACGGAGCGCCGCTCACCCTGTGTACGGTGCTCGGCGGGTCGGGCTGGATCGTGCCCCAGCACGGTGAACCCGAGCGGCTCGGCGCGTACGAGACGATCGTCGTGCGCGGCCCAGAGACGTTCACCTTCGTCGACGAGCTCGGCACGGCTGCGGAGCCGGTCGCGTGCGGTGAGTTCTGCGCGACGCCCGAGCTGGGCGGCACCCGGCATCGACTGGGCTGGAATGACGCCGGTGACGGCGGCACGACCCTGATCGTCGGCGCGTACCCGGTGCGCGGCGAGATCTGCCGCCGACTGATGGACGCACTGCCCGTCGTGCTGCGGGTGGACGCGGGGGGAACGGGCGACGCTGTGCTGGACCACCTCGCCGCCGAGGTCGCGGTCGACGTCCCTGGCCAACAGGTGGTGCTCGACCGGCTCCTGGACTGGATGCTGGTGTGTACGCTGCGCGAGTGGTTCGACCGGCCCGGCGGTCAGCCGCCCGCCTGGTGGGTCGCCCAGCGCGATCCGGTGGTCGGCGATGCACTGCGCCTCCTGCACGCCGATCCGGCGGCGGGGTGGACGGTCTCCTCGCTGGCCGACCGTGCCGGGGTGTCCAGGTCGACGCTCGCCAAGCGGTTCGCCGAACTCGTCGGCGAACCCCCGCTGACCTACCTCACGCGCTGGCGCATGACGCTCGCGGCGGACCTTCTGATCGAACAGAAGTCCGCCACCATCGCGGACGTCGCCCGCACCGTGGGCTACCACGACCCGTTCGGGTTCAGCGCCGCGTTCAAGCGGGTTCGGGGCGCCAACCCGAGCGAGTTCCGGCGGTCTGCGGCGCTGTCCGGCGCCGCGGGGTAATCGCAGGATGACAACGCGTCATCCGCTTATCCTTCCGGTATGACCCGCACCGTCTCGCACGTCGTGATCGCCACGTTCGCAAGCGTCTGTGCTGGGGCCGGTCTGGCCGCAGGCACCGCGACGGCAGAACCCGCGATGTATGCGCTGCCCGCCTGCTACGGGGCCGGCGCGCCACCCGTCGAGAGGCCCGATCAGGTGATCATCCAGACGTGTGCGGACGGATCCAAGGAGTTGACGCATCTGGCGTGGACGTCGTGGGGGCCGGCAGGCGCCGAGGGCACGGGCACCTACAGCTACCGCGTCTGCGAACCGAATTGCGCAGCCGGATACCAAGTTTCGTTCCAGGCCGTCATCCATGCCGACGAGCCGCAACCTGCGACCGTCGACTCCAAGTGTCCGGCCAACACGTCCTTCTACGACAACCTCGTGATCGCCTTTCCCGACCGGGTGCCCGACGACACGGTGAACATGCGCTACCGCGGACTACCCGCGGTGCTCTACAGCACCGTCGGCGACCCGGCCGGCCCCACTTCGCTGGGCAAAGTGACCTGTTAGCCCGTCACGCCTAGAACCTTGATCGCGAAGACCAGGGTGTCACCGGGCAGGATGCCTGCGCTGGGCTGGCCGTCGGGGTAACCGTCGGCGGAGCTCATCGCGACGGCGACGGTCGATCCCACGGTCTGTCCGGCGATCGCCTTCTGGAACCCAGGCACCACCCGGTCCAGGGGGAACTCCGCGGGCTCGCCCCGCTGGTAGCTGCTGTCGAAGATCGACCCGTCACGACCGTTGACGCCCTCGTAGCAGACGGACACCGTCGCCGTCGGCGCGACGACCGGCCCAGTCCCGGCCTGCAACGTGTGGACCTGCGTCTCGGCGACGCTGAACGGTCCCTCGACCTTGACCAGGGGCGCAGCGGTGTCCGTCGACCCGGTCACCGCGACGCTCCCGCTGGTTCCTGGCAGCGTCCACTCGGGCGCGCCGGCCGTCGCAGGCGGCGTCGTCGGGCAGGACGCGGCACCGGCCACGGGGGACTCGGCAGGCTCGGCGACGACGGACGAGTTCGGTGCGGCCTCGGCATCGGAGCCGCACCCGGCGAGCATCATGACGAGGGGAGCGGCACAGGCCGCGAACACGGCGGAAGCAGAAACACGAGATGAGTTCACGGCCGCCACGCTACAGCGCTGGTCCAACCGCCCCGACGGTCACTCGATGATGTCGGGGGCCGCCAGATCGAGGCGCCATGTCGCAGGTCCGGCTCGATCAACGGCGTGGTGCGCTCGTGTCGGACGTCGCGCGTGTCGCCTCACGGGTGTTGCTGAGGCGCCAACTCCTTGGTGTACAACGACGTTCCCGACGCATCGCACAGATTGACCGTCAGCACCCTCGAATCGGAGTCGATGGTGACCTCGCCGAAGTGCTGGAACCCCTCGGCTGGGGAGGTGTTCTCCTTGTCGGGGGCGTGGACGAACTCGTACCGCGCGCCGAACGTGCCGTCGAGCGGGCTCTGCGGGAATGCGCCGGCGTTGAGCGGCCCTGACACGAACTCCCAGAACGGCGCAAAGTTGCTGAATTGCGCCTGCTCAGGGTGGTAGGAGATCGCCGCCGTGTAATGCACGTCAGCCGTGATGAAGACGACGTCTCGAACGTCCTTGACTTCGGACAGGATGCGGGAGAAGGCGATCTCGCGCCCCAGCGGCCGCCCGTCGTCGCCCTGTGCGACTGCCTCCATGGAGGCAGGACCGTCGGGCGGATTCGACGCCTTGTCCGGTACGACGATGCTGATCGGCAAGTCGTTGGCGACCACCTTCCACACGGCCTTCGACTGCTTGAGGCCGTCGATGAGCCACTGGGTCTGCTCGTGCCCGAGGATCCCACCGTCGTCGGACTGTGCCCACGCCTGCGGGTTCGGGTTCTTGAAGGTCCGCATGTCCAGTACGAAGACGTCGAGCAGTGGGCCGTAGGAGACCTTGCGGTATAGCCGCCCGTCCGCCGCCTCGGACGGGTCGACGGGCTGCCACTCGCGCCACGCCTGATACCCGTAGCCGGCAAGCTCGTCGACGTCGTCCTGGGTGTAGCCCTTGCGGTTCTGGCCGGCGAGTGACTCACCGGGAAACCAATTGTTCGTCACTTCGTGGTCGTCCCACTGGATCACCTGCGGGACGGTGGCATTGAACCGGCGGTAGTGCTCGTCGGTGAGGTTGTAGGCGTAGTTGCTGCGGAAGTCCTCGAGCGTCTGGGCCACGTGATCCTTGCCTCGTGAGGTGACGTTCGAGTACGTGTCGCCGTTGTTCTGCTGCTGGGTCTCTGGCACCGGGCCGTCGGCGTAGATCGCATCGCCGGAGTGCACGAAGAAGTCCGGGTGGCGGTCGGCCATGGCGCCGAAGACCGCCATCCCGCCCTGCCGGTTGATTCCCCAGCCCTGGCCGACGACGTCGCCAGACCAGACGAACTTGACGTCCAGCGGTTGTGCGGGAACGGTTTTGAAGACACCGGCCACGGGTTCCGACGTGGCACCGTCCTCCCCCTCGAGGGTCACGCGGTAGTGCACCGTCTGTCCCGGCTCGAGGCCGGTGATGCGCAACCGACCGGTGCCATCGGACGCCGGGGTCAACTGCGGTCCATCGAAGCGGGTCGGACTCGAAAACGACTCGCTGGAAGCGGTTTCGACGATCATGCGGGCAGGGGAATCAGAGCGGGCCCACACCAGAGCGCCGTCGGGCCGAGGGTCGCCGCTGGCGACTCCGTGGGTCAGGCGGGGACGGTTGGCGATCAGGCCCGTGCTCGTCGGCTGACTGCCGTTGCCAGAACTGCCGCAGGCCCCCAGCGCCGCCGCCGCGGGAATGAGTAGCACGCCTGCCAGTGAGCCGCGCAGAAGGGTGCGGCGGGGGACCGTGGGCCGGTGATCGAGGGGAGCCATGCCGGCCAGCTTGCTGCCCCTCGGCTACGCGACGATTAACGGCGTCGAGGAACGAAGCGACCAGCAGGTAGCGCGCTGGTTAACGGGGTGGAGTGGGGGTAGCCGCCCAGCGGGCGATGCTCTGCGCGTACAACGGTGTTTCGATCTGGCAGTGCCGTCCCGAGGACTCTTGCCGGGCCTTGGCCGCCTCGTCGAACGTCTGTCCGTGCTCGCCGATGAACTTCAAGAAGTCCTCGGTGGGGTGCGACGTGACCGTATTGGTGTAGCGGCACCGGTGCCCGTCGAGCTGCTCCATGCGGAGTTCCCAAATCACTTGCGTCGTCGTCCATCCCGATGGCGTCAGGACGTCCGACAGTGACACCATCCTGCAGTAGTGCGGCTGAGCCACATCGAAGCGGTATTGCTGGATCACCAGGCCCGTCCCGATCATCTCCACGTTGATCGACATCGGCGTCCCGTCGTCATCGACCGTGTAGCCTGCGGCCTTGTGGTCACCGGGCGCGCAGCGCTGATACTCATGCGTAGGAAGGGTTTTCAGCCATTGAGCGATGTCGACGTGATCGAAAGACGCATCCACGTCGGCGGTGACCACGGCGTGCGAGAGAACCAGATCCTCGCGGACTGTGCTACCCATTCATTTCTCCTGTTTCTGTGCTGATGAGGTGATCCGACGCACCCGAGCATGCCCCGTCGACGGGACCCCGGACTACGGCGCTGCCGTGACCTTCGCGGGTAGTGCTAGCCGCCATCGAGGTCGGTGCGGCGTGCAGAGGGACGCTTTTGGTGACGTGCCGGCGATAAGGTCGTCTGTAATGGGCAACAGTGACCAAGCGGCGCCGGCATCACCGATGGAGGCGGTCCATGGCGCCGGCTGGCTTGACCATGGCTTCCACATGGATGTCCACTCCCACATTCACGGGCAGCTGGTGTATGCCGCCTCGGGTGTTCTGGCGACCACCACGGAGCGCGGCACGTGGGTCGCGCCTGCCAGCCGGGTGACGTGGACCCCGCCGGGATTCGAGCATTCTCACCGGTTCTACGGGCTCACCGATGTGCGCCTCATCGTGATCCCGGCCGAGTCGTGCGCGGCATTGATCGCACACCCGAGCGTCTTCACCGTCAGTCCTCTTCTGCGGGAGGTACTTCTGGCGCTCACCGATCGCAACGGACGGCGCGCCGAAACCATCGAGCATCTGCGCGCCGTCGTGATCGACGAGCTCATCGAGGCGCCGGATCAGTCGTTGCATCTGCCCGAGCCCCGCGACGACCGGCTGCGCGCCGTCACCGATCTGTTGCGCGCCGATCCCGGGCAGACCACGACGCTGACCGAACTCGGCCGCAGCACCGGGGCCAGCGCGCGCACCCTGAGCCGCCTCTTCGGAGAGGAGCTCGGCATGAGTTTCATCCGCTGGCGGACCATTCTGCGCATCCACCACGCCCTGGTTCACCTCACCAACGGCCGGTCGGTGACCGACACCGCGATCGAGTGCGGCTGGTCGAACTCCACGAGTTTCATCGACGCGTTCACCGCGGTCGTGGGTCAGACTCCGGGGCGTTACCAGGCCGCGTTGGACGTCACGGGCAAGTGATCGCCGATCGCGGATCGAAGTTGGCGACTTTCCGGTATGTGCTGGCCAGTTATCGGTGGGCAGCAACCGATCGCGAGTCCAGGGTTGATTACTAGCGGCTGTGCCCACCCGGGGCGCCCGCTTGTCGAGCTGGAGTGTCGAACACACGTGAACTACACAGACCAAGATCAAGACACCGCCGTGGTCGTCATCGGCGCCGGAGTCGCCGGGCTGACCCTCGGTAACTTCCTTCTGCGCAATGGCATTGACTGCGTCGTGTTGGAGAAGAACACCCGTGATCACGTCGAGCAGCGCCAGCGGGCCGGCTCACTTGACGGTCGCGGCGTCCGCATGTTCCGCGAATGGGGCATGGGGCAGGTCCTCGAAGCCGGAATCGCACACGACGACGTCGGCTCCGAAGGCATGCCGCTGCGTGTCGACGGGCAGACGCGGATGTGGAACGCCACGGACTTCATGGACGACGAGCCCGGAGTCTTCTGCCCGCAACAGGTGTTGGTGCGGAACCTCATCGAGGTGTTCCTGGGCGGTGGCGGAGACCTGCGTTTCGGCGTGGACGTCGCCCTGGAGGGCATCGACTCGGAGCGGCCTGCGGTCCGCTACCGGGATGGCGCAGGCGCCACCACGGTGATCCACGCCGACTTCGTCGCCGGTTGCGACGGTTACCGCGGGATCAGCCGGTCGTCCATCCCCGCAGGCGCGATGACCTGCTACTCCCGCGAGCACGGGTACGCCTGGCTCTCGTTCCTGGCCGAGGTGCCAGCCGATCCGCCAGCGGTGATGGCCGTGCATTCACGGGGTTTCGCCGCCCAGATCACCCGCGGGCCCACGACGAGTCGCTTCTATCTGCAGTGCCCGCTGACCGACACCCCGGATCAGTGGCCCGACGAACGGATCTGGAGCGAAATGGGCGCGCGCTTCGGCGAGCCGATGGCGACGACGGGGCCGATAACCGACAAGCAAGTCGTGCCGCTGCGCAGTGTGGTCCACAGCCCGATGCGCTACGGCTCGCTTTTTCTCCTCGGGGACGCGGCTCATCTGGTGTCGCCCATGAGTGCGAAGGGGATGAGCCTTGCGCTCTACGACGCCGAGGTGCTCGCGCGAGCTGTCATACACCATGTCCAACAGCGTGATTCGAGTCAGCTCGACAGCTACTCCGACACCTGCCTGCACCACGTTTGGGATGCGCAGATCCAAGCGGTCTGGATCACCAATGTCATGCACGACGCGGGCGATGCGCGCTACGCAGATGAATTCCGCAGGCAGCTGGCCCGGGCGGAACTCGATCGGATGACGGTCGCCAGCGTCGCGAGTAGTTGAGCCTCCGCTGATGCGGGGGATCGCGGCTCAAGGGGCCGCGAGTCGTGGGTCGACGGTGTATCGACCGCCGGGGTCTTGGCAGAAGAACAAGCCGCAGTTGAATGGCGGCCTGGTCAGGTTCTCCAACGGAATCTCCGCCGGTGGTAGAGCGCCTTCCCAAACGCTGTCGGCGACGTTGCCACCCGGCTCGCCGTACACCCACCAGTAGGTGTGGCAGACGTTCCAATCCCAGTTGGGGCGGCCCGACCCCGCACCGGCGAATCCCTGATATTGGCCGGGGCACCAGGTGAACGGCCCGGTGGCCCTGCCCGGATCGGCGTGCGCGGTCGCTGGCGTGAGCACCACGCTGGCGAGTGCGCCTGCTCCTGCCAGCAGCGCGGCAGCGGCCGCGCGCTTCGTCCGAGATGCCGTCCGAGATGCCGTCCGAGATGCCAGGGTCATGACTAGGTCTCCTTCTCTTGCCGTGTGGTGCTCAGAAGTAGACCGGGCTCCGGCGTCTACCGATCCCAAATTCCTCCTTGGCCGGGAGTGTCCTTGGAGATGCCGGAGTTAGACGGTGAGGACGAGCTTGCCCTGGAGGTGACCGCCGTCGAGCAGCCGGTGTGCGTCGGCGACGCGCTCGAACGGGAACGTCTCCTGCACGTGGACCCGCAGCGTGCCCTGTTCGACGAGTTCGACGAGCCGTCGCAGGGCGACCGGATCCGGGTCGACCGCGATGCCACTGAAGCGCATACCGGCCGCCTCGAACTTGGCGGCGAGCTCCGAATCCTGCTCGGCGACCGCCGTGACTAGGTGGCCCCCTGGGCGTAGCACCCCGAGAGACCGCTCGACGGTGTCGCCGCCGAGCGTGTCGAGCACGACGTCGATGTCGCGGACCGTCTCGGCGAAGTCGACCGCCGCGTAGTCGATCACCTCGTCGGCGCCGAGCCCGTCGACGAACACCCGCTTGCTTGCGCTGGCGGTGGCGATCACATGTGCACCAAGGGCTTTCGCGATCTGGATCGCGACGTGACCGACCCCGCCGCCACCGCCGTGGATCAGGACCCGGTCGCCCGCGGTCACGCCGCCGAGGTCGACGAGGCCCTGCCAGGCCGTCAGCCCGACGACCGGCAGTGCCGAAGCCTCGACGTGCGAGAGCGAGGCCGGCTTGCGCGCCAGGTGCAAAGCGGGAGCAGACACGAATTCGGCATACGCGTTGGCCGCCCGGGGGAATAACGGCATTCCGAATACCTCGTCGCCCGGCCTGAACCGCCAAGTGCTTGCCTCTTCGACCACGCCGCTAACATCCCAGCCGAGGATGAACGGCGGCTTGTCGAGCAGTGGGAACTCGCCTGCGCGCAGCCGCGCCTCCAACGGGTTCAGCCCGATCGCCTTGACGCGGATGAGTACCTCGGTCGGCAAGGGCTGGGGCGCAGGCGCGTTCACGATGGTGAGGACCTCGGGTCCGCCGAGCGTCTGCTGGGTGATGACTCGCATGACTCTCCTAACGTTGGGGGAGAGGACCCAGGCTATGTTTCCGATGGGAACCGGCAGGTACCTTGGCGGCATGAGTGACTCCGGTCCCCGTGACGCCTTTCTCGCCGACTGCCCGGGTCGTCTGACGGTCGAGCTGATCGCCGACAAGTGGACCGCCGTAGTGCTCTCCGGTCTCAGCGAGGGGCCGGTGCGCCACGGCGAGCTGATCGAGCTGATCGGCGGCATCTCCCGCAAGGTGCTTACACAGACGCTTCGACGGCTGGAGTCGCACGGACTCGTCCGTCGCCACGCCTATGCCGAGGTACCGCCCCGTGTCGAGTACGAGCTCACGCCGCTCGGAGAGACGCTGATCGATCCGATCCACGTATTGACCGAGTGGGCGAGGGCGAACGGCGACGCGGTTCTCGATGCGCTCGACGCGAACTCGGAGCCGGTTGGCAGGCACGGCTGAGTTGCCACCGCGGCGGGAATCGTCGGCGTTGGGACAAGGTCGACTGGCGGGTCGAGGTGCAACCACGACATCTCGCCGTTGCGAACGGAGTTGACGGCGCTGAGACGGCTGAGCGAAATGCGCTGCTGCGCAGCGAATCTGGTGCGGTGCTGGACGTTGGCTGCGCGGAGGGAATCACACGTCCGCTTGAGCGTTTGGTTATCGGTCCGCCCGATGGGCGTAGATCGCCCGATACCAGATCAGGCTGACCGTCTGAGCGGCTTCGTCCAGGCTGGGCACCGTGGCTCCGCGCTTCTCGGACTCGATGTACCAGTGGTAGGCAAGTTGCTCCACCATCGTGCCCAGGGCTGCCGCGGCGTATTCGGGATTCAACGAGCCGTCGGAGTCGACTCGCTGTAGATAGACGGATTTTCGCCCAAATGTCTTCTCCCTGAGGTTCCACCACAGGTCGGCACATTCCGGTACGGCTGCTGACATCTCGAGCAGGCCCGCGATCAAATGCCGGTTCGCGCGGTATGTCTTTAGGTAGCGGCGCGATGATTCGCGGAGCGATTCGAGCTCCTTGCCTTTGATCCAGGACCCGCTCACCGACGTGTAAAGCGCCTCGACTAGTTCTTCCAGCAGCTCGAGGAAGAGTTCATCTTTGTTGTTGAAGTAGCGGTATGTGCTGCCAAGGGCAAGACCGCTGCGTTCGGCGATCTCCCCGACGGTGGCGCCGAAGTATCCGCGGTCGGCAAGCACGTCGCGCCCCGCGTCCAGGATCCGCGCCCGGGTCAGCTGTCCCTTCTTGGTCGGCGCCGATCGCAAGCTGGGCTTGGACGTAGAAGTCAGATGCGGAGTCACTAGTCCTCTCCCCACGAGCACCTTCAGAAACTGATTTCAGGTTCACTATATCGACTCCTGCGCGACCTGCGAGTCAGCGTCGACGGTGAACGGGCTCAATTCGCGATGTCCAGGCCGCGCCAAGGCCTCCCGCCCACCCTCGGGAGGCTGCGCCGTCTTTAGGCAAGCACCTGACGCTGTCGAGATTGACCGGGTGCGCCTATTGACGATGAGACATCCAAGCCGGTAGAAAAGGTGACATCAGTTTCATTTTAGGAGAGTGCGTGATGTCTGCCACCCAGGGCGTCTGGATCGTCGATGGAATCCGATCGCCGTTCGGCAAATTCGGAGGGGGACTGCGCGACGTCTCCGCGGTGGACCTCGCCGCGCAAACGTTGCAGGCGGTCCTCAAACGCGCGGATTGGCCCATCGAAACCATGTCGGAGATGAACGTGGGGATGGCCATGATCGAAGGCGGCCTGATGGTTCCCGCACGCCAAATTGCCTCGGCCGCTGGACTGCCCGAAACCCTGCCCACCCTGACCCATGACCGCGCGTGCTGTTCCGGCGTGACGAGCGTGGGGTTGGGTTGGCGAGCCATCCGTGGTGGGGCTGCCGCGACCCTGGCGATTGGACTGGAATCGATGAGCCAGACACCGCGACTGCTGCACGAGACCCGCTGGGGATCCAAGCGAGGCGACCTCACCGTCGAGGATCTGCTCATGCTGCGCAACCCCCTCGCCGCGGGCCAATCCATCGCGCGGTCGGCCGGTGAGGAGGCGCTCAGTCGCGGGGTGACCCGCGAAGCGCAAGACGCATGGGCATTGCAAAGCCATGAACGGTACTTCCAAGCGTTGTCCGACGGCTTCTTCGACGACGAAATCACGAACATCGCCACTCCCGACGGCGAATTGGGCATCGATGAGCAGCCTCGCTCGGACACCACCCGTGAGAAACTCGCCCGGCTCAAGCCGGTCTACGGCGGGCCGACAGTAACAGCGGGCAACGCACCCGGACTCAACGATGGCGCGGTCGCCCTGATCTTGTCCGGGCACGCGGCCCTGGCCGACACCGGCGCGACTCCGCTTGCAAGGGTCCACTCATATCTCCAGATCGCGGGCGGGCCCACCTCGTCGGTGTACCTGCCCGGCCTCGCCATCGGCCGGATTCTGAACGAGGCTGGCCTCACCCCCCGCGACGTCGACGTTGTCGAAATCAACGAGGCATACGCAGCCACCGCCGTAGTCAGCGTCAAGACGCTGGCGGACGGCGACAAGGCGCTGGAGCGACGGTTGGCGGCTCGCACCAACATCAACGGTGGCGCCGTCGCCATCGGCCACCCCACCGGAGCGAGCGGCGCTCGCCTCGTTCTCACCGCGGGTCGTCAGCTCAAGCGCAGTGGCGGAAAGTGGGCGGTGGCCGCCATCTGTGGCGGCTTCGGGCAGACGGATGCCGTCCTGATCGAAGCCGCGTAGTGACCGACGCGGCCGTCATGAGCGCCAGTGCAGATAGCGGACAACAGACCGGAGTGACGATGCCTCGCATGGAGCACACGATGCAGGAGGTCCCGCTGACCGTGGACCTCCTGTTCCGGCGGGCGCATCGCCCTTTCGGGCAGAAGCGGATCTACTCGTCGGGGCCAAAGGGGTTGACAGTCACCACCTATGCCGAATGGGCCGCACGGACCAGGCGGCTAGTGGGCGCACTGGACGGCATGCAACTGCAACCCGGTGCCCGAGTGGCGACCTTCGCCTGCAACAGCACGAGTCACCTAGAGATCAGCTTCGCGGTACCGGGCTCGGGCCGCGTCTTCCACCCACTAAACGTTCGGCTCCCGGCGGACCAGCTGAGCTACATCGTCAACGACGCAGAAGACGACGTGATCTTCGTCGACCGGTCACTGTTGTCTCGGCTGGCGCCACAGCTCGGCTCGTTCAAGACCGTTCGTCGACTCGTCGTGATCGACGACGGCACTGATCGCGTGAACCCAGATGTGGAGATCCCCAACCACATTCTGGTGTCCGACTACGACGACCTCCTGAGCGCGGCGGCGGAATCCGAACTCCACGTCGAAGACGAGACACTCGCCGCATCGGTCTGCTACACGAGCGGCACCACGGGAAATCCCAAGGGCGTCGTCTACTCCCACCGATCACAGTGGCTGCACGCCATGGCACTTCTGCAGGCGGATACGACGGCGATCGGCGAAGGGGACACCGTTCTCCCATTGGTTCCCTTCTTCCACGCAAACGCCTGGGATCTCGGCTACGCAGCGGTGGCCGCGGGAGCCGACATCGTCCTCTCCGGCCCGGACAACTCCGGGCCCGCCGTCGCCGACCTCGTGGAGAGATGCGGGGTGACCGTATCCGCCGCAGTGCCCGCGGTGTGGTCGCGAGTGTTGCCCGAGCTGCGTGGACGTGACACCTCGCACCTTCGAATGCTGTGTTCGGGCGGCAGCGCCGTGCCCGCGCGGCTGACGGACCTCTGCCGCGAGCTGACCGGGGAACCGATCATGCAGGTCTGGGGCATGACCGAGACCGGCGCATTCGCCTCGATGGCACGAACCCGTCCTCACGTCGACCATCACGACGAACACGCGCAGTCGCTGGTCACCTCATCCCAGGGTGTCCCCATACCAGGCATCGAATTCCGAATCGTCGAGGAGGACACCGTCGAGGAGCTCCCTTGGGATGGTGTCGCCATCGGCGAATTGCAGTGCCGCGGACCGTGGGTGACCGCCCGCTACCGCGGAGACAACGGCCGCAGTGGTTCGACGACCTCGGATCAATGGTTCCGGACCGGTGATGCGGCCAGTATCGATCCGAATGGCTACGTTCGTCTCCGGGACCGTCTCAAAGACCTGATCAAGTCCGGCGGGGAATGGATTCCCACCATTGAACTCGAGACGGCTCTGCAAACACACCCTGGTGTGGAGTTGGTCGCGGTCATCGGCGTTCCCTCCGAGCGGTGGGATGAACGGCCGATAGCGATCGTTACCTCCACCGAAGGCGGCCTCGTCCAACCGGACGAGCTTCTCGATTGGTTACGCCCTCGAGTGCTGAAGTTCTGGCTTCCAGACGAGATCCACGTTGTGCCAGCACTTCCCGTGACTCCGGTTGGAAAGATCGACAAGAAGGCGCTGCGACTGCGCTTCGCCGACCAGGTTCGGCCCTGAAGAACCACTTTGCAGGGGGAGTACCCGCGCTGCCGAGGACTCCGATCAACGCCTATGAAAGAACGAAAGTGAGCACTGATGGTTCAGCTGACGAAGCGTGACCGTATTGCGATCCTGACCCTCGATCGCCCCGAGATTCGCAACGCCATCGATCGCGTCGACGCGGAAGTGATCGAAGAGTCCCTTGACATCATCGAAAGCGACGACTCGATCTGGGCGACGATCATCACCGGGGTAGGGAGCGTCTTCTGCTCCGGCGCGAATATCAAGGCATTGGCCAACGGAGGCGGCCCCGCCAAGACCGAGCGCGGCGGTTTCGCCGGTCTCGTAGCGCGCACCCGGACGAAGCCTCTGATCGCCGCGGTAAATGGTCCAGCACTCGCGGGCGGGTGTGAAATCGTGCTGGCCTGCGACCTCGTCGTCGCATCAGCGACCGCCGCCTTCGGCCTCTCCGAGGTCAAACGCTCCATGGTGGCCGCGGCAGGTGGACTCTTCCACCTGCCCAGATCGATTCCGAAGAACGTCGCGATGGAAATGGCGATCACCGGTGACCCGATCGACGCCGAACGCGCCCATCAGCTCGGCCTAGTGAATACGGTGGTCGAGCCGGGCGAACTCATGGCTGCCGCGACAGCCCTCGCAAATCGGATCTGCGCCAACGCCCCACTTGCCGTGCGGGAAACCCGTCGCGTCCTCCTCGAAGGCCTCAGCACCGACGCTGAGCGAGCCAAAGTCATTGCCGAAGAAAGCATGTCGATGATCCGCAACACCGAAGACTTCACCGAGGGCACACACGCATTCCTGCAGAAGCGCCTCCCCGAATGGCAGGCCCGTTGATGTCGAGATCCAGACCGCACACCGAAGTGTCGGCGCCCACGAAGGACACCCTGCAATGAACGCCCAGACGACATTCGAGCTGTTCGACGTCGACAGCCTCCTCGGCGCCGAGGAGCGGGCAATCCGAGACCACGTCCGCGAGTTCAGCCAAGTCCGCATCCACCCATTCATCAACGACTGGTATGACTCCGGTGTCATTCCCACACGCGAGCTCGCCAAGGAACTGGGTAAACTCGGCGTTCTCGGAATGCACCTCGAGGGCTACGGCTGCGCCGGAAATAGCTCGACCGCATATGGATTGGCATGCCTCGAACTGGAGGCAATCGATTCTGGCGTACGCAGTCTCGTTTCAGTGCAGGGATCACTGGCGATGTACGCGCTGTGGCGATGGGGCTCGGAGGAGCACAAACAGCAGTGGCTCGCGCCCATGGCGGCAGGAGATGCGATCGGCTGTTTCGGGCTGACGGAACCCGATTTCGGCTCCGACCCCGCCGGCATGCGTACCAATGCGCGACGCGATGGCAACGACTGGGTTCTGCACGGCACGAAGATGTGGATCACCAACGGTTCCGTGGCCGATGTTTCCATCGTCTGGGCCCACACCGATGGCCACATCCGGGGGTTCGTGGTGCCGACGGACGTCCCGGGATTCTCGGCCAGGGAAATCCCGGAAAAGCTCTCTCTGCGCGCCTCGACGACCAGTCAGCTCGTGCTCGACGACGTGCGACTTCCCGAGTCTGCGATGCTCCCAGGTGCCAAGGGGTTGTCGGGCCCTCTGGCGTGCCTGAACGAGGCGCGATTCGGCATTGTCTTTGGGGCACTGGGAGCGGCACGGGATTGCCTTGAGACCACGATCGCGTACGCCCGTGATCGTGCGATCTTCGGCAAGCCGCTCGCTGGCTATCAAGCCACTCAGCTCAAACTCGCAGACATGGCTTGCGAACTCGGAAAGGGAATGGTGCTCGCCCTGCACCTGGGACGATTGAAGGACGCGGGTCAGTTGCGCCCCGAGCAGGTGAGCATTGGGAAATTGAACAATGTACGCGAGGCATTGACGATCGCCCGCCAATGTCGAACCATCCTCGCCGCCAACGGAATTACGTTGGACTACTCCCCGCTCAGACACGCGAACAACCTAGAGTCAGTGCTGACCTACGAGGGCACTTCGGAAGTCCACCAGCTGATCATCGGGCAAGCGCTCACAGGCCATCCGGCATTTCGCTGAAGCGTCCGGACGCCAAACGGCCATCTCGTACGCGTTGTCGGACCGCGAAGGCGATCCCACCCCGAATCGGGTATGCAGCTACCCCCACCACAACATTGGCGCCGAATCGCGCCGCCAACAGCAGATTTCGCAGAACGGTGAAACCCAGATGAACCACGAACCCCGGCCCAAGCCGAGCACGGGCCGCACGCGCCAGATCGTTGCGGTCGGCATCGGCAACTTCATGGAGTGGTACGACTTCGCCATCTACGGATTCTTCGCCACGGTGATCGGCTCGAACTTCTTCCCGAGCTCGAACCCCACCGCGTCGCTGCTGGCCGCGCTCGCGGTCTACGGTGTGGCGTTTCTCATGCGCCCGGTCGGTGGGTTCTTCATCGGCGCGATCGGTGATCGACGCGGGCGTCGGTTCGCCCTCGTACTCTCGGTCGTCATGATGGGTGGCGCAACGACACTCATCGCGCTTCTCCCGACCTACCAGCAGATTGGCATCCTTGCCCCCCTGCTGCTGGTTGTCTTGCGCTGCCTTCAGGGGTTTTCCGCCGGTGGGGAGTACACCGGGTCGACGGCATTTCTCGTCGAGAATTCGGCGCCCCACCGGCGCGGCCTGACCGCAAGCGTTGTGCCCTTCACCGGAGCGCTGGCCGTGGCGGCGGGAGCTGTCACAGCACTCGTCGTTCAGACCGTCATGAGCCCCGACGACGTTTCCAGCTGGGGATGGCGCATTCCCTTCCTCGCAGCCTTCCCCCTCACCTTCGTTGGGCTCTACCTGCGCACCAAACTCGCGGACACCGAGGTGTTCCAGGAACTGAAGGCGCAAGGAGCCGTCACCGATTCGCCGATCCGCCAGGTCGGCCGGAACAACCGAAAGAGCCTCGCGATCTCGTTCGCCCTCTCAGCGATCACTGTCCTGGGCTTCTATTACCTCGCCGCCTACGTCCCCACCTACCTGATCGTCGAAGCGAAGATGCCGCGGCCGACCGCGCTGGAGGTGGTCGCGGTGGGTGCACTGATCTACGCCGTGCTCTGCCCCACCATGGGCCTGCTCTCAGATAGGGTCGGTCGTCGGCCGGTGTCGCTGCTCGGAGGTGCCGGGCTGGCCGCCGCTTCCGTGCCGGCGTTTCTTCTCATGCTGACGGGAAACCCAGCGGCGGCATTGCTCGGGATCGTCCTCTTCGGACTTTTCCTGGCCATGCACATCTCGACCACCACGGTCATGTTCATCGAACTGTTCCCTGCCCAGATTCGATCAACGGGCAGCGCGATCGGATACAACCTCGCCGCCTCCCTGATCGCCGGACCAGGCCCCCTCATCGCGGCTGCCCTGGCCACCCAGGGGCCAGGCCTGCCCGCGGTGTACATGGTCGCGGTGGCGGTGGTGTGCACGGCACTGCTGTGGCGATTCCTGCCCGAGACCCGCTGGTCCGACATCGCACCCATCCAGGAGGCACACGAGCCGGCCCCGCGAATCGCGCGAACCTAATCTCGGTATGGCGGTCGGACGTCGCGATCGACGACAGGCTGGTGCGTGGGGATATGCCAATCCGATTGGTCCCAATTCGTTTCATCGTCTCTACGGATCACGACTTCCGCTGCGGTGGCACTGTTGCACTGTGCCGCATCTCGAACACGTGCGGCTGCCTAGATTCTTCGGAGCTCAAAGAGTGGGATGACCCGGTCGGGCTTCGGATAGGTCTCTATGCGCGGACAAAGCTGCACTATCTTCGTGTACAGGGCGTCACGCTCGTCGCCCGTAATCTCTTGTGCTTCAACGTCATAAGACTCGACGCCGATATCGACGTGCGCCGCGGAATTGGCACGAAGATTGTGCACCCACGTCGGATTGCGGGGAGCTCCACCCTTGGTGCCGACAATGAGAATCCGGTCGCCAACGGTGAAGTATTCCAGTGGAGTCTGACGGAGTTGGCCAGATTTGGCGCCCGTCATCGTCAGGAGCGCGACATCGGAGTCCGCGAACGGACCACCGACTCTTCCGCCGTTGGACCGAAACTCCTCGACGACTGCAGCATTGAAGGCCCGTAGGATCTCCGGATTCGACTGGGCCTCGGCGTGCGTGGGGATCGGAGGGATGCGAGACGAGGGTGGCTCGTCGAGTGTCCGGTCGTCGTTCGTCATGACGCCATTGTCAGCGCGCCCGCCCAACCCGATCCAGACCCGGGCGCGACCAGGGGACGTTGAACCGGGGTACCGACAGACCCATGGTCGACCCGAACCCGGTGCAGGATGATGGAGGTGTGAGCAACTCCGAGTTTGGCGCGTTCCTGCAGGCTCGCAGGGCAGCAGTGTCTCCTGCCGCAGCCGGGATCCCGGACACCGGCGCGCGACGCCGAGTGCCTGGGCTGCGGCGCGAAGAAGTCGCCGCCCTGGTCGGGTTGTCCACCGACTACTACGTTCGGCTTGAGCAGGGCCGCGGCGGCCGGCCGTCGGAATCGGTCCTCGAGGCGATAGCAGCGGCACTGCTGCTCGACGAACCCCAGCGCGAGCATCTCCGCCACCTCGCCCATCCGCCCCACCGGCGACCACGCGTGACGAGGGATCGCCTCAGCGCCTCGACCCGCGCGCTCGTCGACACTCTGACGGTGCCCGCACTCGTGATGACGGCCAGCACACAGGTCATCGGATGGAACGACCTCGCCTGTGCGGTATTCATCGACTTCGGTGGTCGACCCGTTCGGGAGCAGAACACGGCGTGGCTGCTGTTCCGGGACGCCGATCTTGCGGACAGGCACCGCAATTGGGAGGCGTCCGCACGTGACACCGTCGGCATGCTCCGGATGGCAGCGGGCCGCAACCCCGACGATCCCGAATTGACGGCGCTCGTGGGCGAGTTGTCCGTGCACAGTTCCACCTTCCGGCACTACTGGAACCAGCACCACGTTCACGAGAAGTCGACGGGGATGACGCAGCTGCGCCATCCCGAGGTCGGAGACATCGACCTCGACTTCATCGCGTGGAGAACCCTTGCGACGCCGAACCAGACCCTCGTCACCTACACGCCTGCACCGGGATCCCCGTCGGCCCACGCGGTCGACCTGCTCGGCTCGATGATCGCGACACATCGCCGACGAGCGACGGGCGATCGCCGGTAGACCGTCCTTGGGTGAGCGAGTCCTTGGCGTCCTGCCACGCGGGCACCCGAGCCCCTCGGTATGTATGTCCGGTCAGTCGCGTTTCGACTCGTAGCGCAGCAGGACCGTGCCGCCAGGGAAGGTGCGATTCTCCAACAAACGCAACGAGATCCATGACGGCAGAGTCGGGAAGAACGGCGTGCCGCCGCCTACGGCGGTGGGCGCGACCACGATCCGGTACTCGTCCACCAGTCCGGCCTGGACGATCGGTGCGGCCAGCGTCGCACCGGCCACCTCGAGCCTGCCGTCGGTTTCGGCTTTCAGCTTCGTGACCACCTCGACCGGGTCGCCGCGTTCCAGGCGGGAATTCCAGTCGACGGACTCCAGCGTGCGCGAGAACACGACCTTGGGCATGTCGCGCCAGATGTGCGCGAAGTCGACGATCATAGGGGTGGCGTCCGGCGCCTCGTCGGCGGTCGGCCAGTACCCGGACATCAGTTCGTAGAGCCGCCGCCCGTAGAACGATAGGGCGGTCTCGCGCTCGAAGTCGTTCCAGTATTGGTGCAGTTCTTCGCTCGGATCGGACCAGTCGATGCTGCCTCGTGCGTCGGCGATGTAACCGTCCACCGACACGGTGAATCCATAGATGAGTCTGCCCATGCCGATCAGACTTCACCGCGGGGCAGAACTCATCGCGACGCCGCTGCCCCACGCGGCCGGCGGCAGGGACATGCCGGACGAAGGGCTCAAAGCTCTTGGTCCGCCCGGTCGCCACTTGAACCAGGTGGGATGGGTCGGCCCTGTTCGTCGACCGGTGCGCCGGCCCATACCCGCAACGCATCCATGGCGGGGCCGAGTTCTCGGCCCCGTTCAGTGAGTCGGTAGGTCGCGGTGATCGGCGGCCCGGGGTCTACGTCTCGTTCGACCAAACCGAGGCTCAGAAGCTCGGTAAGTCGCTCGCTCATGACCCGTTTGGACAGGGTGGGCAGCGCAGCGTGCAACTCGTTGAAGCGGGCTGGGCGTTGGAGTAGCAGGTCAATGAGCAGCCCTGTCCAGCGCTTGCCGAGCAAGCCGAAGACCTTCTCGGTGTACGAGCAGGAAGTCAGCGGGAGCTGAGTCTCGGTCACGCCTCTCAGGATACGAGCATCAGGACATTTGCATCCCTGGTAATAATATGTAACCTAGTTGGTAATTACTACCACCAAGGCATCACTTCGCGCCGAGCGTTACCTGGCGCCGTCGGATGCCGCCCGATCAGGAATGGGACGATGGCTCACGAACCCGAGGTGATCGCAAGGACCGAGGTTGGCGATCCCGCACCCCATGACCTCGTAATCCACCGCGCTCACGTCTTCGACGGCCACGCAGCGCACGTCGGGCTACGTGACGTTGCCATCAGTGGGGGACAGATCGCCACCGTCTCAGTGGAACCACTGAGGGGCAGACGAGAGGTCGACGCGGCTGAGGGTTGGGTGATGCCGGGCCTGATCGACACGCACCTTCACTTCTACGACGTCCGTGCGGTGTCCGATCCGGAATCGATGCGGATCTTCGAGGAGGGCGAGCTTCCCGGACGGCTCGCCCTTTTCCTTGAGCATGGGATCACCACCATCAAGTCGGTGGGGGATCCGACCGACGCGATATTGGACACGCGAGCGAAGATCGCCGCGGGAGCACTCCGGGGCCCGCGGCTCCTGGCGACCGGTTGCGGTATCACCGGACGCGACGGCCATCCCGCCGCCACGATCTTCGGTGGCAATCCCTGGGCACGTGCACGATTCACCGGTGAGGTCGAAAGTGTCACGCAGATGCGCGATCTGGTGCACCGCCTAGCCGACCAGAAGGTTGACGCGATCAAACTTCTTTCGGAGGGCGCGTGCACGTGTGCAGGCTCACCAAAGTACCTCTGGCACAACGCCGCGTTTCCTGCCGCCGTCGAGATTCAGCGGCTGCCCCTCGACCTCCTTAGGGCGGGTGTTGAAACGGGGCACGAGCGAGGACTCAGGGTGACCGTTCACACCGCCCAGCAGGTCGCGGCGCGCGAAGCGATCGAGGCCGGTGCAGACGGCCTGGAGCACGGTGTCACGGTCGAGGCCATCACCGATCATTCGCTCATCGATCTGATGCTCGAGCGCGACATCACCTACACACCTACCCTCTGGATTCACGACGCGAGCCACCCGGATGCGCGAGGCAACGTCAAGATGGTCGCCGATGCCGGCGTGAACATTGCACTGGGTAGCGACACCTTTTGCGGCAGGGGCCTATTCGGAGCGAACACGGTGGAGGAAGCCGAGCTGATGGTCGCAGCGGGGATGACGCCCGTCCAGTCGCTTGCCGCCGCCACCAGCACCGCGGCGCGCCACTGCGTGCGACCCGATCTCGGCACGGTGGCGCCCGGCATGCGCGCGGACCTGATCGTTCTCACCGCTGATCCAACCCAGGACATCAGCAATCTGCGCAAACTCGCCATGACGATCCTGAACGGCGAAGTCGTCGTCGACAAGCGCTAGCCAGCCATGGCCGCTACGCACGGCTCGCATCCTCGACACCATCGATAAACCGTCCGTCTGACGTAACGTCCATCTGACGACTTAGTCGCATCAAGGAGAAGTTCCTCAGTGAGAACCTGGTTCATTACCGGCATAAGCAGCGGCTTCGGGCGCGGGATGGCGGAAACGCTGCTCGCAGCGGGTGATCGCGTCGCAGGCACCCTCCGCGATCTATCGGCCGCCGATGACCTCAAGTCGCAGTACCCCGATCAGCTGTGGCTCGCCGCCCTGGATCTGACTCATACCGGCGCGATAACGCCGACGGTCGACGATGCATGGGCCGCCATGGAACGCATCGACGTAGTGGTCAGCAACGCCGGCTACGGCCTGCTGGGCGCCGCCGAGGAGGTAACCGACGCACAGATCCGCCACCAGATCGACACCAACCTGCTCGGATCGATTCAACTCGTGCGAGCGGCCCTTCCCCACATGCGCGCGCAAGGCGGTGGCCGCATCCTTCAGATCTCAAGTCTCGGAGGTCAAGTGGCGATCCCTGGCGGTTCGCTTTATCACGCGACGAAGTGGGGCATCGAAGGCTTCCTCGAGACGGTCGCGCAGGAGGTAGCTGTGTTCGGGATCGGTTGCACGATCGTCGAGCCCGGCTCCGCGCGTACCGGCTTCCGCAACCGAAGCGCAATCGTTGGGACCCGCATCCCCGCATACGACGCCTCACCTTCCCGCAGAATCAATCACATCGTCGAGGACAAGTCGATTCTCTCGCCGGGCGACCCGGCCAAGATGGTCGACGCCATGATCGCCAGCGTGGAGCAGGACCCCGCCCCTCTGCGCTTGGTCCTGGGTAGCGACAGCTATTTGCACATCACGCAGACACTTACTACTCGCCTGGCCCAGCTCCATGCGCAACGGGAACTGGCCTGTTCGACCGACCATGCAGAGCAAGGCCACGCCCCCCAGTGGTTTCAGGGGACGAACGACCGCGCCGATGCAGCCTGCCACGGTGGGCTGGATACAAACGCCGCCCAAAGCGCCGACGGAGCCTGACGAGGCGGGCTTGTCCCTCGACCAGGATGCCGATGACCGACGCTCGGCTCTCGCCCGAGTCGCTCTTCGAGCGGACCAGCCGTGGGTCGCTGCGACCGGACATGGTGCGAGGTTCGACGACCATCGTCAAGTTGCTGACGATAGTCCAGGGAAAGCTGGGAATACGCCGTTTCGGAGGGCTGCACTCAGAATTGACAGGTAACCATTCTGTCTCACCGGATCTTTCGCGGTGATGCGGTAGAATCGCACGAGTTGGCTACGGGTATAGATAGTTTGCTGCGAGAAGAATTGAATTGGGGATGCTGATGGCGAACGACAGGATGCAGAGGGAGTTCTACTGCGGGCTAGATGCGGCGCTCTCAATCGTTGGCGGCCGGTGGAAGTTCCTGATTTTGTGGCAACTCGCAGTCCAGGGCCCGCAACGCTTCGGACAACTGCGCCGCAGTGTCGAGGGTGTCAGCGAGAAGGTATTGATTGGTGCCCTGAAAGAACTCGAAGCAGATGGGATCGTCATCCGCAAGGATTACCAGAGCGTGCCACCGCACGTTGAGTACTCGTTGACTCCATCTGGTACCACGTTGGCAACAGCACTGACCCCGTTATGCCAATGGGGTTACACCCACATGGAGCAGATCGACATCCGGGGCGCGCAAACCGCATTGCGGTGATATCGCACCGCGTCACGTGGTCGAAATTGTCTCTCACTTGGTCGCTGGTCCGCGGCGCTGCCGTTGAGCATGACCTGGTGACTCCAGTGGTTTCGCGGGCACACGGCAGGTAACTGAAGATGGCTGTCAATGACGCTCAGCGGTAGCGGTCACGCCAGAGAATCATTCCCTCGAGAGTGCTGAAGTCGTATCCGCGGTCAGGAGTTGGATGGATTTCAGTCATCAGCGTAGTTGCGCCGACGTTGAGGAAATCATCGATGCTGCCGGTGCCCCACCACGTTACGGAGCGCTCGATGTCCTCGCCGGATCGACCAAGGGTCTCGGCCATTTGGTCGAGCTGAGCACTGGCGGATCTGAACCCCTCGACGTCAAGGTTGGTATGCCAAATATCGGCATGGCGAGCTACCGCTGGCAGGGTTCGCTTCACGCCCGATCCGCCGATCAGGATGGGGATTTTACGGACGGGTGGTGGCACCAATTGAGTCAGCCGATTATTCACACGCTGCAGGCCGTCATCGAACGAATCGAAACGTGTCTTCCAGGTGCCAAATTCGTATCCGTAGGAGGTGTAATCCCGTTCGTACCAGCCCGCGCCAAGTCCGAGGATGAGTCGACCACCTGTGATGTGATCCACGGTGCGAGCCATATCAGCCAAGAGGTCCGGGTTGCGGTAGCCCATTCCCGAGACCAGCAGACCAAGTTCAGCTCTCTGCGTTATCTCGCCCCACGACGCGAGCGCAGTCCATCCCTCAAAGTTGTTGACGTCGGGTTGATTCGCGTCGAGCACCGGCACGCCGTTGACGATGTCGTGGAACAACGGCAGGTGAAAATGGTCGTACCCAAGAATCAGGTCGGCACCCATTTCTTCAGCGCGCAGCACTGCACTGCGCCAACTGGCGTAATCAGGTGTGTTGCCGGGTTGGAGCTGCACACCGATGCGGATTGGTCGGGTCATTTCTATCCTTCTGCGGATGGGCACTGTTTTGGTTGGGCGCACCGGGTTGAACCGCGGTTTGGGCGCCTGGCGCCCGTATCAACGCGGGTTGTGTCGTAATACGACAGGGGATTTCGGATGGCGAAGCTACGTGGGCAGGCCGAGGCCCTCAAGCCGCCGCGGCGAAACGCAGACGCCGTTCGGGAGCCCTACGTGTGCGTCATCAACCATGGCTTCTGCTAGACCTCAGCGGTCGCGCCAGGAGAGCATCTGTTCCAAATGACCGAAGTCATAGCCATTTTCGTCCGGATGGATCTCGGTGGTGAACAACGTCACACCTTCCGCGACGTATGCATCAGCGGTAGCCTGATCGGTCCACGGGACCGAGCGCTCGATCTTCTGTTCGTCGCGTCCAAATTCGTCTGCCAGTCGCTTGAGCGAATCATTCTTCCGACGAAACTCACCGAGTGGTTCAAAGCTGTGCCAGATGTCAGCGTGACGTGCGACTGCCGGCAGAGTTCGTCGCTCGCCGCCGCCGCCGATGAGAACGGGAATGTGGCGGGTGGGCGCGGGAATCAACTCTTTCATACGCTCCTCGATCCGGAGGAGCGACTGGTCGAATAGATCGAAGCGAGACTTCGTCGTGCCGTATTCATATCCGTAGACCTCGAAGTCCTTGGCATACCATCCAGCTCCAACGCCCAGTATCAGACGGCCGCCGCTGATGTGGTCCACCGTGCGAGCCATGTCCGCAAGCAGATCGGGGTTTCGATAAGGGATTCCAGTGACCAACAGGCCAATCTCAGCACGTGTCGTGATCTCGCCCCACGAAGCCAGAGCCATCCAGCCCTCGAAATTGTTCACATCCGGTTGTTCCTCATCCAGATGCGGTATCCCGTCGATGATGTCGACAAATGGCTTGTGGAAGTGGTCGTAGCCGAAGATGACGTCCGCTCCGAGCTCTTCGGCGTGGAGTACGGCTCGACGCCAAGATTGGTAGTCCGGGGCCCCGCCCTGCCACACGTGCACGCCTATCCGTGCTCGTCGGCTTGTTCTTCCCGTGAATCCAGGTGTGGTGACGCCCGGATCACCAGTGCTAGGCATTCTGTGCCGTCCTCTCGCCTTCGTGATCGCCTGATTGGCGCACTGATTCGATGTCGATTGCGCCGAGCGCGTGCCGCGTTCTGGCTGACCGCGACGTCTGGCTCCAACTGAGGAAACACCCAGTTCCTTCCTCACGACAAGTACCTACTTTTCCGTAAGTGTCCGTGAGCTCGGGCTTTTCGCTGACTACGCATCGCTCGATGATGAGTCGGGGCGTGAACTCACGGCTTCCAACGTCGGGCTAGCAGCCGCGCTCGGTAAGCCATCAGCCTTCGGAACGATGTGCCGCCCCGGTCACTGGCGTTCGATCAGTCGTTCTACCGCGTCGAAGCCTTGCTCGAATACCGAGAAGAATGCGGCGGTCACGCCGCCATCGGATGCCCCCTGGTCAAATGCGCGGACCGTTTCTTCTCGAGCGGTGCGAACCGTGAGCACGATGGCGCCGGCCGCGAGCCGGGCGCGACTGTCCGGAATCGGACCGCCGAGTTCGAGTGCGAGTCCTTCGGCAGCGTCATCGTAAAGTTCGTGCAGCCGTGCTTGCAGCGATGGGCTCGATGCGATGAATCGCCACCAGTCCACGGTCTCTCGGTCGACGCGTGTGAATGGATGTTCTTGCGCGCGTAGGTCGCTCACCAGGACGCGGAGGGCATCGACGGGCGATTGGCCGTCGGGGCGCATGCGGACGGCATCGCGAAGGAGGACCATCTTCAGGTCGTCTTGCCGATCGAGCATCAGATCCTCTTTGCGCGGAAAGTAGTTGAAGACCGTCATCCTCGATACCTTCGCCTCCGCCGCCACATCGTCGAGCGTGACGGCTTCGAACCCGCGCGCCAGGAACAAGGCGGTAGCCACGTCGGAGATCCGCTGTCGGGTCTCGAGCTTCTTCGCGGCGCGACGTTCTCCCATGGTGTCATTTGTACCCGGTATAAGTTTGTTGACAGAAAGTTATACCGAGTATAATTTTGGGTATCGGATTGCGCGCCTGTCTCGGGGCCGAGCTCTGCTGCACCTGCACCGCAGTCTGGCTGCGGTGGCTCGGCATCAAGTCACGGTCATCGAGCGCCCAAGGGAGACAACGCAAGCCGTTCTCCGATCGTGTTTCCCTCTGCCCCCGTGTCGGAAAGGTTGGCCATGCAGGCGATGGTAGTGACGGAGTTCGGCGGCCCGGAGGTCCTGCTCTTGCAGGATGAGCCGGATCCTGAGCCGGGCGTGGGCCAGGTGCTCGTCGAAGTCGAGTTCAGCGATGTCGGCACCCTGGATCGCTTGATCCGCGCCGGTAGGTTTGCCGAAGTTTTCAACGTGGCCCCGCCATATGTCCCCGGGGGCGCAGTTGGCGGCGTCGTGCGGGCCGTAGGGCCAGGCGGTGACGCCGCATGGGTGGGCAGGCGCGCTGTCGGTGGAACCGGCCGGCACGATGCGGACGGCAGGTCGGCGGCACCCACCGGCGGTTACGCCGAGTTGGCGCTGGTCGACGAGCGAGCGCTGAACACGGTGCCGGACGGTCTCGACCTCGATGTCGCGACGTCGCTGTTCTTCGATGGCCCGACGACCCAGCTGCTACTCGACCTCGCCGCGCCGACCATCGACGACCGCGTCTTGGTGCTTGCCGCCGCTGGCGCGGCCGGAACGCTGCTCGTCCAGTTCCTTACCGGTCGCGGCGTTCCCGTCGTCGCCGCGGCGCGCGGAGCGGCGAAGATGGCGGCGTTGCGCGAGCTGGGCGCGGCTGCCGTCGTTGACTACGGTGAGCCCGATTGGCCCGACCACGTGCATGCAGCGTTCACGGACGGCCCGACCGTCGTCTTCGACGGGGCGGGCGCCGACCTCGGCCGCACGGGTTTCACGCTCGCCGCCGACGGCGCACGGGTGATCAGTTATGGCACTGGAGGGGGAGAGTTCGCCGAGCTGAGTCGGGACGAAGCGCGCCGAAGGGACGTCACCGTCACCGGCCTGTTCGACCTTCCATCGCCCGGGCCGGCAGAGCGGTCGATACTTCTTCAGCGTGCGTTCGCCGCGGCTGCTGAGGGCGCTGCGTGCCCCGTGCTCAGCCGCGTGCCTCTGACGCAGGCGGCTAGAGCGCACGCCGCGTTGGAGGACCGCACTGCGATCGGCAAGACGATCCTTGCCACTCGCTATTGAGACACACACCTGGGGCATGCGCGCGGCGAAGCCGAGGATGGCCATGACCGGCGTGACGTCGGCTTCACCGAAAGTGCCCAGGTCAGCGCGGTACTGACCTGGGCCTTCGGCCATCGCTCTGCAGCGCAGGAGGTGGGGAGCTAAGCGCCCGCGTTGCGAGCCGTCACGGCTGCGGCCGTCATCTGAGCAGTGGACTGCGCGACGGGTGCCGCCACGGCATCGGTGTCGTCATGGACTGCTTGTGCCTGGCCATCGGACGCAGCCAGATCCTTGCTCTTCTGCGCGGCCAGCACCTCCACGAGTAGGGCCTCGTCGTAGTTCGCCTCAGCGGCTTGGGCCCGCTTGCGCGCCTCTTCCACTTCGCGTTGGGCCTTGCTTCGCGCCTTGCGCAGCGTTTCCCGCTGGTCGGCGGCCGTCTTGATCGAACGCTTGAGTTCGGCTTGCTGCTCGATTGCCGCTTGCAGTGCGGCCTCGTCTGCGCTGCGACGTTCGGCATTGTCATCGAGCCGTTCCAGCACGAGCGCGAGCTGATGCTCGGCCTGGGTCGCAGCTTCCTGTGCGGCCTGCCACTTGCCGCGCGGCTCATCCAATGCGGCGTGGTCGACCTCCAAGTCGGCGTTGGTGTCGGTGGTCGTGGTGTCGGATTGGTCCCGTGCATCTGCGGTTGTGATGATGTGGCTCATTTCTTTATCGGGGGCCGGTGGCAGAGGGGTTCCCA
>NZ_JBEVLO010000386.1:0-2823 GCF_040509115.1 Mycobacterium sp. | reverse complement strand
CCCAGCATCGTCGTCTTCGCGGCGGGCGCGGTGCTGCTGGCCATCTTCGTCGTCGTGGAACAGCGAGCGGCCGAGCCGATTCTGCCGCTGTGGGTGTTCTCCCGACGGCTGCTCTGTGCGACGACCATCGTTGCCTTCGGCGTCGGCGCCATTCTGATGGGCCTCACCCCCTACGTGCCCACGTACCTGGAAGGCGCGCTCGGGGCGGCGCCGCTCACCGCGGGCCTCGCATTGGCCGCACTGACGTTTGGCTGGCCGGCGACGGCCGCCATCGCCGGAAGGGTGTACTTGCGGCTCGGCTTCAAGAACACTGCGATCATCGGCGTGACGTTGGTGATCGTCGGGGCGTCGGTTCTGGCTGCCATGGCGCACCGGCCGAGCGTCGCCGTCGTGGCGGCGGCGTGCTTCGTCATCGGTGGCGGTATGGGCCTGCTCGCGGTGCCGACGCTGATCGCGGCGCAGTCCAGCGTCGACTGGAGCGAGCGCGGGGTCGTCACGGGCAACAACATGTTCGCCCGGTCGCTCGGCAGCGCGGTCGGGGTCGCCGTCTTCGGCGCGATCGCGAACTCGATCTTCGGGCCGGGCGACATCCACTCCATCGGTCCGGCCGCCATCCGATCGGGTTCGGCCGCGGTGTTCGTCGGCGTCCTGATCGCCGCCGTCGTGACCGCCTTGGCCGTGGTCGCCATGCCGCGCACGAAGACACACCTGGTTTGATGATCGCCACCGATCCCACCATGCTGATGCCATGACCGAGGGGGAGCCGTGGATTCCGCCGTCGCCGCCGGATAGCCAGTTGATCGACGATCCCGTCTCGGTCGGCACACCCATCGACCTGGACAATTGCGCGCGCGAGCCGATTCACATTCCGGGCAGCATCCAGCCCCGCGGTGTCCTGGCCGTGGTGCACGAACCGGACCTCGAGGTGCGTCAGGTGAGCGCCAACGTCGCCGAGGTGCTCGGTCGCTCGGTCGACGAGGTCCTTGGCGCGCACCTGTCTGCGTTGATCGGCTCCGAACAGGCAGCGCGGGTGGCGCGGGCGGCGTCGACCTTCGGCGAACTGAAACAACGCAACCCACTCGGGTGCGTGATCGACGTGGCAGGCGAGCCGCTGGCATTCGACGCCATCCTGCACCGAGAGCCGGGTGGCGCCCTCGTCGTCGAGCTCGAGATCGCCCATGGCGAGCGGCCCTTCTCCTTCCCGAACACCTACCAGGCGGTGCGGGGCGCAGTCGACCAACTGAATCGCGCCGAAACGCTCACCGCCCTGTACGACGTCGCCGCGCGGACGGTGCGCGACCTCACCGGCTTCGACCGGGTGATGGTGTATCGCTACGACCAGGACTACAACGGCGAGGTCGTCGCCGAGGCCAAGCGCGACGATCTCAACTCCTTCCTCGGCCTGCACTACCCGTCCACCGACATCCCGGCTCAGGCCCGCGCACTGTACGAGAAGAACTGGCTGCGGCTGATCTCCGACGTCGACTACACACCCGTGCCGCTGGTTCCGACAATCGACCCGGGGACCGGCGCCCCGTTGGACCTCACTCACGCCACCCTGCGCAGTGTCTCGCCGATCCACTGCGAGTACCTGCGGAACATGGGTGTGCACGCGTCGATGTCGATCTCGTTGCTACGGCGCGGCCGGCTGTGGGGACTGATTGCCTGTCATCACTACGCCGGTCCGCATCTGCCGCCGTTCGGAAGCCGGGCGGCCGCCGAGTTCCTCGGCTCGACGCTGTCGTTGCGGCTCGTCGACCAGTTCGAGGACGACCAACTCCGTGAGCGCCTGGCCGCGCAGGCGGTGCTCGCCAGGCTGACCGTAACAACGCTGGACGACCGCGCACCGCTCGCGTCGGTGCTAGTGGAAGGACCCAGCCTCGTCGATCTGGTACGCGCCGACGGTGTCGTCGTCGCCATCGCCGACGAGTATCAGGTGCGGGGGTCGGTCCCGCAGCCGGAGGTGGTGTCGGCCGTCGCTGCATGGGCCCGCGGCACCGACGACGACGTGGTGAGCACCGACCACTTGTCCGGCGAGCTACCCACGCTCGACCTCGATCCGCAAGCCGTCGCGGGCGCGCTCGCGCTCAACCTGCCCGACGGGCAGTACGTCATCTGGTTCCGGAGTGAGGTACTGCGATCGGTGGATTGGGGCGGCGACCCCCACAACAAGGCGATCGCAGTCCGCGAGGGCGAGGAGGTCCGGCTCAGCCCGCGAAAGTCATTCGACCTGTGGCGCGAGGTCGTGCGCCAGCGAAGCGAACCGTGGTCGCTGACCGAGACCGAGTCCGCCGAGACGCTGCGTCGCCACCTCGTCGAGTCGCTGTACAGCCGCACGCGGGGCGCGCTGCGGATCGCCGAGACGCTGCAGCGCAGCCTACTGCCCCAGACGATTCCGACGCTCGAGGGTTGGCAGCTGTCCGCTCACTACGAGCCGGCCGTGGGCGGTCGAGTCGGCGGCGACTGGTATGACGCCTTCGAGTTGCCCGACGGTCGGTTGGTCGTGCTGATCGGCGACGTCGCCGGGCACGGCCTCGCCGCGGCGGGCACCATGGCGCAGTTGCGCAATGTCCTACGCGCGCAGTTGTTTACCGGCGCCGCTCCGGCCGAAGCGCTCAATCAGTTGAACGCGTTCTGCATGCACATGATGCCCCGCACGTTCGCCACCGTCGTCGCGGCGCGAGTCGAACTCGGCTCCGGAGGGGTGGAGGCGGCGTCCGCCGGACACCTGATGCCCTACCTGGTGGACGCGGCATCAACCGCCACGCCCGCGCCCATCGAGCTATCGCCGCCGATCGGCGTCAGGGGCATGACGTACAAGCC
>NZ_JBEVLO010000385.1:0-3748 GCF_040509115.1 Mycobacterium sp. | reverse complement strand
CAGATGACCGTCGACAACGACGTCATCACCATCAACTACTGCGTGAACTACGGCGGGCGCACCGAGATCGTCGAGGCCGCGCAGGAACTGGCCGCGCTCGCCGTCGAGGGCAAGGTCAATCCCAAGCGGATCTCCGAGGCCGCCTTCGCCAAACACCTACACCGCAACGACATTCCCGATGTCGACCTGTTCATCAGGACATCGGGGGAGCAGCGGGCCAGCAACTTCCTGCTGTGGCAGGCGGCGTACGCGGAGTTCGTCTTCCAGGACAAGCTGTGGCCGGACTACGACCGTCGCGACCTGTGGGCGGCGTGCGAGGAGTACGTCTCGCGCAACCGCCGCTTCGGCAGGGCTTAGATGCCCACGCTCCTGGAACGGCTGTCGTCGGCGCTGGGGGAGGCCCTGACCATCGTCGAGGAATTCGACGGCGGGCTGACGGTCAGCCAGGACGGGGTCGTCGCCTCGCTGCGGGTGGTCACCATCGCCGAAGGCCTGGAGATGGTGTCGCTGAGCCAGCCGTTGGCGTGGGATCTGCCGTTGACGGCCAAGACCCGGGAACGCGTGACGCAGCACGCCAGTGCCACGCTGCTCGGCACGGTGGCGTTGGCGGAAAAGGTGCCCGCCGGGCCCGAGACGCCGACCAATGGGTCATCGGGCAAGGCGGCCGCACGCAAATCGTCGAACCGCAAGGTCGCCGACGTGATGCTGCGCTACAACTTTCCGGCGGCGGGGCTCTCGGAGGATGCGCTGCGCACGTTGATCCTGCTGGTGCTCACCACGGGGGCCGACGTGCGCCGCAACCTGACGTCGTGACGCCCGCGGCCGATGCCGTGATCCGGATCGTGGCGGGCGTGATCGTCGACGCGCGCAACCACGTCCTCGTCGTCAGAAAGCGCGGCACGTCGTCGTTCATGCAGCCGGGCGGGAAGATCGAACGGGGCGAGGCACCGCTGGAGGCGCTTGTCAGGGAGGTTCGCGAGGAACTCGGCAGCGCCATCGATCCGTCGTCGGCCAGGGCACTGGGCCGATACTCCGCGGTGGCCGCCAACGAGCCGGGCCACGTCGTCGACGCCGACCTGTTCTCGGTGGTGCTCGATGGCGTGCCGCGGCCGGCGGCGGAGATCGACGAGATCGCGTGGGTCGACCCGCATGCCCCCGGCGGCCTCGAGTTGGCGCCGCTGACTACGCACACGGTTCTTGCGCTGGTGCGCGACGGGCTCAGCTGACCCGGGGTGCGCACTCGCCACAGACCCCGAAGATCTCGATCGTGTGGCTGACGTCGGAGAACCCGTTCTCGGCGGCGATCTCGGCGGCCCAGGATTCGACCCGGTCGCCCTGAACTTCCACCGTGGAACCGCACACCCGGCACACCAGGTGGTGGTGGTGATGCAGGGAGCAGCGCCGGTAGACCGATTCGCCGTTGTCGGTGCGCAACGTGTCCAGCAGCCCGGCCGCGGCCATCGACTGCAGGGTGCGGTAGACGGTGGTGAGCCCGATGCCCTCGCCGCGACGGCGCAGTTCGTCGTGCAATTCCTGGGCCGAGCGAAATTCCTCGACGTTCTCCAGCAGTGCCGAGATGGCGGCCCGTTGCCGTGTCGAGCGCACGGCGGTGCCGCTCACTGCGGTTCCTCGGCGGCATGGTCGACGGCGGCCACCACGATGTCGCAGAGATGGTGGTCGACGAGGCGGTAGTGCACCTCGCGTCCGGCGCGTTCGCCTGCCACCACGCCTGCGGCCTTGAGGATCCGCAGATGCTGGCTGACGAGGGGTTGCGGGACGCCGAGCGCGTCGACGAGTTCGTGGACACAGCGGGAGGATTCGCGGAGCTCGAGCACGATCGCGATCCGCACGGGCGCCGCGAGGGCCCTGAGCAGTTCGCCCGCAGTGTCCAGCACCGCCCGGGACTCGACGTGCCGGGCGCTTGGCGCGTTCGTGAAAATGGTTTCCATTGCAGTGAACAACTTTACATGCACAACCATGCATGACAAGGTCCACTAGAATCGGCGTCCGGCCTCTGCGCCAGTCACTAGGGGGAGCAAATGCACACTGCGGTCGGCATGGGTCATGGCCGAGCTGCACGCCGGTGACGTCCTCGGCGGCGTCCGCATCGACGCCGTCGCCGGACGCGGCGGAATGGGCATCGTCTACCGCGGGACCGAACTCGGCCTGAAACGCACCGTCGCAATCAAGCTGGTGCGAGGGGACCTCGCCGGAAACGCCGAATTCCGTGCACGTTTCACCCGTGAGTCCGAGATCGCCGCGTCACTCGACCATGCTCACGTGATCCCCGTCTTCGCCGCGGGCGAGGACCAGGGCCGGCTGTACGTCACGATGCGCTACGTCGACGGCACCGACCTCCGCGAGGAGATCAACCGCCGCGGTCGTCTCGATCCGTACTTCGCCGCAACCGTGATCTCGCAGATCGCCTCGGCGCTGGACGCCGCACACCGGCGTGGTCTCGTGCACCGCGACGTGAAGCCCGCCAACATCCTGCTCGCCGATTCCGACGGCCGCCCGCACGCCTACCTGACCGACTTCGGGGTCAGCAGGGCCGCCCAAAGCGACGGTCTCACCCAGGCGGGCGCGATGGTCGGCACCGACGACTACATGGCACCCGAGCAGTTCGAGAACAAGGGGGTCGACGGTCGCTCCGACGTGTACGCCCTCGGCTGCGTTCTGTACGAGACGCTCACCGGGCACGTGCCCTTCCAGCGAGACTCGATGGCCGCCAAGCTCTACGCGCACCTACGCCAGCCGCCTCCCGACCTGCCCGCTCACCTGCCAACCGAACTGAACCGGGTGATTCGGCGCGCCATGGCCAAGAGCCCCGGCGAGCGCTACGCCACCGCGGGCGAGATGGGCCGCGACGTGCTCGACGCGGTCACGGGCGCAGGCGATTCCTGGACGGGTCGCACCACGTCGCGGGTCGAGCTGCCCACGGTGCAGCGTCCGGTGGCGCCCCATCGGCAGGGCCCGCCGTCGTACCCGGGTGTCCAGCATCCCGGCGCACCGTCACATCCCGGCGCACTGTCGCACCCTGGCTCACCGTCACAGCCCGGAATCCGGCCTCCGGGTGTCCCCACCTACGCGGGCAGTGGGCAGCCGTCGCATCCCGGCGGACCGCCATCCCATCCGGGCGCAGGCCATCCCGGCCCACCACAGCCGCTGTACGCATCTGGACCGCTCACCCGTCCGCCGGGACCGCCTTCGTATCCGCCGGGCAGCGGAACCGGGCCACCCAAGAACAACAAGACCGGGCTGATCATCGCGTTGATCGCCGTGGTGGTGGTCGTCGCCGCAGGCGTTGGCGGATGGCTCCTGCTGCGCGACGACGGACCGGCTCCGGTCACGCCGGGGTCGCAGGCCTTCGGCACCGTCGACGGCGACCCGATCAAGGTGGGCGCCAATCCCAACGACATCATCGAGGCGGGCGGATTCCTGTGGACCGCAAACATGGACGACGGGACCGTCACCAAGATCGACCCGGCGACCGGGGACACCGAGGAGATCTCCGTCGGGGGTGATCCGATCCAGCTCGCCGCCACCCGCGGGGCGGTCTGGGCGTTGAACTACACCGACGCCGTCACGCACATCGACATCGACACGGGTGAGGTTAGCGAGCCGATCCAAGCCGGGCCGATGCCCGACGTCAAGGGCATCGCCGCGGGCGACGGGCAGGTGTGGTTGTCGCACATCACCGACAACACCGTCACCCGCATCGACGCGAGCAGCATGAGCATCCTCGGGA
>NZ_JBEVLO010000384.1:0-16930 GCF_040509115.1 Mycobacterium sp. | reverse complement strand
CGCGGTCGACCGCCCCGCGCGTTGCCTGATCGGCAATCGATCTTGGCAATCGCTCCGATCGCTGGCCACACTCGGCCGGGGAGGAGGTCGCACCATGACCGAGCGAAATGCATCGGAGCTGGGCGAGGCATTCTGGGAACGACGCTGGGACATTGCGCGTCGTGAATCGAGAGGTGCTCTGCGCCAAGCGAACAAGACTATGACGGACACGGCCGGGCAGCTGACTCCCGGCGCCGCTCTGGACGCGGGCTGCGGCGACGGGGTCGACGCGACGTGGCTGGCGAGCCGCGGGTGGGACGTGACCGCGGTGGACTTCGTCGCGACGGCACTCGAACGGGGCCGCGACCATGCCGACCGGCTGGGCCCCGAGGTCGCGGCTCGAATCGATTGGGTACGAGCGGACTTGAGCACGTGGACGCCGCCAGCGGCGGCCTTCGACCTGGTGTCGGCGCACTATCTGCACGGCGTCGCGCAGCGGTTCGAGCTGTTTCGCAGGCTGGCGTCGGCGGTACGTCCCGGCGGCACGCTGCTGATCGTCGGCCATCATCCATCGAACCTGGACATCTCCGGTGGCGCGATGCAGGAGGCCGTGTTCTTCACCACCGCCGACGTGCTCGCAGTCCTCGACGAGAATTGGACCCTAGTCACGGTCGAAGACGACGTTCCGCGCCGGGACGTCACCGACGGGGCAGGGCGAGCGGTCACGTTGCGCTCGGCCGTCGTGAGGGCACGTCGAAAGTCACGTCGGAACTAGCTGTGTGGCGCCCGTCTCAGGCCACGTGTGGCGTCGGTCTCACGCCACTTGTGATCTTCGTCCCGTACGTGCTCGTGGATTGGTAACCACGGCGAATCAGGTTCACCATCGAAGCATGGGGCAAACACATCCGGACGGCTCGATCGGAGCAACGTCGGTGTTGGCGCTTCGTTCCATCCACCCGTTGGTGAGCCGAAATCCGCTGATCCGGCGGAGTGACCGCGTCGAGGCGCTGGCCATCATCCTGGTCGCATTCGTGGCCTTGTTGGCACTCCCCGCGGTCGTCCACTTCGCGTCCGACGTTCGCGACGAACGCGTCCGGGAGATCACTGCCCAGGCGAAGAGCGTTCACGCCGTGCAGGCGACCGCAGTGGCCGACGGCACCGTCCCCATCGCCGACGAGTTGGCGACCGCCGATGCCACCGTCTCGGCTGAGTGGACCCAGGGGTATCTGCCGCACGTCGAGACCGTCAAGGTCGATCACTACGTGCGCGCCGGCGATCGGTTCACCGTGTGGCTCGACGCCGACCAGCGGCCGAGCGCCGCGCCGCGCGATCCCTCGAGCGCCTCCGGTGAGGTGGCCCTTGCCGCCTTCGCGGTCTACTGCACGATCGTCGCCATCGCTGGCTTCCTCCTCCTGCTGCTCGTCGAGGCGCTCAACTTCCTTCGCCGCCGCACGTGGGACGCTCAGATCAGACTGTTGGTCGACAACGGCGGCGACTGGGTCAACAAGCAGAGCTGACGTCTGGACCGGTGGCGAGGATCCCTCCGCGTCGTCGTCGAATCAGCCGGGGTTTGCGTAACCTCGAGCGGACACCGACGACGGAGGATTGACGATCATGAAGGCCGCGGTGACCCCAGAAGCCGAGCACGCCATCGCCGACATCGCCCGACGCTTCGGTCTGTCCCGCGAGGCCGTGCTGGCGATGCTGTTCGCCGTGCACGCCGGCGGCGGCACCATGGCCCAGTTCGCCATCCCGGAGCTCGGAGGCTCCGGGCAGTGGATGCGGGGCGGCATGACGATGGTCGGCAACATGTTCGACAATGCGCTCAAGGCACGCGTCGATGCGCTGTGTAGCGAGCTGGCCCAGCTGCTCGCCACTGCCACGGTGTTCCCGGAGCCGGCCTCGCCAACCGATCCGGCCTCGCCAGCCCGTCCGACCTCGCCAGCCGGTCCGACCTCGGCGAACTGGTGGCCTGCCGATCTCGGCGTTCCCAGTTCATCCGGCGGGCAGAACGATGCGCGCTATGCGGTCTTTCCTGGCATCCGTCGGCTCGCGATCCAAGCTCGCGGCGTGACAAGGGTTTTCGACACCGGCGAACACCGCATCGGCGGAGTGCAGCAACAGCAGGGCGGTGGCCCCGGCTCGGTGAGCTTCACCAGTCAGTTGGGCACCTTCGACGTGTCGAGTCTGACCGAACTCGGTGCGCGGCAGGTCGCGCACACCCCAGCCGCCGTTCCCGAGCCGCAACACCCGCCCATGCCCGCTCCTCCTCAGGCGCCCTTGGCTGCAGATCCCGCACCGATCATCTCGGCCATCGAGTCGCTGGCCGGTCTGCACGAACGCGGCATCCTCTCCGATGAGGAGTTCGCCACGAAGAAGGCCGAACTACTCGGCAGGCTGTAAGTCGGGTCCAGCGGGCGTAGCTTGACGTCGCAGTGACACACATCGTTCATCTTCTGACCCTGCTGGGGGTCGTCGGCGTGCCCGCTCTCGGCTGGTTCGGCGGGCAGTGGTCGGGTGGTACCACACTGGTCGTCTACTGGTTCGAGACGGTCGCGGCCTGCCTCCTGATTTCGGCCCGCATCGTTCTTCAGCGACGGTGGGCCCCCCGCCGGGGCCACTTCTGTTACCGGGCGCCGAGCGCCAACCGGCGCAGCGGCCAGTCCGCGTCCTTCCTGACGGGCTTCGTGGTCACCGGCTTCGCCTTCTGCGGAGCCCACGCCGTGTTCCTCGCCGCGTTCATCTTCCTTCTCCACCACAACGGCAAGGACGAGCTTGCTCAAGTCGACTGGCGCAGTGTGGGTTTCGGGTGCCTGGCGGTGATGGCATTTCTGACCATCGAATTCCTGGTTGACCTGCGCAGTCTGCGCAGGTGGTCGTTCTGGCAGATCGAGCAACTGGCGAATCGCGGTCTGAGTCGAGTAGTCGTCGTCCATCTAACGCTGATCTTCGGCCTGTTCGCGATTGCGGTCACCGGGGCGTCCAACGCGCTGTTCGGCATCTTCGTCGTGCTCAAGACCCTTGCCGCCCTGAGTTCCGCCCTACCCCAGTGGGAACCCGCCACGGTTCCGAAGTGGTTGAGCCGCATCATGAACCGTGTTCCCAATGTGCGTCCGGGCGAGCGCTTCGAGGACTTCTGGGCCAAGGACCGCACCGACGAGGTCGTTCGACGCGAGAGCAACGAACTGCCGTGGGTCAGCGGCTAGCCGCTCACCCCTGCGCGCCCGCGATGAAGTCGATGAGCGCGTGGGGTGCGCCGTCGCCCAGGAGGAGTTCCTGGATGTGGTGCGCGTCCACGGCCGCCGCCTCGCTGCGGGGGAACAGTGCGGCCTCGTACGCGGCGAGTGCCGCTTCGACGTCGTCGGGGTACGCGGCGATCGCGTTGCCGAGTTCGGCTCCGTCGAGCATCGCCAGGTTCGCGCCGTCGCCGCCGGGTGGGGTCAAGTGCGCGGCGTCGCCGAGGAGCGTCACGCCCGCCACTCGGTCCCACCGGTGCCCAGTGGGGAGGGTGTAGAGCATTCGCAGCACGGGAGCGGTGTCGCCGTCGGTGATCAGCGCGGTGAGTTCCGGTGCCCAGCCATCGAATTCGGTCGCAACGCGGGCCGTCGCGGCGGTCGCGTCGGTGAAGTCGATGCCCGAGATCCAGGTGGCTGGCCTGGTCAGACCGACGTAGGCGTGTAGGACGCCGTTGACCTCGCGGTGCGCCACGATGCCCTTTCCCGGCGCCAGCGCGTACATCGCCCCGTTGCCGACGGCTGCGGCCACTGCCGGATGCCGTTGGTCGGCGTCGTACAGGTAGGTCTCGACGTACGACGTGCCTGCGTACTCGGGAGTGGCGGCTGAGACCAGCGGTCGAATCCTCGACCAGGCGCCGTCGGCGCCGACGAGAAGGCTGGTGACCACGGTGGAGCCATCCGCAAAGAAGAGTTCGTGTCGGCCGTCACCGAGGGCGACGACGCCGGTGACCTTGCGCCCCCACTCGATCACGCCGTCCGGCAGCGACTCGATGAGGATTCGACGCAGGTCGCCGCGCAGCACCTCGGGACGCCCTCCCGTGCCATCGTCCGGTTCGTCGTACAGCACCGCTCCATGTTGGTCGAGCGCACGGGCCGCCTCGGCACCCTGGTGGATGATCGCGCGGAATTCGGCGGTGAGGCCGGCCGTTTCGAGCGCCAGTTGTCCGTCGGCCTCGTGAATGTCGAGTTGGCCGCCCTGGGTGCGGGCCCCCGCTGTCGGCTCGGCTTCGTAGACCGTCGCGGCGATGCCGCGGACGTGCAGGACCCTTGCAAGGGTGAGGCCGCCGAGGCCTGCCCCGACGATCGTGACCGGTGTCGGCATCGTGCTCCTTTTCAAATCCCATGGAACGTTGTTCCAGGCATAGCTTGGAACAACGTTCCAGTCGTGTCAAGATGAATGTCATGGCGAGTGGGACACAACGGGGTGAGAGACGCGCTGACGCGTTGTCTAAGGATCGGATCGTCGAGACCGCGATCGAGATCCTCGACGCCGAGGGCGAGAAGGCCCTCACGTTTCGCGCCCTCACCGCACGCTTGGCGACCGGACCTGGAGCGATCTACTGGCACGTCGCCAACAAGGACGACCTCCTCGCGGCGACGACCAACGACGTCATCGCCCGGGTCATCGCCGACGTGGTCGGTGGTGCGGAACCGCGAACCGCCATCCGCGCCATCGCTCTCGGGTTGTTCGACGCGATCGACGCGCATCCGTGGGTGGGTACCCAATTGTCCCGCGAGCCGTGGCAGTCCGCGATGGTGCAGATCTTCGAGGGCATCGGTGGGCGGCTCGATGCGCTCGGCGTCCCCGAGCGCGCCCAATTCGATTGCGCCTCTGCGCTACTGAACTACATCCTCGGCGTCGCGGGACAAAATGCCGCGAACGCCCGCAACATCGCGCCGGGGACCGACCGGTCGGCGTTCCTCGCGAACGTCGCCGCACTGTGGACGCAGCGGGACCCCGCCGAGTACCCGTTCGTGCACCGGGTGGCCGGGCAGCTCAGTGGGCACGATGACCGCGACCAGTTCCTTGCGGGCATCGACCTCATCCTCGCCGGCATCCGGACCGTCCGCTGAACGCGCGTCGGTGCGGGCCGGGAATAATCGACGGCGGTCGACTGGCTTATCGTGAGGGCGCCCCAGCCCCGAACCGGAGGACGAATCAATGACAGAGGCCATCGACTTCGACGAGATGAACCGGAAGGTCATCGCCGAGTTCCGCGAGTCAGGAGGACGGGCGGGCGGCATATTCGAGAACAAGCCGCTCATCCTCGTGCACCACGTGGGGGCCAAGTCGGGGACCCAGCGAATCGCGCCGCTGGTACCGCTGATCGAGGACGGTCGCATCTACATCTTCGCCAGCAAGGGCGGATCCGACACCAATCCCGACTGGTATCACAACCTGGTCGCCAACCCGCAGACCGTCGTGGAACTGGGCACGGAGACGTTCCCCGTGACCGCGCGCCAACTCAGCGGAGCCGAGCGCGACGAAATCTATGCCAAGCAGTCCGAGGTGGAACCGCAGTTCGGCGAGTATCAGCGCAAGACCAGTCGGTCGATCCCGGTGTTCGAGCTGCAACGCGACGATCGGTAGCGGTCGCCTATCGATCGATGGCACGAGGGTATTGGACGACGAGCATCACCACGGGTGAAATCGTCTCATGGCACGTCACAGTCCATTCGGCGCCGGCTACCGATCGGCTAGGTGCCGACCATGAGCCCCCGCGACCCGATCGAGCACTGCGCCACCTCACGTCAACTCATCGATGAATTGCACAGGCACGCACCGAATGTCGGCGCCAACGTCACCCCCTTGCCCAGCCTGACCGTCTACCGGTTCACCGGATCGACCGAGCCGCGCTGGGAGGACATTCGTGGCCTCTCGCTGTGCATCGTCGCTCAGGGGCGGACGGCAGCCACCGACCGTGGCGAACTCCACGTCTACGACCAATTCGACTACGTCGTCGTCGGCAGGCGTTCGAGATATCGAATCGAGTTCCTTGACGCTTCGCCCGCCGAACCTTGCCTGTGCCTGGTACTACAGATCGAACCGGCCACCGTGCGCCGCATCGGCGATCAGATGCGCGACGGCGGTGGGATCAAGACCAGTGGGATCAAGAGCAAGGGCAGCTCCGTTCGGTACGCCTCCGACGGATGCCTGATGTCCTCGCTGGACGACGAACTGATGGGCGCGGTGCTCCGGTTGGTGCGGTCCGCGCGAACCGAGGCGGACCGCAACGTACTGACGCCGCTCTACCTCAGGGAATTGGTGTACCGCATCCTGCAGCGTGATCGTTCCAACCGATTGATGCACTTCGCCACCAGTCTGGTTGGGCGGCAACCCGTCGTTGCCGCGGTGAACTACATCAGCGAGAACCTGGACGAGAACATCACCGTCACCCGATTGGCGGAGCACGTCAATCTGAGTCCCTCGGCGTTCTCCCGAGTGTTCCGGGAGGCGACCGGCTCGTCGCCCTACCAATACGTCAAGCACGCGCGATTCGACCGCGCCTGCGAACTGTTGACCGACGAGCGGCGCAGCGTGGCGGAGGTGGCCCGATCCGTCGGGTACAGCAGCACGTCGCACTTCATCAAGGAGTTCCGCACCCGGCGTGGCACGACACCCGGCGAGTACGCCGACGCGCACGCGAAAGTTGCCCTGCGGCACTGCTGAATCGGACTGTGCCCATCGCGCCGCGAAGACGCGCGGAATGGGCAACGGTCGAGCACGATCGCGTTACCGGAATCGCCTCCACTTGCGGTTGGCTACATCTCACGACCCCCCGCGATTGGAGATGTGATGCCACTAGACCTCGACACCGCCCGCGTGGCGCGCACGGTGGCGACCGCTGCCACGTTCGGTGTGATGGCGGTGGCGCTCGCCGCATGCGGAGGTGGCGGCTCGGAGAGCCCGTCGACCAGCTCGACCTCGAGCTCGACGACGCCGCCCTCGGTGTCGCCGACGGAGAAGAGCATCAACCCGACCGGTGGAAACAAGTTCACGCCACCCGTGCAGGCGCCGGCCGCGCCTACCGCCATCCCCGGAAACCGGGAGAACACGGGATAACCTCCGTGCGAGACTGATCGGACCTTCAGCCGTCGAGGAGACCGATTGCCCGTCATTCGTCACTCCGGCCCCGGCCCCGCCGAACCGACTCGCCGATCACAGTGACTGAACCCGGGCCGACTGAACCCGCGCCGACGGAACCCGCGCCGGATCCAGCACGAAGGCCCGCGCCGTTGGGCGGCGGGGCGCTCGTGTGCGTCACCGCGATCATCGCCGGCGTGGTCATCGGCTTCGTCGGGGGCGCTTTCCGCTGGTGTCTGGACAGGGCCGACGTCCTGAGGACGGATCTGGTCGACTGGGCGCACCGGCTCCCAGGACCGGGATGGCTGGTACCCGTCGCCGTCGCCGCGCTGGGTGCGACGGTCGCCGCACTGATCGTGCGACGGGTACCCCTCGCCGCAGGCAGCGGCATCCAGCACGTCGAGGCCGTGTTCCGCGGCTCGGCAACGCCGCCACCGCTCCTCCTCCTTCCAGCCAAGTTCATCGGCGGAGTCATCGCGATCGGATCGGGTCTCGTCCTTGGGCGCGAGGGACCAACCGTGCACATGGGTGCGGTCATCGGCGCCGAGGCGGCACGGCGCGCGCGTCTCCCGGACCCCGACGTCAGGATGATGCAGACCGCACTGGGCGGCGCGGGCCTGGCGGTGGCGTTCAACGCGCCCATCGGCGGCGTCCTGTTCACGCTCGAGGAGGCCACGAAGTCCTTCCGGGTCCGGACCGTGTTGACCACGGTGCTCGCCGCCGCGACCGCCGTCGGCTGCTCACGGCTGCTCGTCGGCAATCATCCCGACTTCCTCGTCGAACCGATCGCGGCACCGTCCGTCGCGCTACTACCGCTGTTCGCCGTCTTCGGACTCCTCACGGGCTGTCTCGGTGTCGCCTACAACAGGTTGCTTCTGGTCTTCCTCGACACCGTCGCAGGCGTGCGTCTCATTCCAAAGGTGTTGAAGGCGAGCATCATCGGAGCCGTGATCGGGCTGTTGATGGCCGTCGATCCGCTGACGGTGGGTGGCGGCGACACCTTGACGCAGCTGATCGTCGGCGGCAACCACGTCGTGGTACCCGCGATGCTCGGCTACCTGCTGGTGCGATTCATCGCGGGGCCGTTGTCCTACTCCGCAGCCGTCCCCGGTGGCTTGTTCGCTCCCCTGCTGGCGATCGGCGCCCTCTGGGGTGTGCTGTTCGTCGGTGTCGTCGACGCCCTCTGGCCCGGCGACGCCACGTCGCTGATGGTTCCGATGGCGATCGTCGGCATGGGCGCGTTCTTCGGTGCCACCGTGCGGGCCCCCGTGACGGGCATGGTAATCGTCATCGAGATGACGGCGACGACATCGGTCGCGGTGCCGATGATGGCGGCCACCGCCGCAGCGGTGCTGGTTGCCGAATTCTTCAAGGCCCAACCGATTTACGACAGTCTCGGCAAACGGATGCCCGCCGAGATCGCAATGCTGGACGGCCCGGAGCGCGAACGAGGGAATAAGGGCCCCGCGGCGGTCGTTGTGCGGCCCGTGACTGAGCATGCCGAACTGAGCCCAACCGAGTGGGTCCGCGAACAGACCGAACGCATCCTGAAGCAGGGCACCACCGACGGCGTCGAGGTGCAGGACCGACCCATCGTCCTGTTCACGACGACGGGGGTGAAGTCGGGCAAGAAGCGCTACGTCCCACTGATGCGCGTCGAGGAAGACGGCCGGTACGCCATGGTCGCCTCCAAGGGTGGCGCCCCGGAGCACCCGTCGTGGTACTTCAACGTGAAGGCCAACCCGGCCGTCACGGTGCAGGACGGCGAGAAGATCGCAAACCTGACGGCCCGCGAGATCGAGGGCGCGGAGCGCGAGCACTGGTGGAAGCTGGCCGTCGAGGCCTACCCGTCATACGCCGAATACCAGACCAAGACTGATCGCTTGATCCCGGTATTCGTCGTCGAGTAGTGGCCCATCGGTCAGGTCGCCGTGTGGCGGAGCTACCCGGCGACCCGGTCGTGCCGCGCGACGGTGTAGCTGTCGCCACCCCCGTCGTCACTGGCCTCGATCTTGGTCGCGCGTCCACACACCGGGCAGGTGGTCGCCTCGTCGGGAGGCGGGCCTGCCGGTAGGTCACGGCCACTGCCTTCGCACTCGCTCGCCATTGATCCTCCACTTCCCCAGGTTTCACTCAACGATGGTTTGAATCGACGTCACTCGGGCTGGCTGCCCTTGGCGTCGAGTCTGCGCAGCACCCGGTCGACCACGGTCGGGTCGGTACCGGGTTCGGCACGCGCCTCGAGCACTGCTTCTCGGGCGGCAGCGAGCAACTCGTCCTTCATCGCGTTGACCGTCCCCGCGTGCTCCACGTGCTCGGCGTCCCGGTCTGCACTCCCGTCGCGGGGTCGCAACCCCATCGAGTGCCACATCCGGTCGGCGTTCTCTCGCACTTGGCCGACGACGTCACCATCGGCGTCCGGCCTGTCCTCGATCTCCCGAAGGCAGCGTGAGCTCGCCTCACGCGCCCGGTGCATCAGGTGCTGTTCGAGATCCTCCTCGTCACCTTCGGGCGCACGTACGTTCAAGGCGTGCACCAGAAGTGGGAGCGTCAGCCCCTGCACCAGCAACGTGACGACGATGACGACGAAGGCGATGAAGATCAACCGATCCCGTTCCGGGAACGGCTCGGGACCGATCGGCAGGGCGAGCACCGCCACCAACGTGACGACGCCACGCATCCCGGCCCAGGACGCCACCGTCATCTCCCGCCACCCCGTCGGCTCGGCCGTGTCGTTCTTCCGCCGTCGCATACGTTCGTCCAGGCTGGCCACGGGGATGATCCACAGGAACCGGATCACGACGACGGCGACGGTGACCAACAGCGCCTGCCAGACCAGCTCGCCCACCGGCCCACCGACGCTGCCCGCCACCGCACGCAGCTCCAACCCCACGAACGCAAAGGCAGCGCCGGTCACCAGGAGCTCGACGATCTCCCAGGTGGTGCCCGTGACGAACCGGGTCTGCGACGACTCGACGTCGCCGGCGCGACTGAGCGCCAGGGCTACCGTCACCACCGCGATGACTCCGCTGCCATGGGCGGCGTCCGCGGCGGCGTAGGCCGCGAACGGCACCACCAGGATGAGGGCGCTGGCCGCGGGGTGCGGCGGTAACCGCCCGACCAACCATCGCGTGATCACCGCGATGAGCAAGCCGATCGCCACACCGACCGTGATGGCGAGCACCAGCGTCCCACCGGCGTGCCACGGCGAGAACGCGCCAGTGACCGTGGCGGCCACCGCGACCTCGTAGAGCACCAGAGCGGTGGCGTCGTTGGATAAACCCTCCCCTTCGAGCACCGTCCGAAGCCGTTGCGGCAGGCGGAGTTTGCGGGCAACCGCCGTCGCCGCGACCGGATCCGGCGGCGCCACCGCCGCACCGAGCGCGAGGCCGGCCGCCAACGGCAGACCTGGAATCAGGGCCGAGAGCAGGGCGCCCACCGCGAAGGCGGTCACCCCGACCAGCGCGACGGCGAGCAGGCCGATCGCGCGCCGGTTGTCGAGGAACTGACGCCACGACGTGCGCCGCGCCGCGGCGAAGAGCAGCGGAGGCAATACCAGCGGCAGGATCAGGTCCGGGTTGACCTCTGGCACCTTCAGTCCCGGCGTGAAGGCCAGCACCAGTCCGAAGCCCAACAGCGCGACCGGGTAGGGCACGTTGAACCGCTCGGCGATCGGTGCGAGCACCACGGTGGCCAGCAGCAGCCCCAACAGCAGCGTCAGCTCAACCACGTCACCCTCCCCTCTTCGCTCTTGAGCGTCACGAACAACCCGACACCTCACCGTAGAACTGGGCTGCGCGACTCATGTCGTGACGGTCACACGGGCGAGACTGGTCACCACCTGGGCATGACGCCGATGGCCTGCAGGAAGTAGAGCACCGAGATCGTCAAGAAGACCGCGAAGAAGATCCCGACGGCGACCATCGCCGCGATCATGGCCGGCGTGAATCGGCTACGGGGTGGCGGGTCCTGATTGGCCGACGCCGACGTCTGGGCCGAGTCCGGCGGCGTGTCACCAGGTTCGACGCCACCAGCGGCGACCGACGTGTTCGCGGGATCTGGGTCTGGCGGAAGAGCCGTCATCGCAAGGTGATCCGACGTTCGCGCCCACCTTGACGCTCCCGCTCCCACGCGTCGAAGTCCTGCGCATGGTCGGTTGGAGGCATCAGGTGGAGCAGTGGGACGTGTGCGTATCCAAGTGCTCGCCCCATGGCAACTGAATGAACGATGTTCACCACGCTCTTGAACCTGGCCAATAACCTCATGCGCGGACTCCTGTCGACTTCGTCGTCTGCACATCCCCGCACTCACCGACGCTCAAACACACCTGCCCGCGTCAATGAGACGTCACTTATACCCACCGCCGGCCCGTCGTTCATCCCCACCGCCCGCCCGTCGTTGATCCCCACCGCCCGCCCGAACAGGTAACCCTGGGCGAGTCGGCAGCCCGCGGCGAAGACCGTCTCGGCCTGAGCTTCGTGCTCGATTCCCTCGGCGATCACTTCCATCCCCAGGTCCGTGCACAATCCGATCACCGAGCGATACAGCGCCAAGCCCTGATCGGGCTCGGCGCCCCCCAGAAGACTGCGGTCGATCTTGACGACTTTGACCGGGAGGGCGTGGAGGTAGCTGAGTGAGTTGTATCCCGCGCCGAAGTCGTCCAGGGCGAACCGGACGCCGGTCGCACTGAGGCGTTGAATCGCTCTGGCGCCCTCGCACAGATCCACGATCGGTACGGTTTCGGTGATTTCCAGGACGAGCCGCTCCGGATCGACCGAATGGCGGTCGAGAGTCCGCAGCACCTGCTTCTCGAAAGCCTTGTTTCCCAACCTCGCGGCGCCGATGTTGACGTGAATGCCGTAGTGCAGCCCGGCCGCCTGGAGTTCGCGACAGGCGACCTCCAACACCATCGCGTCGAGGGTCGCACCGAGGCCGGCGCTCTCGGCCACCGCGACGAAGGTCTCCGGTGGGATCTGCATGCCGTTCGGGGCCGACCACCGTGCGAGGGCCTCGACCGCCACCGGACTCCCACCGGGGAGGGTCACCACGGGTTGATAGGCCAGGCTGAATCCCTGGGGGACCCCGCCCTTGGCATCTCGCAGCGCGCTCGGAAAATCAACTGTCACACCGGATTTCGGGCAGTAGATCACCGCAGTGTCCTTGCCGAGACGCTTGCCGGCATACATCGAGATGTCAGCCTGCCGCATCAGATCGTCGGACGTCGGCGCCGGGTCGCCGACTCCCGCGTGGACCAGACCCATGCTGGCCCGCACGCGAACGGATGAGCCGTGCACGGCGAACGGATCCCTCAGCGCGACTCGCAGTTTATCGGCCACGACCTCGGGTGCCTCGAACTCGTTCTCGATCAGGATGGCGAACTCGTCACCTCCGATGCGGGCGAGGGTGTCTGACTCATCGACGCAGCCACGGAGCCGAGTTCCGACGGCGCACAGCAGGTCGTCACCCGCGGCATGGCCGAACTTGTCGTTGACTTCCTTGAAGTCATCGATGTCAACGAAGATGAGCACGAACTTGCCGTGCCGCACTGCTCCGTCGAGTCGACGAGCGAACAGCACCCGGTTGGGAAGTCCGGTCAGTGAATCGTGGTGCACCTGATGGTCTAGTCGGCGCTGCGCCTCGTACAACCGCCGCGTCAACAGCCGTTGCGCGCGCATCGCCACGACTTGTCGTGCGGTGACGAGCAACACCATCACCACGCCGACGCAGACGACCACCACGGGGAGCTGCCGGCCGATCAACAGGTGAAAGGCGCACAGCACCACGATGCCGAGGAACCCGACGAAGGGCAGGAACGACGGCACCCCGTCCACGATCTCGCTGGCCCGGCTGCCATCCCTCGGCGGCGGCAATTCGAGCACGGCGAAGCCAATCATCAACGGCCCGAGGATGAGTCCGAGGCCACCCCACACGTCGCCGGACTCAAGGTCGACGGTCTGCAGGTAGGCGACCACCCGGTCGGACCCCGCGATCAGCAGAACTCCCCCCGACAGCAGCAGGTAGTTCATCCGATAGGGGCGATCGCGCCGGTATGCCATCGCCATCAGCACCGCCAACACCACCACGGTCAGTTCCAAGACGGTGTAGGCGATCACGATGTTGGGGTGCTGTGACCGCGGCAGGGCTGCGGTGGTCGACGCACCCAATCCGGCGATCAAGACCACCATCGAGAACGCCGTCGCAGCTACCATTCCATCCAATACGGCAAGCGCCCGGGCATGGCGCGGGGGCCCGTTGTGTCGACCGCGTAGACCTCCGCCGCTGCGTACCAACAGAATCATCGCGGCCAGGGACAACATCGGCGGCAGGAAGTAGGCGGCGACTCCCGCCGAGGGCGCCGCTCCGCCGCTCTCACTCGCGTCGCTCGACCACCAGAGCACCTCGCCCACCAGCCAACTGGTCATGGCGCCGACCACCAGCAATCGCCACCCGCGTGCGAGCCCTGTCCCTCGCCGCGCCATCACCAAGGCGCAGACCAGCGCCCCGCCCCCGACCATCGCCTGGAGCGCCACCGCCCCCCACCGGGCAGTCTCATCGCCATCCGGGGCCAGTGCGTTGACGCACAAAAGAACTGTCACCGTAGCAAATATGCGGCGACAAATCTGGCTACCCGATATCGCCACAACCCCCCGTCTATGCCACTGTCGACGTACACCCCGTTTTGCCACGACGTGGTCGTGGCAACGCACACTCTTTCGGCGATGACCATGAGGACACCGGTGGCTTGCCGCAAACTCGTCCGCAATTGTACGGCAAACGCTGTTACCGGCCTTGCGGGCAACCGGACGTGCTAGGCGTAGGACGCACCCGTTGGTGCGTCGGCGGTGCTGGCAATGCGGCTGCTGAGCAGCGCGACCCATGACCGCAATCCATCGACACAGCCGCTCAGCGTCGGCACGTCCTGGGTGGGGACGGTCGACCGTCTCTCCAGCAACTCGATGATGCGCCGACACCGGGCAGCTTCGGCCACTAGCTCGCCGCGGGGCGCGGCTGCCAGTCGATACTCGGGCCAACGCGCATAGAACGTCGCCGATCCGTTCAGCAGGATGGTCAGCTCCGAGGTGGAGCCATCGACCAGCCGGGTCGCTACGCGGGTGGCGATGCCGCCTACGGCGAGCAGGGCCAGCACCGAGAGGGCGGTGAGGAACCATCCGGACCACCCCTGGGACGCATGGGCCGCGCGGAAGTCCTCTCCGTCTGCGACGAGGCTGGCCAGCACGGTGCCCAGCAACTCACCAACGGACGCCTGCATGGCCGAATTCTAGAGCCGTCCATCCCGTGCCGTTGCCGTTTGCAGCAACCCGTTCGTCCGTGGGGGTCGAGTCGGCGGACCGGCTGTACCCGCGGCGGCGTCGGAACCGCTCCCGGGGATTGTCCGCCGCTGCTGTGCGGCCTCCCTCTCGCCGCGTAGGAAACGCCGTCGAGTGATGGTTCACAAGCGCCAATTGTCTTGCTGCACCGCATAACATGAGGACATGCCAGACTCCGCGCGCCCGGCTCCGTTCACTCTCCTGACCGATCCGGCCGAACTGGACGACCTCCAGTCAAGGCTGCGTTCGACCCGCTGGCCGGATGCGCCCGACGGCGCCGAATGGCAGCTGGGGGCCGACGTCGACTACCTTCACGAGCTAATCACTTACTGGACGGACGGGTTCGACTGGCCCGCGCAGGAGGCGCTGCTGGCTCGCCATCCCCACTTCCACGTGGAGCTCGATCACCTCGACATTCACTTCGTCCACGTCCGATCGGCCGCGAACACCGGGCCTGCCATGCCCCTCGTGCTCTGTCACGGCTGGCCGGATTCGTTCTGGCGGTACTCGAAGGTCATTCCGCTGCTCACCGATCCTGGTGCGCACGACGCCGATCCCGCCGACGCCTTCGACGTCGTCGTACCGGACATGCCGGGTTACGGGTACTCGGAGGCTCCGAGCGGCCGGATACTGAACACCATCGACGTGGCCGGTCTGTGGGCGCGGCTCATGGAGCTCCTTGGCTACTCCCGATTCGGCGCAGCGGGCGGCGACATCGGCAGCGGTGTCGCCCGCTACCTCGCGCTCGACCACGCCGATCACGTCGCGGCGGTACACCGCATCGACGCCGGGCTGCCCGTCTTCACTGGCGACCCCGCGGTTCTGACGCCGCCGGAGCGCGACTATCTCGACGCGGCGGCGACCTGGTCGGCGACCGAGGGGGCCTACGGCGCCATGCATCGCACGAAGCCGCAGACGGCAGCAGTCGGACTCACCGACTCCCCCGCCGGACTTGCCGCCTGGATCGTCGAGAAGCTGCGTGCCTGGAGTGACTGCGACGGCGACGTCGAGCGACGCTTCACCAAGGACGAGATCCTCACCAACGTAACGCTTTACTGGCTTCGACGATCGATCGCGCCGTCGATGCGGATGTACCACGCCAATGGCGCCATCGCGACCGATCAGCACGCGCGCCGGGTCGAGGTGCCGTCAGGCTTCTCACTGTTCCCCGCCGACATCGCCCACCCACCGCGCGCCTGGCTCGATCGGGTGGCCAACGTGGTTTACGTCGGCGAACCGGATCGCGGCGGACACTTCGCGCCGTTCGAGGAGCCGGAGCTCTATGCGCGAGAGCTTCGCGAGTTCTTCCGGCCCTATCGCGCCACAGCCGGGCAACGGGACTAGTTGCGGTCGCACCGCGGCGGCGAGTCACGCGTTCCCGACGGGAACGCAGCCGCGCAGGCGGTCGAGGTTATTTGCTCCCGTCCGCCTTCCTGCGGGCGTCATTGGTCGTCAAGCCCGGGAGACGGGGCGCCGCCACTCCGAGTGCCAAGATGGACTGGGTCGCCCCCGGGTGCCGCCGAACCAATCGTTCATTTGGTCGCAGACATGCGGGACGATCATCCAATTTTCGGCACCCTTGGACTTCCTTGCCGAGCACACACTTCTTCACTGCGCAAAGCTCGATTCGCATTCGCTTCGGTCACGAATCGATCTCGCGCTATTCCCATTCTGGGGCTTGTCAATTTTGGTAGTTGAGCTGGCCATATTCCCTCTGCACTGCGGCTGACGTCACGTTTTCAACACGGCGTAGTCACGGTGCGGTTCGTTTCTGTGTCAGCCTGGCAACCAATTCAAATCCCGGCTAGACACCATTTACGTGTTGCTATACGGTTCGGTTGCGGAATTCCACCGCTGTCATTTACCCAACAATTAAGGGGGTCGATAGTGACGATTGCCTTTGGTCGACTCGCTATCCATGTCGTCGCCGCCGCCGGGCTCTGCGCGGCCACCGTGGCGTTGAGCTCGAACGCGGCGGCACTGCCGTTGGTGACGGGCGGAATTCATTGCTATGAGACCTCCGCAGGCGATGCGGCGGCGGCCGGTGGGGCCGGGGTTGGCGGTGCCGGCGGAGGTGGAGCCGCAGCGGCAGGCGGAGGTGCCGTCCCGTGCAGCGCCGCCTCGGTACAGTCCGCGGGCATCGTTCCCGCCGCGGCGCCCGTGCCCGTCGCCGCACCCGTACCCGTCGCCGCACCCGTACCAGTCGGCGCACCGGTTCCGGTCGGCGCACCGGTTCCGGTGGGCGCACCGGTTCCGGTCGGCGCACCGGTTCCGGTCGGCGCACCCGTACCCGCTGCGGCACCGGTGCCCGTCGGCGCACCCATCGCCGTGGCCGCTGCGCCTGCGCCGATCGCTGCTCCGCTCGCTGAAATGGGCGGTACCGCAACGGGTAAGGGCGCACCGGTCGGGACCGTGCCGGCGGGCGAGGGGCAACCCATTCTGCCCGGCCCGTCGGGCGCTCCCGGAGCTGCCGGGTAGCCGCCGTCAGTTGACCTGCGAATGGTGGGCACGGCCATGGCCGT
>NZ_JBEVLO010000383.1:0-5625 GCF_040509115.1 Mycobacterium sp. | reverse complement strand
GTCGTCACCGGTCGCGTCTCGGTCGAGTTTCCCTCGCCGGCAGCGGTTCCGGCGCAATCGAACATCTACGTCCACGTCTGGGTCGGACTAGCAGCAGCCGACCCGCAGATCGGCACCTACCTGTTGAACGTCGACCCGCGCTTCCCGCGCCTGTCCGAACCGAAGGTCCCCGGCCTCCAGCCGGGCTACACCCAGGTGCCGGAGTTCCCGACGGCGCCGGACCGCTCGCTGCTGAACTTCGACCTCCGCGTCCCACTCGACGCGCAGCCCTCGGTGTACCTGGGCAACATGTGCCTGCTCCGGCTCTCCCCGTTCTCCACCGGCGACGTCCTCGGACGCGGATCGTTCGCGTTCCGGGTGCGCTCACCGGGCGAGCCGCCCGATCTGGCGTCGCAGGTACCCCAGCCTTAGCCCGTCAGCCGCCGAGGCAGCCCGGGCCCAGGAGCGCCTTGAGGTCCCCCATCAGGGCCGATGACGGTGTCACCCGCAGCTTCTGGTCGAGTTCGAGCGTGGTGATCCGGTCACCGCTGATGAGCCGCAACCGCACCTGCGAGGTGCCGGGATGGTTGGCGAGCACCTGCTTGAGCGCGCCGACCTTCTCCACGGTGCACTGGCGGGTCGGCAAGCTGACGGCGACCGGCCGGTCGGCCTGTGCATTGGTGAAGTCGGGCACCACCAGGTCGTTGGCGATGAGCGAGAGTCGGTCGTCGCGGGAGTTCACCTTGCCGCTGACGATGACGACGACGTCGTCGGCGATCTCGGCGCCGAAGGTCGAGTACGTGTGGGGGAAGAACATCACCTCGATGCCGCCGGTGAGATCCTCCAATTGGGCAGAGGCCCAGGGCATTCCGTTCTTGTTGACGCGACGGTTGACCGACGCCAGGATGCCGCCGACCCGCACCTGCGCCTCGTTGGGCACGTCGCCGTCGAGAATCGCCGGGATCTGCGTATCGACCTGGGTGGCCAGCAGGTGCGCTATCCCGTCGAGAGGATGCCCGGAGACGTACAGGCCCAGCATCTCCCGCTCCAGGGCCAGCTTGTGCTTGTCCTCCCATTCGTCGGTGGGCACCTTGATCGCGAACACCGAGTCTCCGGTGTCGGTCCCGGACCCATCCCCACTCCCGAAGAGGTCGAACTGGCCCATGGCCTCGGCCTTCTTGGTGCCGAGCACCGAGTCGACCGCGTCGGTGTGGATGAGGAACAGGCCCTTGCGGGAGTGGTCGAGGGAATCGAAGGCCCCCGCCTTGATCAGCGACTCCGTCACCTTCTTGTTGCAGGCGGTGACCTCGATCTTGTTGAGGTAGTCCGAGAAGTCGGTGTACTTGCCCTTGGCGCTTCGGGTATTGATCAGGGACGCAACGACATTGGCGCCGACGTTGCGGACGGCACCCAGCCCGAAGCGGATGTCGGTGCCCACCGAGGCGAAGTTCAGCTCGGACTCGTTGACGTCGGGCGGCAGCACCGTGATGCCGAGCCTGCGGCAGTCGGCGAGGTACACCGCGGCCTTGTCCTTGTCGTCACCCACCGAGGTCAACAACCCGGCCATGTACTCCGCAGGGAAGTTGGCCTTGAGGTAAGCGGTCCAGTACGACACCAGACCGTAGCCTGCCGCGTGCGACTTGTTGAACGCGTACCCGGCGAACGGAAGGATGGTGTCCCACAACGCCTTCACCGCCGCGGCAGAGAAGCCGTTGGCGGTCATGCCCTCCAGGAAGCCCTTGTACTCGGCCTCGAGCACCTCGAGCTTCTTCTTGCCCATGGCCTTGCGCAGCGCGTCGGCCTTGCCCATCGAGTACCCGGCGACCTTCTGGGCGATGAACATGATCTGCTCTTGGTAGACGATCAGACCGTGGGTCTCGGCGAGGATCTCCTTGAGCGGCTCCTCCAACTCCGGGTGGATGGGCTTCACCGCTTGCCGGTTGTTCTTGCGGTCGGCGTAGTCGTTGTGGGCGTTCATGCCCATCGGGCCGGGCCGGTACAGCGCCAGCACGGCCACGATGTCGTTGAACTCCGTGGGCTGCATGCGTCGCAGCAGGTCGCGCATCGGCCCACCGTCGAGCTGGAACACCCCGAGGGTGTCACCGCGGCCCAGTAGTTCGTAGGCCTTGGGATCGTCGAGCTCGAGCGACTCCAGGTCGAGGTCGATCCCCCGGTTGGCCTTGATGTTCTCGATGCAGTCACCGATGATCGTCAGGTTGCGCAGACCGAGGAAGTCCATCTTGAGCAGGCCGATGGCCTCGCACGACGGGTAGTCCCAACCGCTGATCACCGCGCCGTCCTGCGGCCGCTTCCACAGCGGGATGGCCTCGATGAGCGGTTCGGAGCTCATGATCACCGCGCACGCGTGCACGCCCGCGTTGCGGACGAGACCCTCCAGCCCGCGGGCGGTCTCGTAGATGGCCCGGACGTCGGGGTCGGTGTCGAGCAGCGCGCGGACCTCGGCGGCCTCCTTGTACCGCTCGTGGGTGGGGTCGGTGATCCCCGACAGCGGGATGTCCTTGGCCATGATGGGCGGCGGCAGCGCCTTGGTGATCCGGTCGGCGATGGCGAAGCCCGGCTGGCCGTAGTTGACGCGCGCCGAATCCTTCAGTGCCGCCTTGGTCTTGATGGTGCCGAACGTGATGACCTGGGCCACCCGGTCGCTGCCCCACCGGTTGGCCGCATATCGCAGCATCTCGCCACGCCTGCGGTCGTCGAAGTCGATGTCGATGTCGGGTGCGGACGGACGTTCCGGGTTGAGGAACCGCTCGAACAGCAGTCCGTGCGGAATCGGGTCGATGTTGGTGATGCCCATGGCGTAGGCCACCAACGATCCAGCGGCCGACCCGCGGCCGGGCCCGACCCGGATGTCGACCGACTTGGCGTAGTTGATCAGGTCGGCGACGATCAGGAAGTACGACGGGAAGCCCTTGTCGCAGATGACCTTGATCTCGAACATGGCCCGGTCGGTGTACTCCTGGGGGACGGGCGCCCCCTTGAACCGGCGCTCCAGTCCGACGGTGACCTCGTGCGTCAACCACGACGCCTGATCGTGTCCCTCGGGCACCGGGAAGATCGGCATCCGGTCCTTGGGCGCCCAGACGTCGGCGTAGGACTGCACCCGCTCGGCGATCAACAGGGTCGAGTCGCAGGCGCCGGGCACCTGGTCGTCCCACAGCGCGCGCATCTCCTCGGCGGACTTGAGGTAGTAGCCGTCACCGTCGAACTTGAACCGCGTCGGATCCGACAGGGTCTTGCCGGTTTGCACGCACAGCAGGGCCTCGTGGTTCCGCGACGCGTCGCGGGTGACGTAGTGACAGTCATTGGTCGCCAGCGGAGGGATGCCGAGCGTCTTCCCGACCTCGAGCAGTCCCTCGCGGACGCGGCGCTCGATGTCGAGGCCGTGGTCCATCAGTTCGAGGAAGAAGTTCTCCGGGCCGAAGATGTCACGCCACCGTGCCGCCGCCTCCACGGCCTCCTTCTGGTGGCCAAGCCTCAGCCGGGTCTGCACCTCACCCGACGGGCAGCCAGTGGTGGCGATGATGCCCTCGGCGTGCTCGGCGATGATCTCGGCGTCCATCCGGGACCACTTGCCGAGCTGTCCCTCGAACGAGGCCAACGACGACAGCTTGAAGAGGTTGCGCAGACCCGTCGCGTTCTCGGCGACCATCGTCATGTGGGTGTACGCGCCGCTGCCCGACACGTCGTCGGACTTCTGGCTCGGGTCACCCCACAGCACGCGCTTGGTGTCGAAACGGGAACCGGGGGCTATGTACGCCTCGACGCCGATGATCGGCTTGATCCCGGCATCCGTTGCGGCGTTGTAGAACTCGCTGGCGCCGAACATGTTCCCGTGATCGGTCATGCCGATCGCGGGCATCTCGAGCCGCTGCGCCTCGGCGAACATCGGCTTGACCTTGGCCGCGCCGTCCAGCATGGAATATTCGGTGTGATTGTGCAGGTGCACGAAGCTCGCGCCGCGATGAGCGCCTGCGCGAAGAGCAGACGAACCAGGAGCGCTTGCGCGGGGAGCAGACTGATCGGCCATAGGGCAGCCAGTCTAAGACGGCCCTCCGACGGCACTCGGCGTGTCGCGATACGTGTCGCCGCGGGTCTCCGAATTTCCCTTGGCGCTGTCCCCGGCTTCGAGTAGTCCGTGAGTGAACAACCGGTCGAGCTGCTTGGTGATCAAGTACATGTCGGCCGCGTCCTCGACGAAGCCCGAGTAGAAGCCGACGCCCCACAGCACGGCGTGCAACATCTCGACGATCGGTCCGACGGCCGCGTCGTCGGGCAGCTCCCCCTTGGCCCTCGCATCGCCGACCAGCGTTTCGAGGTAGTCACGCAATCGATTGCCAGCGTGTTCGCGCAGCTCGACGTTGCGGGTGGACTCCAGCCGCGCGCTGACGAGAAAGGCGATCTGCGAACGGTCGAGGAATTCGGCCTCGTGGATGGCGGCCACCAACGACGAAAAACGCTCGACCAGGTTGCCGTCGCGCTGGGCCTTGGCGATGCACTCGGCGACGACGAGGTCCGATTCGGCGATGAGCGTGCGGTAGATCTCCTCGCGCGAGGCGAAGTAGTAGTGCAGCGTCGGTCGGCTAAGTTCTGCAGCGACCGCGATGGCCTGGAATGTGGCCGCCTGGTAACCGCGCTCGGTGATGACCTGCCGCGACGCCTTTAGGATTCTGTTGCGCGTTTCTGCGGAGTCCGAGCCGACGGGGCGGCCACGACGACGGCCCTCTGAAGCTGACGAACCAACCCGTTGCCCCATGCTGGCAAACGTTATTGCATTGCTACAATCGCGTCAAATAGTAAGTTCCCGCAAACGCTCCGTGAGGTATTCGGTGACGCAGGGGGCGGCCCACGCGGGTTGGAACCCGTCTGCGGCGAGGGCGACCGGCGCGCCGAGTGACGGCGCCACCCGCACCAGGGCGCGGTGCAACACCCGCAGCGCGTCGCGGTCGGGTGTCCCACCGTGCAGCCGGCTGCAGTGCGCGGACTGGGACGGCGGCCTCGTACTGAAACGTACTGAAACGTACTGAGACGTACTGAAACGTACTGAAACCCTGCCCGGTCGATGATGCCCGTGGGCGCGCGACAGCAGGGCCTCGCCGCGAGCGATCAGCGAACGATCCCAACGGCTGGGCAGGCAGCGGCCGGTGGCGCGAGTAACCGGCCGTACGAGTCGCGGGTGAGCGCCTCGACGCTGCGACCACGGGCGACGGATCCGCGCTCAGGGCTGGTGCCATCCACGCCCCGGGGCGTATGTCGTTGCCACCGGCCGGATTTCGATTGACCCCCAGTCGTTGGCAGGGTTTCGTTGCGCCCATGTGATCGCCTCGGCCAGGTCGGGGACCTCGATGACGAAGATGCCACCGAGCTTCTCCTTGGTCTCGGTGCACGGGCCGTCCCGAATCTCCGGCACGCCGCTGCGAGCCGTCACCGTCGTGGTGTGCGCCACTACGTCGAGGACGTCGGTGGCGATCAACACGCCGGCGGCGGAAAGGTCGTCGGCGTAGTTGGCAAACGCAGCCTTGGCCGGCGCCATGTCCTGTTCCGTTAAGCCGAGCGAAGAACCCTCTTCGTAATGCACTAGCAGGCAGTAGCGCATGGTGCCGTCCCTTCGCGGTCATCTCGTCGCAC
>NZ_JBEVLO010000382.1:0-5757 GCF_040509115.1 Mycobacterium sp. | reverse complement strand
CGAGTCCGGAGGTGGCCATTGCGGCGTCGGCGGCCTGGGCCGGATCGCGGCCGGACCGCAGCTCCTCACGGAACCGCATCAGGATGAACAGTGAGTAGTCGACCGCGAGCGCGATGCCGAACATCGACACGGTCGAGGCGACGAAGATCGACATCTCGGTGATCATCGACAGCAGATAGACCAGGCCCATCGTGACCACGACGGTGCAGGCGCCGAGCACCAGCGGCACCGCTGCTGCGGCTAGCGATCCGAAGACGGCGAGCAGGACGATCAGGACGATCGGTAGGTTCCACTTCTCGGCCTGTGCGATGTCGTGCTTGGTGGCCTCGCTCGCTGCCGCAGCGAGGGCGCCCTGGCCGACGACGTAGAGCTTGACGGTGCCGTTGCTCACCTGACCCGGCTGGTCGCCGTCGATGCCCACCGCCTTGCGCAGCGCCTTCGCGGTGTCGGAGCTGCCGCTGTTGAAGTCGGTCTGCAGGCTCAGCACGTAGGGCCGGTCGGGTTGCGGCGGGGGTTGTTGCGGGTTGGGGACGATCTTCACGCCCGGCTGCTCGGCGGCGATGCGTTGCAGTTGGGCGACGGCGGCGTTCATGTCGTCGAACGAGGCGTCCGCGCGGGGGGACGCGACCAGCGCCAGCGGGGACGCGCCCTGGTCGGGGAAGTGATCCTCGACGTCCTGCTCGACGTTCAGTGACTGCGAGCTCGCGACGTCGAACCCGCCACCGGTGAGGTGCCCGGACTGGTTGACGGCGAGGAACACCGACGGCGCCAGGAGAAGCAGCCAGGCCGCGAACACCACCCAGCGGTGTCGGCGCAGGCCGCTGCTCAACCGCATCATGAACTGCTGGATGGCGGACCCCTGCCTTCTCCCCGCGTTTCGGTAGCGTGAGCGTACCGCAGCGTGAGGTAGGGTACCCGCGCGATTGGCCGCTGACCAGTGGCCGAACCCCGGCGTTGGCCTGGCAACGCACCGCGGCCCGCGGGCCGACCCGACCTCCCCGACAACTGACCTGGGTATTTGCTGCGCCGGTTGATGGACGGCCCTGCCCGATGGCATTATGGCCCGTGCCAAGACCGTCATAAGGAGTTTCCGATGAGGATGACCACCGCATTGGTCCGGCGCTCGCTCGGCGCCGTGTTCGCTGCATCGGCTGTGGGTGGCATGGGTGGCATCGCCGTCGCGGCGATCACGATTCCCGGCGCACCAGCTGCCACCGCGGCGAACGACCCGTGCGCGGCCAGTGAGGTGGCGAAGACCATCGGCTCGGTGGCGACCTCGATGGGTAACTACCTCGATGCCCATCCCCAGACCAACGCGGCGTTGACCGCCATCTCCAAGCAGCAGGCGGGCCCGCAGTCCGTCGTCGCGCTGAAGACCTACTTCGATGCCAACCCGCAGGCCAGCAAGGACATGCAGGCGTTGCAGGCGCCACTGCAGAGCCTGTCGAGCAGATGCAGTCTTCCGGTGACGTTGCCCCAACTGCTCGGGCTGCTGCAGGGCGCCCAAGCCCAGGGTGGCTCGCTGACCGGTGGTTTGCCAGGAGTGTCGCCCGCGGCGCAGGCCGTCGGGGTACCGGGGACGGCCGTGCCTGCGCAATCGGCACCCGCCGCAGTAGTCGCGCCGGGCACCGGGCCGCTGCCCGGACCGGTTGCCGCGACGTCCCGGTAGCGCTCAGCGACTCGACCGCCATTTCGCAGCAAGTCTCTGAGCTGCATGTTCGAGCTTTCTCAGGATTGGTTGCGCACAAGGCAAGAAAGTCGTCACACAATCTGCTTAGCTTTTCGTTGTCGGTAACCGCTTGGGGTTACGGCTACGGCAGGGATCTGCACACTCGATGAAGGAGCTTTGATGTTGATTTCGGCGGTGCTCAGGCCTGGGGCTGGGCGACGTGCGGTAGCTGGCGCAATGGGTGCCGGCGCAATCGCGGGCGCGATGCTGTTCGGCGCCATTCCGTCTGCCATGGCAGACGACCCGGCCACCAACCCGCCGAACTGCACGGCGGCCGACCTTTCCGGAGTAGCCGCCGGTGTCTCGGCGTCGACGTCGGCCTACCTGTTCACCCACCCCGACGTGAACTGGTTCTTTACCAGCCTCGAGGGTCTCCCGCGCGACGAGGTCCGCACCCAGGTGGCCGACTACCTGGACGACAACCCCCAGGTGAAGACCGAACTGACGGGCATCCGTCAGCCTCTGGTCGATCTGAAGAATCGTTGCGGTTCGGCACCTGCACCTGCCCTGCCGTAACCCGCGTGCGGGTGGGCGAGCCATCCGCGCTTGACGGCGCGGGTCGCACGGTACTGATGGTCGATGACGATCCGGACGTCAGAACATCCGTGTCGCGTGGTTTGCGGCACTCCGGGTTCGACGTTCGGGTCGCGGCGACCGGCAAGGAAGCGCTGCGACTCCTCTCCAACGAATCCCATGACGCGTTGGTCTTGGACGTTCAAATGCCGGAGCTCGACGGGGTCGCCGTCGTCACTGCGCTGCGTGCGCTCGGAAACGACATTCCGATCTGCGTGCTCTCGGCGCGCGACACCGTCAACGACCGGATCGCAGGCCTCGAAGCAGGCGCGGACGATTACCTGACCAAGCCGTTCGACCTCGGCGAACTGGTGGCCAGGCTGCACGCGTTGCTGCGTCGGTCGAGCCTGTCCTCTGACCGCTCGTCGGACACCATGACCGTCGGGCCCCTGACGATCGACCGGGCCAGGCGCCTGGTGTTCGTCGACGGGGAACGGGCCGACCTCACCAAACGAGAGTTCGATCTGCTGGCCGTGCTGGCCGAGAACGCCGGCGTGGTGCTGTCCCGGCAGCGGTTGCTCGAGCTGGTGTGGGGATACGACTTCGACGTGGACACCAACGTGGCCGACGTGTTCATCAGCTACCTGCGCCGCAAGCTCGAACGCGAAGGCCATCCCCGGGTGATCCACACCGTGCGCGGGATCGGATACGTGCTGCGCGACGAGCCCTGAGGTGCCCGCCTTTCGGTTCGGCCAGTCGGCTTCGCTGCGCACGCGGGTGGCCCTGGCATCGGCCGCCGCCGCCGCCGCGGTGGTCGCCGTGTTCACGGTGCTGACCTCCGTCGTGTTGGCCAACAACGACGCTGCCCAGCTCGATCGCCGCCTGGATGCGATCGTCGACGCCAGCGTCTACGACCAGTCCAACGGTGTCATCCAGACGGGACGGTCGACCTCCTCCGGCCAGGTCGTCTTCCAGCGGGGCCTTCAGCTGCCGAGGCTGCCACCGGGCAGCGAGACAGTCGAGGTCAACGGGATCGAATACCGGGTCCGCACCGTCGCCGTCGACCAGCAGGGCGGGGTGCTGGTCTCGGTCGGCATCCGGGCTGACAGCATTCTGTTGAGCCGGGCCAGGATCCCGCTGTACACCGCGGTGGGCGTTGCGACCGTGCTGATCGCGGGCGGGCTCGGGTGGATGCTGGCGGGTCCGGCCATCCGACCGCTTCGGCGGTTGACCGAGCAGACCATGCGCCTCGGCAAGGGCAGCGAGCAGATGACGGCGGTCAGGGGGGCGCGGGAGGCCGAGGAGCTCTCCGATGCCATGGCGGGCATGCTCGAACGTCTCGCGGCCGCTCAGCTCGCCACCACCAACTCGTTGCAGGCTGCCCAGGACTTCGCGGCCAATGCGGCGCACGAACTGCGCACGCCGCTGACGGCGATGCGAGCCGACCTCGACACGCTGCGGATTCACGATCTGCCCGCCGACGAGCGCGACGAGGTCGTTGGCGACCTCGCCCGTGCGCAGCGCCGCGTCGAGGGCATCATCACCGCGCTGGGGCAGCTCGCCTCCGGACAGTTGGCGCAGGCCGAGGACCGCGAGCCGATCGACGTGACGGACATGCTCGATCGGGTAGCGCGGGAGAACAGCCGCGCCGACGCCGTCGACGTCGTCGTGCAGACCGACGACGACATCGGGACGATCTGGGGATGGCCCGGCGGCCTGCGTCTCGCCGTGGACAACTTGGTGCGCAACGCGGTGGCACATGGCGGCGCCAGCCACATCGTGCTCGCCGCTCACCGGCGGGCGGCGACGGCCGAGCGTGGTGAGGTGCTCGCCATCGTCGTCGACGACGACGGACGGGGCCTTCCCGAAGAGGAGTACCAGTTCGTCATGGGCAGGTTCGCCAGGGGCAGTACGGCGGCGCCCGGCGGATCGGGTCTCGGCCTTGCCCTCGTCGCCCAACAGGCCGACCTGCACGGTGGCGGCATCGAGCTGTCTGGCAGCCCGCTCGGCGGGTTGCGGGCCAAGTTGACGATCTCGACTTCGCCTGAGGTGGGCTCCGATTCGGACTCCGGCGAGTTGCTCAGCGGTGAGCCAGGGCCCTTGCGGCGAGGCGCCAACCGAGTAGCGGGATGGCGGTCGAAAGCGAAGCGACAACCACGAAGCTGACGGCGGTGCCCTGAGAGGTGGCCTTGCGCAACAGCATTCCGATCACCACCGTGCTCAACCAGATCACTACGCCCGTCGGTGCCAGTGCCGCGGGTCGCCGCCATGCACGGGCCGCGAACCAACCAGCCGCCGTGCCCGCGAGGAACGGCCACGCGGTCTCGGCGACACCGACGGCGGTGATCCCCTCCGCATGGCTTCGCCGTCCGATGGCGCAGAACACCAGGACCGAGACGACGTCGGCGAGCACCGCGACCGCGGTCAGGCGGGTCGCCGACTCAGCCGGCGGCATAGGTCATCACGTCAAGGACCAGCGGGCTGACGTTGGTCTCGTCCCTCGGGGTGAAGTCCGGCACCATCGGTGCTGGCGCACCGGTCAACAGTGGGTCGAGCGCTGCCATCGACGCGATCCTCCCGTCCAACTTGAACTGCTTGAATACGAACGGTAAACCGTTGGAGCGCAATGGATCCGGCGTGCTCATCACGTGAAAGTGAAGATGCGGTGCGTCGGTATTGCCCGTGTTGCCGAGGTTGGCAAGCACCTGTCCGGTGGTCAGCTTGTCGCCCACCTTCACCTTCACCGAACCGGTCTTGAGGTGTGCGTAGAAGGCGTATCTCTTCTCGGTCCCTCCGCCGGAGATGTCCTGCACGATGTGGTTACCGCCGTACTGCTCCAGAGGTAGGCCCGTCGGCGACGTGCCCGCAACCTGCTCGGGCAGACCCTCCATCACCCCGACAACCGGGCCGTCGGCCACCGCCAGGATGTCGTCGCCGAAGTACGGGTAGCTCTCGGGCTTGGCCCGGTCGCCCTTGTAGATGGTGCCGTCGTCGCTGAGTTGCACGTAGTCGATGGCGAACCGCTCGGCGGCCCACAGTCCACCCCCTAACGGATTAAGCGCCATCCGGTGCGCTGTCATATCGCAACAACTGTTGCCGTCCAACCAGTTCGGGCCGCGTAGCGGCGGGCCGATCGTGGCCGGCTTGGCGTCGGAGACCTTGACCGGTGCCACGCCCTCTTCGATCATGGTCGGCGGAAGCAGCGGTGGCATCGGCTTCGACAGCGTCACTCCGAGGGTGTGCGTGAGGCTCGTCGGGACCGGGGCGCCCTCGTCGATGACGACGTCCAACCAGACGAGACCAGCCTGTGCTGCACCGAACTTCCCCGTCGGGGCCGTTCCGCCGAGGGTGCGGGTGCGGTACGCCAGCCGTTCACCATCGAGCGACAACAGCTGCCGGTCGCCGTCCTTCACCACCACCGAATCGAGCGTCACGTCGAAGCCCATGGCGTTGGTGACCTGCAACTCGTATGCGAGGTGGGTCTTTCCGTCCGTGGCGCGCACCGGAATCGGCGC
>NZ_JBEVLO010000381.1:0-3877 GCF_040509115.1 Mycobacterium sp. | reverse complement strand
ACACTGTTCGCCTGTACTGCACCCGACTTTCACGAGGAAGCCCGGAAGAATGCGCGCGAAGGAAGCTTGATCGCGATCCGCACCGCCACACCGCACGCGGGAACACCCTGAGCTTCGGCGAGAACCCGTCGCGCATGACGACGCAGGTCGCCCAATCGACCGGACCAACGGCGAGATTCGCCGATCCCTCTGAAATCGCTTCAGTCGTCGCGTGGCAGTGCGCCCAGGAGTGCCGTGGTGAACGAGTACTGCAGCGCGCGTCGAACGTCTCGCGTGAATGCTCGGCGAAGCGTTCGCGGCAGGTCAACGATGTCACATCCAGCCACTCGTACAGCAAGAAGTCCAAGTCGCATCGACGAGTGCGAGCGGGTCGGCCCGATCCGCGAGGACTTGCTCTTGCGACACGCCGCGACGAGATGGGACGCCGGGTGGCAGGTGGTCACGAGCGTCAGAAGCTTCTCCCAGGCCACCATCTTGATCGCTCGCCAGAACAACACCGAGGCCCGCATCTCCACTTGAGGTCAGCACCAAACTCGAAGGACTAGACGCAGCGTCGGCGTCGACAGGCATCGCAATAACAAAGGGTGACGCTGTGAAGTGGGTGTTGAAAGACTCGACACCGCTGTACGAAACGCTGCGGGTCCGGCCTGGTGGAGCACTCCGGGGGACAGCCGTCGTCGAGGGCCGATACCTGGAGGACGCGGTGCCTTCACGGGACGATCGCGTCGCTCCACCTCAATCTCATCATCGATGAGGCACATATCGGTCGTGATCCAGTTTCAGACTCCCCGTAGCTTGTGCCGCGATTCAGCCAGTCCCTCAAGCAACCGCTCATGTTCCACCGCACTGGGCGGTTGTGCCAATTGCGGCGCAAGGGCTTCGATCAGGGAAACCAGCCTCGGGTCTGGCATCGGCACGCGATGGATCTTTCCGTCTACCAGCCCGACTAGGGTACCGCCCGGGCCTAGGGCGTACAGCGGCGTCTGATGGTGAAAGGGTGGCCTGACCGCCATCACGCCAACCCGCAGCCGCGCAATCATCCGCCGTAGGTCGAAAGAGACGATCGTCACGCGCAAGCCACCCGTCTGTCCGAGCAACCGCGTTGTCGCGTCGAAGGTTTGACCGGGCTGCCACTCGTTGTTGAAGGAGGCTGGATCTGAAGCCACCACGGTCGAGTTCGGGTTGGCTGGCTCATGGATGAGTACGGCAGGCCTTGGCACCCCGGCGTCGAATCCATCAGGAATGCGGAACTCCACCACTAGCCCACTGACGTCGGCGGCCAGGAATCCAGGCGTGTCGGGGCGGCTCAGTGCCACAAGGTCGATCTCGTAGACGCCGCTGCTGTTCTTGGAGGGAGGGCGCCATACGCGGTTGGCCGGCATCCATTCCATGCGTTGCAAATTGGCCACGTTGAGCAAGGGTCCCCGAGGCGAGAACTGATGCCCGGTATCACCATGCACGTTCATCGCGCTCATGACGTCGTGCTGATCGTAATACTCGCCCGCCTGGGACCACGGCATGAGCTGTCGCGCCGACTGATCGAACGAGTGCTCCAAGCCGATGTTGTGGCCGATCTCGTGACTAAGCCAAGTAACGTTCTCGTCCCCCGGGGCGCAGAGAACGCCGCCGGCCGATCCACCATCGCCGAGCCCAACATTGAAGATTGCGACGGCGGCAGCATAGTCAGACACAGCCACATCAGGGAAAGCCGCAATCGCCCCTTGTATCTTGTCGGACCGTGTCGGATGGTCGGCAATGTAGTCGCCGAGGCTCGAGTCGAGCGTCTTCCACCCGAACACTGCGGATCCATCCAGATTGATCGCGCCCAACGACGCGGTGGCGTAATAGTCGTTGACGCCGCCGGTGCCGCGCTTGACGAGCAGGTCCTCATAAAAGGACACAGGGTGTGGCTCGACCTCTTTCGTGTCGCTTAGCTTGCACAGCAGTACCGCGATTCTCTGTGATCCCTTGATGGTCACTAGTGCCCCTCCGTGTTCGTTTGACCGCCTTCGCGGCGGGCTCGATGAGAACAGTCCCACTGGCGCCAGACCGCAGCACCCGGGACTGCGGCATGCCCCGATCTGGCTCGGAGATACGTGCCGCCAGAACACCGTCGTGACGATGAAGCTGGCCAGTCTCATCTGAGTTGGCGGTTCGGAGTCAGTGCCTTGTTGCTCCGGACGCTTGAGTACTACTACTTTGAAATCGCTTCTCCCCATACAGCACCCGTCAATTTCCTGGTGGTGTCGGTGACGGTGCACCAGCCGTTGTCGAGGTCGTCGGGATTAACGGCATTATTGATCGGGCACGGGCCGTTGAGGGTAACTGTGTCGCCTTTCTTGAGCATCCCGATCACGGTGCCACTACCGCCCGGGGTGTCATACAGATCCACATCAAAGATCACGGTATGGCCCGACGGAGGAATCGGGGGTAGATCGAGCGGCGCGCCCGTGATCGGCGTCAGGATCGTGTCAGGTTTCGGAGCGCAGGTTTTGCCGGCCGGAACGGTCGGAGTCGGCGAGCCGGCCGGGCACGTGATCGGCTGTGGTGGCGTGTAGTTGACGTCCGCATACGGCGTGCACCAGTCACCCTCGAAGTCCTTCTTGCGGCAGGCCTGGACCCCGAACGTGAACGTCGAGTTCGGGTCAGTGTCGATGTTCCAGGTGGCAGCCTGACCGTCATTAACGCAGTGGAAGGGGTATTCGTCTTGGTGCCCCCTGATCATCGTGTGCAAGGCGTCGACGACGTAATCGCCGTGCACCCGAGGGCAGCCCCAAGGAAACGCCACGCAGTGCACCCGCGTGCCGTGGTCCCATGGCACGCAACCGATTACGAGCCCGTTGCTCAGCGGAACAAGCGGAGTCGGATCTGTGTTCGCAATGGGAGCGACTAGCGCCGCCGCCGCCAAACACACTGAGGTAGCTGCGGCAACGGCGGCGGATCGTTTGAGGGCAGATGCGCGGATTCTGATGTGTTGAACAGCAGCGCCTCCCCCGTCGCGAAGAGCTTGCCGCTGTTGACAGATCCTGCCAGGGAGATCTCCGACCGGACTTCGCCCCAAAGGAGAAGGCGGCGTTGAGAATCGGCACGCCCCTGTCACCCTCCTCGAGAAAGGTGACGTGCTGAGTTTGAATCTCCCCGCGCTCATTCGTGCCGAAGTTCTCGAAATCCATACCATCGGCGTCTACATCTCTACGGTGATTCTTCGGGTCATGATTCCCCCTCTTGTTCGTGCTACTCATATAGCTGCCTGGGCCCGGCTTGATGGATGTCCGCCGGTAATAGGATTGTCGAAAGCCCTCACCCAATATGCATGCGTAGTGCACTACTCGACTTCGCGAACCACCGACGAACCGCCGGTATCGACACCTCCGCAGGAACGGTTCTGCCAACGCGCCAGCGGAGCAGAGGTGGTTGTAGGAAACGCAGCGTCCCGTGAGACAAACCGCGCTGCACCCATCGTGAGACAGACCAGAAAAGAGCAGGTGGCGCTGGTGCGAGATTGCAGCCGAAGGGGAGAACCTACAGGTTTCGGTTGTGTAGGTTCTCGAGTTTGAAGTCCAGTTCTCAAGTGAGATGTCCACCTGATGTGCAATTGGAGATGACGGTGAGGTTTTGAAGCGTGGGAGCCGAGGAGACCCTGGCGGGAAATGGCCGAAGACTCGGCTACTGCTGAACGGCGGGTACAGCCGTTTCTCCGGTTTGGCGGGCAGGACGTCTGTTCGTCATTGAGGCGGTGCGGGCGACTTCTCGTCGGCACAGGATGCATCCGCGAGGAGGTCCGCGCCGCCGATGCCACGCGATGCGCCGGTAACCAGTGCGACTTGGAGTGCGGGACTGTGGCGTTCGGGTACCGCATCTTTCGGATCTGTTGTCG
>NZ_JBEVLO010000380.1:0-17413 GCF_040509115.1 Mycobacterium sp. | reverse complement strand
CCATGACTGCATCCAAGAAGGCCCGTCACACCGTCGATCGCCTGGCCGGACGGGTCAAGGAGAACATCGGCGAGATGACCGGCAACGAACGACTCCGCAGCGAGGGCAAGGTCGATCAGGTCAAGGCCCGCGTGAAGATGTCCGGAGAGCGATTCAAGGACGCCTTTCGGGGCCGCTGACCCCGGCTACTTGAGAAGCGCGATCACCTTTGCGAACGCCTCGGCGTGAGGCTGCTGGACGATGACGTAGGTGACGCCGTAGGTGTCGCGGTAGCGGCGAATCTCGTCGGCGATGTCGCTGATCGAGCCCGACAGCACGCCGGGGGTCCGCAGCAGCTGGTCGTCGGACAATTGCGGTAGGAACCGCCGAGTGATCGACAGGTCGGGGATTCCGGTGTCGTCGATGGGCATCGCGGTGACCGCGATGTTGAGCTCCAGATCGTCGAAGCGGTCGGGAGCTGCGGCGCGGACGAACGCGATGCGCTCGGCCAGCGGATCACCGCCCTCGGTGGTCGGATCCCCTCCGGTCAACCCGATGACGTGCGCCTTCTGCGCGGCGACCGTCAGCAGCTTGTCGCCGTTGCCTGCGATGAGAAGGGGTACGTCGGCCACGTGCTCGCTGAGGTAGTCGACGACGTGCCGGAGGTAGTCGACGCGCTGGCCCGCCGAGGGGAAGGGCAGTTCCGCAGCCTCGAACTCCGCCTTCACGTAACCGGCGCCAAGGCCGAGCTCGAGGCGTCCCCCGCTCAGGTCGCGCAATCCCTCCGCGTCGCGGGCCAGAAGCGCTGGCTTGTAGAACCCGGCGTTGAGGACGAAGGTACCGAGGTGCAGGGTCGTGGTGGCCGCGGCCGCCGCCATCAGAGTGGGAAACGGCGCCGGCGCCCCGAGATGGTCGGGGACGTGCAGAACGTCGTACCCCATGTCTTCCGCGCGGCGGGCCCAATCCTGGACGGACGATTGCCGTTGCGCGGAGTGCAGACCGAACCCGAACCGAAATTCCTTGGCCATCACCAGAGCTTAGGTGCCCCCGGGAAACTCACATGTTTGACCGTGGTGGGCGCGGGAAATAGTCCTCCCGAGCCGAGCGAACCCATCGCTCCGCAGGAGGTGTATCACCCTGATCCGGCCCGTTGTGGACGATCCGATGGGCCGGATCAACACTCCGCCTGAACTGCCGACGATGGGCGTCGAGGAAGAGTTCCTTCTCGTCGACCCGCGTACCGGCCAGCCCGTTCCCCACAACACCCTGGTCGCCGACGGAGCCGCCCAACGTGGCGTGGATCTGGAGCTCGAACTCACCAGCTGCCAGGTCGAGACGACGTCGGAGGTAGCGACGTCCAGCGAGGATTTGCGGGCCGACCTGACGAGGCTGCGCCGCATCACCGCAGAGGCCGCCGACGCCGCAGGCGCGCGACTGATGGCGGTCGCACTTCCGCCGACGCTTCCGCACGAGTTTCCGATCACCGACAAACCGCGCTATCACAGGATCGCCGAGAGATTCGGCATGATCGCCCACGAACAGGGCATCTCCGGCTGCCACGTGCACGTCGCGGTCGCCGACCGGGAGCTTGCGATCCGGGTGAGCAATCGGTTGCGGCCCTGGCTTCCGCTGCTCCTGGCGTTGACGGCGAATTCTGCGGTGTACCGCAACGCCGATACCGGACACGCCAGCTGGCGCAGCGTGCTGTGGGGGCGTTGGCCCAGTGCGGGGCCGCCGCCGCACTTCGACTCGATCGACGAATACGACGCCCTCGTCAAGATGATGCTCGACTCCGGCGCCATGCTCGACGACGGCATGGTCTATTGGGACGTCCGCCCGTCGGCCAATTTTCCGACCGTCGAAGTCCGGGTGGCCGACGTGCCAGCCACCGTGGCCGAGACAGTGCTCTACGCGACGTTGGTCCGGGCGCTCGTCACGACGACGATCGACGACGACCAACGGGGCGAGCCGATGCCGTCGGTCTCGCCGCAGGTGCTGTCGGCCGCCTACTGGAAGGCCGCGAGGTACGGCCTGGAGGGCGACCTGATCGACCTCACCGATGGGCACGCCGTGCGGCCTGCCGGTGCGCTGCTCGACGCGTTCGTCGAGGACCTACGGGAGACGCTGACCGCGTCGGGTGACTACGACATGGTGAAGTCGGAGGTGGCGCGGATACTCACCGACGGCAACGGCGCCGCACGTCAGCGGCGGGCTTGGCGTCGGCGTGGCGACGTGAGCGACGTCGTCGAGGAGACCGCAAGGGCGACCGTCGAGGGCTGCTGACGACCCGTCACGCCAGCGACAGCTCGGCGAAGATCGGGGTGGTTGGCGTCGTCGACCCACCGGGTGGTTCGACGGTGAAGGCAAGAGCGGTCGAGTTGCCCAGGTCCGGGAGCACGGCCTTTGTCGACGGCGACACCGCCGCTGCGTCCATGGTGCCCGCCGATGCCGCACCGGCGTCGCTGAGCAGCCACATCTGGTAGACGGTGCCCGGCTTCGGCGGGGCGACGTCGTTCATCACCAGGAAGCCGGCATTGCGTTCCCGCGAGAACACGAACGTGGCTCTACCGGAATCGATCTGGGCCGAGACGGTGCGGACGTCCGGCGCGGCGTAGATCTGCTCGGCAGCGGTCTGCGTGGGCGCCGGTCGCATCGCGAACCCGACCCCGAGCGCGCCGACCCCGATGACCACCGCTGCTGCGGCGGCGACTGCGATGGTGCGCCACCGCGTCGACTGCGGTCGCAGCTCGACCACCTTGCCGTCGTCGACGGCGCTCAGCAGCCGCGCGCGCAGCTCGGGCGGCGGTTCGACGGCCGTCGCAGCGGACATCCGCGCCATGAGTTCGCGGACCGTGCGGACTTCGTCGGCGAAGGCGAGTGCGACGGGCGCCGGGGCATCGGCAAGTTGTCGTTCGACGTCCTCGACGTCGGCCTGCGGCATCGCGTGCAGCGCGTAGGGGGTAGCGAGGATCATCAGATCGTCATTCGGCTCGGTCACGAGACCCCCAGACACTTGCGCAACCCACGGATGCCATCACGCATCCGCGACTTTATGGTGGCAAGGTTCGCCGCCAAGCGCTCGGATACCTGGACATAGGTCAGGCCTTCGTAATAGGCCAGCTGGATGCATTCGCGCTGCGGATCGGTCAGTGAGTCCAGGCACGCATTGACCTGTCGCTGCTCGTCGAGCTGGATGACGGCCTCGGCGACGCGGTCCGCGGGCGGGTCGACGTTGGCGGCGCCGTAACGCGATTCGCGCTGGCTGGTGGCCTGCTCGGACCTGACCCGGTCGACCGCACGGCGGTGCGCCAGTGTCATCAACCACGCGAGCGGCGTGCCCGCCGCCGGGTTGTATCCCTGCGCGTTGCGCCACACCTGCAGATAGATGTCCTGGGTGGTCTCTTCGCTGTAGCCGGGGTCGCGCAGCACCCGTACCACTAGGCCGTACACCCTTGCCCTGGTGTTGTCATAGAAGGCGGCAAACGCCTCGACGTCGCGCTGTGCGACTCGGCGCAACAATGCGTCGAGGTCGGCCGTCACGCCGCGTAGTGTACTACTGGCGGTCACGAGAACGGTCACGACACTCGCGACCTTGGCGGACGTGGAACGAAAAATGATGTCCGCGTGCAGTATTCACGAAATCCCGGACGGTCGGCCATGATTCGCTCGGTGAGTCGCGCGCCGGTGGCGTACACCAGGAAATAGGTCATCGCGACGGGTGACAGCACCGTGGCCAGCGACAGCAGACCGGTGATCGAGATCAGCCACAGACCCCACCACACCGAGGCGTCGCCAAAGTAGTTGGGATGCCGCGTCCAGGACCACAGGCCACGGTCCATGATCTTGCCCTTGTTGGCGGCGTCGGCCTTGAACTGGCGCAACTGGCGATCGCCAAACGCCTCGAACAGCACCCCGAGCGCCCACAGGGCGACGCCCGCCACCAGTACCGGCCGCAGCACGCCCGGCGTCGGCCCGAGGACCGCGGAGAGCTGCAACGGCAGCGAGATGAACCATGCCGCGAGTGCCTGCGTGAGGAAGATCTTGCGAATCACGTGGGCTGGCGAGAAGTCGCCGTCGAGCAGATCGTCGTACCGCGGGTCTTCACCCCGCCCGGAGGACTTGCCCACCATGTGCCACGCCAGTCGCAGTCCCCACACGGCCGTCAGCGCCAGCAGGAGCACCCTGCGGAACGGATCCCCATCGCCGACCACCGCGGCAACCATCGCCACGGCGACGAAGCTGGCCCCCCAGGTGACGTCGACGACGTTGTAGCGGCCGATCCGCCTGCCGATTGCAAAGGTGACGCCGTACACCACCAGCAGAATCGCCAGGGCGGCAACGGAAACGACGACGAAGCTCATCGGACGCTCATCGGACGCTCATCGGGACGTACCGGTCGGGGCGAAGGTCCACTGGTAGACGTCGAGGTAACCGGAGCGGAAACCGGCCTCCGAGTACGCCAGGTACAGCTCCCACATTCGCGCGAAGACCTCGTCGAAGCCCAACGCGAACACGGAGTCCCGTCGCGAGTTGAAGCGTTCCCGCCACAGCCGCAGGGTCTCGGCGTAGTGAGGTCGCAGCGACAGCATCCCGACGGTGCGTAGTCGGGTCTCCCGCTCGGTGATCCCCACGACGCCTTCGACGGACGGAATCATCCCGCCGGGAAAGATGTACTTCTGGATCCAGGTGTAGGTGTTGCGCGAGGCCAACATTCGGTCGTGCGGCATGGTGATCGCCTGGATCACCACCCGGCCACCGGGTGACACCAGTCGGTCCAGGGTTTGGAAGTAGGTGGGCCAGAAGCGATATCCCACTGCCTCGATCATCTCCACCGAGACGACGGCATCGTAACGCCCCTCGATCTCGCGGTAGTCCTTCAGTTCGATGGTGACGAGGTTGGAGAAACCCGCCGCGGCCACCCGCTGCTGGGCGAGGCGCTGTTGTTCGGCGGACAGTGTGATCGAATGAACTCGCGCACCTCGCGCTGCGGCGCGTAGGCACAGTTCGCCCCATCCGGTCCCGATTTCGAGGACGTGACTGCCCGGCCCCACCCTTGCGGAGTCCAGGAGGCGATCGATCTTGCGGTGCTGCCCCGCCTTGAGTTCGGACCACCCGGGTTGGGAATTGTCGAACAGCGCGCTGGAGTAGGTCATCGTGTCGTCGAGGAACTCGGCGAACAGGTCATTCGACAGGTCGTAGTGCTCGGCGATGTTACTGCGGGCCTGCTTGAGGCTGTTGTGCATCGAACTCGGATGACTGACCACCGCCAGCGGTCGAAGCCATTGCAGCGCAGGCGGAACCAGGTCGGCCACCGAGTTCGCGAATGCGGTCAGCAGGCCGGCCAGATCGTCGGAACTCCACTCGCCCGCCATGTACGACTCGCCGAACCCGATCAACCCGGACCTGCCGACGCGACGGAACAGCGCGCTGGGTTGGTGAATGTCCATCGTCGGCAGTGTCGGATCGGCCGCACCGACCACGGATCCGTCCGGATACCGCAACCGCAGCGGCAGGCGGGTGGCGGACCGGCCCAGGAACGATTCTGCGACTCGAGCGGTGGCCATGCTGATCGGCCCGCCCGGCACCCGCGCGACCGACGGCCAGCGTGCCGGGTCGACGGAATCTGTGGTGGTGCCGACATTTCCGGTGACGTTGATGGTCACAGCTGGCCGACCCTCTCCCGCTCGGCCGCGGGCTCCCGAGGCACGACTGGTACCTTGCGCGCCCACAGCGTGATGCCCTGGATGCGGATCCACATCGCTCCCATCAAAGGTGCCACCGGTGCCACCAGCTGGAGGCGAAGAACGTTGGCCACCGTTGCCTCGCGGCGGGTGCCGTCGAGCGTGGCGACGAAGGCGGGCCTGTTCTCCCGGTGCAGGGAGATCGTCACGTCCAGGCGCTCGTCCGGAAGCGGCGCACGCACCAGGTAGTAGCCGTCGACCTCGTTGAACGGGGACACGTACAGTGCCTTCTTCACCGCGGCGGGTTGATTGCCCGTCGGGGGCAGCAGGTAGGCGTGGCGCCCACCATAGGTGTTGTGCACCTCGGCGATGACGTGGCGCAGCACGCCCTGCGCATCGTGGCACCAGAAGACGCTCAGCGGATTGAACACGTACCCAAGCACTCTGGCCTGCAGAAGCGCCGTGACGGTGCCACCCGGGAGTTCGATGCCACGCTCGGCGAGGTAGGCGTCGACCCGCGTCCGCAGGGTGTCCTGACCGGCGATCGGCGGCGAGAGGTGGTCTGCGGCCTCGAATTGCGCGAACGGCTGCAGCCACCGGGGCAGGGTGGGCAGCTCGTCGATGTCGACGTACCAGCTGTACCCGCTCTGCTCGAAGTAGTGGTGAACCGGAGCGCGACGGAGGTGGGTGATGCGGGTGCGGTACAGCGCGCTCAACATGGCACCGACTCCAGATCCGCGGCGACCGACCAGTCGGCGCCGAGCCTTCGGGCGGCCCGAAATCCGGACGCGGCTCCGTCCTCGTGGAAACCCCAGCCGTGGTACGCCCCGGCGAAGGTCACCCGGTCGTCATCGATTGTCGGCAACAGTCCCTGTGCGGCAAGGGATTCGGGTGTGTACAGCGGATGTTCGTAAGTCATGTCCGCGATCACGGTGGACTGATCGACGTAGTCATGCCCGCCGAGCGTCACCAGGAAGCGTTCGGTCCCGGACAGCCCCATCAGCCGGGTGACGTCGTAGGTCACCAGCACGTGGTCCACGTCCGGCGTCGCCAGGTAGTTCCAGGAGGCCCTGGCCCGGGAGCGTCGCGGCAGCACCGATTCGTCGGTGTGCAGCTGAGCGTGGTTGGTGGAGTAGCGAATTGCGCCAAGGACGTCCCGCTCGGCGGCGGTGGGTTCGGCCAACATCAGAAGCGCCTGTGCGGGATGGGTGGCGATGACCGCCGCATCGAAGGTGCGGGGTCCGTCGACGCCTGCCGAGATCTGTACGCCGTCGGATACCCGTTTGACCGAGCGCACCGGCACTCCGGTGCGCACCTCGTGCAGTCTCTCGGCGATGGCCGCGACGTAGGTGGCCGACCCGCCGACGACGGTGCGCCACGTCGGCGATCCGAAGACCGTCAGCATGCCGTGATGCTGAAGGAACACGAAGAGGTAGCGGGCGGGGTAGCGCATGGCGTCGCCGGGAGCGCATGACCACACGGCGGCCACCAGGGGAGTCATGAAGTGCTCGACGAAGTACGGGGAGAAGTCGTGCCGCTCGACGAACGCGCCCAATGTCTCGCCAGGTGCGTCGGTGCTCTCGTCGGTGGTCAGCAGGCGGGTGGCCTCGCGGTGGAACCGCTTTACCTCCGCGAGCATCAGCAGGTATCGGGGGCGGGCGTTCGACCAAGAGGGGAAGAGCCCACCGAGGCCGCGGGCGCCAGCGAACTCGAGGCCCGAGGCGTCGTCGCGTACCGACATCGACATGTCGGTGTCGTGCGTCGCGATGCCCAGTTCGGCGAACAACCGGCACAACGTCGGATACGTGCGGTCGTTGTGCACCAGGAAGGCCGAGTCGACCGCGACGACGTTTCCGTCGCCCCTGTCCAGGTGGTGGGTGTGCGCATGTCCGCCGAGCCGACCGTCGGCCTCGAACAGGGTCACCCGGTTGCGCGCGGACAGGACGTAGCTGGCCGTCAGTCCGGCAACGCCGCTGCCGATGACGGCGATCGAGCGGCCGATGAGGTCTTCACGTTCCACGATCACTATTCGGAACCACCGACGAGTCGGATGGGTGTCGTCGGCTCCCGTTCGACATTGCGGATCCCTAAACGCCGCGTAGTGTGCGAATCCGTGGCGATGACGCTGTTTCGCAACGGAACCGTGTGGACAGGTACCTCTCAGGCGACCAACGCGAACGAGGCGACGGGATCGACGACGGTTGGCGCACTTCTGGTCGACGACGGCGTCATCGTGGCCCTGGGTGACGACGCTCTCGCGAAGGCGACCGATGCTGCTGTCGAGGTCGACCTGGAGGGCGGATTCCTGATGCCGTCCTTCGGCGACGGGCATGCCCACCCGATGCTCGGCGGCCTCGAGTTCGTCGGTCCGGCGGTGCGGCCGTGCAGTTCGGTGGAGGAGATCGTCGCCGAGGTTCGGAAGTACGCCGAGGCGAATCCCGACGACGAGTGGATCGTCGGCGCCTCCTACGACGGGAGCCTGGCCGAGGGTGGGCTGTTCGACGCCCGCTGGCTCGACGAGGCGGTGCCCGACCGGCCCGTCGCCCTGCGCGCGTGGGACTACCACACGATGTGGGTCAACTCGGTGGCCCTCGAGCGGGCAGGCATCACCCCGGAGACGCCCGACCCGGTGCTCGGCGAGATTCCGCACCGCGACGACGGCTCGGTGCTCGGCACCATGCGGGAGTGGGGGGCGGTGGACCTCATCTCCGCCGTCATGCCCCCGCGCGACGAGGACGTGCGGATCGCGGCGCTCGGCACGGCCGCCGACTACTACCTGGCCAGGGGCGTCACCTGGGTGCAGGACGCATGGGTCGAGCCCGGTGACGTCGACACCTACGTCGCCGCGGCCCGAAGCGGTGCGCTGCGCATCAGGTTCAACCTGGCCATGTACGCCGACCCACGCCACTTCGACGCGCAGCTGGCCGGTTTCGCCGAGGCGCGCCGCCGGGTGGAGGGGGTCGGGTCGCCGCTGCTGACCGCGCACACCGTGAAGTTCTTCGCCGACGGCGTCGTCGAGAACGAGACTGGTGCGCTGCTCGCGCCGTACTGCTCAGGACTACACGGGCACGGCATGACCGTCTGGGAGGGCGACAGCCTGGCCAGGGCCGCTCGGCAGGTCGACGAACTCGGCCTGCAGATCCACATCCACGCCATTGGCGACGCTGCGGTACGTCAGGCGCTCGACGCCATCGAGTACGCCATCGAATGCAACGGGCCGCGCGACCGTCGCCCGGTGATCGCTCACGTGCAGCTGGTCGACGACGCCGATCTTGCTCGCTTCGCCAAGCTGGGCGTGATCCCCTGCATGCAGCCGCTATGGGCGCAGATGGACGCGTTGATGACGGTGCTCACGATCCCGCGCCTCGGCGTCGAACGCGCCGACAAGCAGTACCGGATGCGCAGTCTCGACGACTCGGGTGCGCCGCTGGCGTTCGGCTCGGACTGGCCGGTGTCCTCCGGCGCACCGTTCGACGGCATCGCGATCGGGGTGTCGCGGCAGATCCCGCAGGGCGATCCCTGGATCGCGGAGGAGATCCTGACGATCGACCGCGCCCTGTCCGCCTACACCGCAGGCGTCGCCGAGCAGGCCTTCGCCGAGGGCACGTGGGGCCGCCTGATTCCAGGCGCAAGTGCCGACCTGGTCTGGCTGGCGCGCGACCCGCGTGAGACGCCCGCCCTCGACCTGCCCGCAATCGTCGTGCGGGGTACCTATCTCCGGGGCGAGCTCGGTCAACCGTTCCACAGCTGAAGGGAAAGCCATGTCCACCACACCTTCTGGGCCACCGGTCTCCATGGGCAAGTCGTCGGCCGAGACGGCGGTAGCCGCGGGCGAGGGTCACCTCAAACGCGCGCTCGGCGTCCCAGCCCTGGTGCTGTTCGGCATGGTCTACATGGTGCCGCTGACGGTGTTCACCACCTACGGCATCGTCACCCAGCTGACGGGCGGCCGACTGTCGGTCGCCTACCTCGTCACGCTGGCCGCCATGGTGTTCACCGCGAGGTCCTATGCGCGGATGTCGGCGGCCTATCCTGTGGCGGGGTCGACCTACGCCTACACGCAGAGAACGTTCGGCGCGCCGATCGGCTTCCTGGCCGGTTGGTCGCTGCTGCTGGACTACCTGTTCCTGCCGATGCTGAACTACCTGGTCATCGGTATCTACATGGAGGCCGCGATCCCCGCCGTGCCCGCCTGGGTGTGGATCTTGGTATCGATCGTCATCGTGACGGTGCTCAACATCATCGGCATCGTGTCGGTGGCACGGGCCAACTTCCTGCTGCTGGCGCTGCAGGTGATCTTCATCCTCGTCTTCGTGGTGATGGCCTTCATGACCATCACGAAGGCAGGCAACGTCAACCTGCTGGCACCCTTCTCCGGGGACGGCTCGGTGAGCGGGGCAAGCCCGATCTTCGCGGGCGCGGCGATCCTGTGCCTGTCCTTCCTCGGCTTCGATGCCGTGTCGACGATGTCGGAGGAAGCCAAGGACCCGACTCGCACCGTGCCAAAGGCGATCATGATCGCGACCGTGGTGTGCGGGCTCATCTTCTTCGGTCTGTCCTACGTGTCGCAGTTGGTCTTCCCGTCCAACGAGTTCGCCGACGTCGACTCGGGATCGTTGGACGTGATGACCTCGGCCGGCGGGCAGTTCCTGAACACGTTCTTCACCGCCGCCTACATTGCGGGCTGCATCGGTTCCGCGCTGACGTCGCAGGCGTCCGTGGCCAGGATCCTGTACGCGATGGGACGCGACGGCATCATGCCGCGCAGGGTTTTCGGACACGTCTCGCTGCGCTTTGCGACGCCGACCTTCGCCATCCTGGTGGTGTCGGTGATCTCGCTCGTCGCGCTCTGGATCGATCTGGGCTTCCTGGCTTCGGTGGTGAGTTTCGGTGCGCTGATTGCCTTCTCGGCGGTGAACCTCACCGTCATCAAGCACTACTTCATCGACGCCGGCGAGAAGAACGTCCTCAACAACCTGTTGCTGCCGGGGATCGGCTTCGTGCTCACCGTCTGGTTGTGGACCAGCCTCTCCTGGCTGACGCTCGAAGTCGGATTGATCTGGCTGGCCATCGGTTTCGTGTGGCTGCTGATCGTGACCCGCGGGTTCCAGCGGCCGACGCCGGTGCTGGACATGGAGGAGTAGCGCTCAGTTCGGCCAGGACCGTGCGGCCGCAACGAGGCCGTCGACGAGTAGGGACGTCGCGCGAGTCAACCCGTTGTCGCCGACCATGCCGCTGCGCGGGCTGATGCCGCGTACGCGTGGTGACAACTCGATCTGAGCCCCGCCGCCGCGGGGTTGATTCACGGGGTTCAGTGGATGCAGGCCGCGTAGCTCGCGGGGGATCTGCTCCAGCTCGGTGACCAACTCATAACCGGGCACGACGACGTGTCGGGCGAGGTGTGCGGCGAGGTCCCGGTTGCGCCCGCCCACCAGCAGTTGAGTGCTGCGGTTGATCCGGCCGTATCCGTGCAACGACACCACGACGTCGACGTGATCGAGGAACTCCGCGAGCGCGGGCGACTCATCGGCGCGAAAAGCGCTGGAGCCCAGGTGGTTCGGGTAACCGTCGGGATGGTGCACTAGGTAGACCGAGGCATTGGCGGCGACTGCCGCCCGCTCGGCGATGACGTCGGTCATTCTCTCCAGTCCGCCGCCGTGGATGGCGAGGAAGCCGAACGTCGACCGGAGCACGGTGGACTCGGTGACGTCGGGGTCGGCCAGAAGCTCGGTAAGGGTCTGCGGCGCATCCGGACCGGGGTCGCCCAGCTGACGGGGCCAGTGCACGGGATCCCAGCGGTGAAGGAAGTCGAGCCAGCGCGCGGGCAACCCGTGGTGCATGGCGCCGTCGATGATCCGCTCCAGGTAGCCATCCCGCGCAGGCCCCGGCTCGATGCGGTGGTCGATGTACACCCAGGCCTCGACGGGGCCGTCGTCCGACGACACCACCAGGCGGTCACGTCGGTAACGCACGGGCACGCCCTCGGCGCGGTCGAGGTTCGCGAGGTCGGCGTCGCTGACCCGCCAGAGGATGCCGTGAACCTCCGCGCCGTCGAACGGTTCCAGGGTGGCGACGCCACGTTCGTTGATGAGCCAGTCGTGGTCGGTCAGCGTCGCAGGCCGGGGATCGGTGGCATCCGGGCAGCGCCGCGTCATCTGCGTCACGTCCAGGTTCGACCCGTACGCGAAGTAGGGCTGCATTCAGCCGGTGACCGTCAGATAGATGAGAACCACGTTGAGAAGACTAATCACCCCCGCGACCGTCCAGCCGAGTGCGGTGGTCACGCGGTGGTTGACGTCGTCGCCCATGAGCGAACGGTTGCTGGTCAGTCGCACCAGCGGAATCAACGCGAACGGGATGCCAAACGACAGCACCACCTGCGACAGCACCAGCGCGCGACTGGGGTCGAAGCCGACGGCCAGGATCACCAGCGCGGGGATGAGCGTGACCAGCCGGCGCAGCAGTATCGGGTAGGTGCGCCGCAGCAGGCCTTGCATGATCATGGCGCCGGCGTACGCGCCGACCGAGGTGGAGGCCAGGCCCGACGCCAGGAGTCCGATGGCGAAGAACAGTGCGACCGTGTGGCCGAGGGTGGTCTGCACTGCGGAGTACGCGCCCTCTATCGAGTCGGTGTTGTCCATGCCCTGCAGGTTGGTGGCGGCGACCAGCAGCATCGCGAGATTGACGGCGCCCGCGACGATCATCGCCAGGGCGACGTCGTATCGGGTCACGCGCAGGAGGCGGCGACGCGGTTCGCCTGCCTCGGGTTGACCATGACGGTCGCGGGCGAGGCCGGAGTGCAGGTACACCGCGTGCGGCATCACCGTGGCGCCGAGCATCGCAGTGGCGAGCAAGATGCTCTCCGGGCCGTCGAAGCGCGGCACCAATCCGCCGACGACATCGCTCGGCGAAGGGGGTTCGACGAAGAGGCTGGTCAGGAAGCCAACGGCGATGACGAGCAGCAGGCCCGTGATGACGCGCTCGAAGACCCGCTGCCCGCGACGGTCCTGCACCGCGAGCAGCACCAGCGAGACCATGCCGGTGATGACGCCGCCGAGCAGGAGCGGCAGATCGAACAGCAGATAGAGCGCGATCGCACCACCGACGACCTCGGCGAGATCGGTTGCCATGGCGACCAATTCGGCCTGCAGCCAATAGGCGACCCTGGTGCGGGTCCGGGTGTGGTCCGCGACGGCCTCCGGAAGCGAACGCCCGGTCACCAGACCGAGCTTGGCCGACAGATACTGCACCAGCCCGGCCATGACGTTGGCGACCAGAATCACCCATACCAGCAGGAAGCCGAATTGGGCGCCGGCGCTGACGTTGGCCGCGACGTTGCCGGGGTCCACGTAGGCGATGGCCGCCACGAAGGCCGGCCCGAGCAGGAGCATGGTTGAGCGCTTGGAAGCCTTGGGCGCCGTGGTCTTGGTCGACAACTGATCCACTCTCGATCCGGGGATGCGAATAGAAAAGTTAGGTTAGCCGAAACCTTGTCGATCGACCAGCGGAACGACTCATTGGGTTGCCGTCACCAGGGGAAGCCGACGACGAAGCCGCCGTACGGGTACGAGTTGTTGTTCATGACGGGCGGCGACGTCACGATCTGCGCGTGACCGGGAGTCTCGCACTGCGTGGTCAACGGTCCCGTGTTCGTACAGTCCGGCGTCGCTGTCGCCGTGGGTGCGGCGAGTAGTGCGCCCGCGATCGCGGCGACCACAGTCATTGGGACGAGAGTCCTTGGTGGGCAACGCACGAGCGGCGTCCTGTCCGGGCCGACGTTACCGGTGGCCGCCACCGCCACCGCCACCACCACCGGCACCGCCGCCGTGGGGTCCCCAACCGCCACCGCCGATGACGAGGGCAGGACCGTAGAACTCGTCCTCCCATGGGTAGAGGTAGGTGGGGACGTCAGGTGCCGTCGCCGTGATCTGGACGTTTCCCGGCGACTGGCACTGAGTGGTCGAGGTGCCGGTGTCGCCGACCTCCCCGGCGGTCGTGCAGCTGGGCTCCGCCGATGCGGACGGGGCCAGGAGGACGGCCGACGCAGCCCCTGCAGAAGCAAGCAATCCGATGAGATACCGCGTGCGCATGGCAGGCCCTTCGTTACGGCGATTGATTGTCGTCACGCCTCTGACAGCAGACTGCCAGCGTACAACCCTTTTCTGGTGACCAGCGGCAAGTCGCGGGTCGTCATCACAGGTCGGGGATGGGGAACTCGAAGTTCGGGACGGTGATGCCGCCGTCGACCTCGAGGGTCTTGCCGGTGAGGAAGCTGCCCGCCGACGAGGCGAGGTAGACGGCGGCTGCGGCGATGTCGAGCGGGTCGCCAAGGCGCCGCAGCGGCGTGGCGTCCTCCATGGGTTTGCGTAGTTCGTCGTTGCTCGCCAGGATGTCGAGCGCCGAGGTGAGGATCGAACCCGGGGCGATCGCGTTGACCCGGATGCGCGGCGCGAGGTCGAGCGCGGCCAGTCGGGTGTACTGCGCGAGTGCGGCTTTCGCCGTTCCGTAGGCTGCGAATCCGCGGCCGGAGACCCGGGCCATCGTGGAGGTGATGTTGATGATGCTGCCGCCGCCGGAGTGCTCGAGCATCAGGGGAACGGCGGCCGTCGTCAACGCGTGCGCGGTGGTCACGTTGAACGTGAAGGCATCGCGCAGGTCCTTGGTGGAGGTGTCCATGAGCGGCGCCGGCATGGTGCCGCCGACGTTGTTGACGACGATGTCCAGTTTGCCGAACGCCTCGATGGCCTCGGCAGCGAGCTTCGCCGTGTCCTCCGGATGCGCGAGATCGGCGACGACGACGTGCGCGCGGCGGCCCACTGCGCGGATCCGCTCGGCGACCTCGTCGAGTTGCGACTGGGTTCGCGCCGCAATGACCACGTCGGCGCCGGCCTCCGCGAAGGCTACCGCCATGGCGGCGCCGAGCCCGCGGCCTGCGCCCGTGACGACGGCGACCTGGTCGACGAGCTTGAATCTGTCGAGAATCACAGGAGTCGACGCTACTAGAACACGTTCTAATTCGACGCGGATTCTGGGCGATGGCTGCGATCCGTTCGGCACGCGACCCGCAGAAACCCCGGAAAGGCGTAGCTCGGCAGGTACGGTAAATGATTGGCGGCCAACGACATTCGCGTCGGAGACGCCAGTCGACGTCGTCGCGCGCAGCGCGCTTCCTACTTCTTGGCAGGAGCCTTCTTGGCAGGCGTCTTCTTGGCGGGAGCCTTCTTCGCGGGCGTCTTCTTCGCAGGAGCCTTCTTGGCCGCGGCCTTCGCGGGGGCCTTCTTGGCCGGCTCGTCATCGTCATCGCCATCGTCGTCAGACGATCCGGACGAACCCGACTGGCGCGCCTTGACACTGGCTTCGAGCTTGGCCAACAGATCGGACACGTCGTCGGTCTCGTCGAGTTCGGCGGGCTGTTCCTCGACGGCGAACGCCTCACCGCCATCGATCTTGGCCTGGATGAGTTCCATCATCTCGATGCGGTAGTTGTCGGTGAACGCCTCGGGATGGAAGTCATCGGTCATCGACTCGACCACCTGGCCTGCCATCTTCAGCTCGGCGGGCTTGATCTCCACCTTCTTGTCGAGTTCGGGGAAGTCGGGGTCGCGGATCTCGTCGGGCCACAGCAAGGTGTGCACGACCATCACCTCACGCTTGCCGAAGTCCTTGACGCGCAACGCCGCCAGCCGCGTCTTGCTGCGTAGCGCGAAGTGCACGATCGCCACCCGGTCCGTCTTCGCGAGCGTCTCCGCCAGCAGCACGTAGGACTTCGACGACTTCGAATCGGGCTCAAGGAAGTAGCTCTTGTCGTACATCAGCGGGTCGATCTGGTCGGCGGGGACGAACTCGACCACTTCGATCTCGCGGCTGCGCTCCTCGGGCATCGTCGCGATGTCCTCGTCGGTGATGACGACGGTCTGACCGTCTTCGGACTCGTACGACTTGGCGATGTCGCGGTATTCGACGACCTCGCCGCAGATTTCGCAGACCCGCTTGTACCGGATGCGTCCGTTGTCCTTCGCATGCACCTGGTGGAACTTGATGTCGTGGTCTTCGGTCGCGCTGTAGACCTTGACCGGCACGTTCACCAGGCCGAAGGCGACCGATCCCTTCCAGATGGAACGCATGACCCAGTATGGCTTACCGGTTCAGCCGCGCAGCAGAGCGGCGCGATCCGGCAAGTCGGCACCCGCGCGCGCGACGGTCAGCGCCGACGCCAGCGACGCCGTCTGCACGACGCGTTCCAGCGTCTCGACGTCGATGCGGGCCAACTCCGCGCGCCGATCACCACCCAGCAGGTCGAACGTCCACAACGCGTCGATCAGCCCAGTCATGAACGAATCGCCTGCGCCGACCGTGTCGATCACCTCGACCTGACGTGCCCGCGCGGACACCGTCCCGGCCGCGCAGATCGCGAACGATCCACGTTCGCCCATCGTCACCGCCACGATCGAAGGACCGAGCGACTGCCACGCGGTCGCGAGCTGCTCCGGTGTCCGGCTGGGATCGATCCAGCGCAGATCCTCGTCGCTGGCCTTGACGACGTCGGACTTCTCGACGAGCCGCTCGATGCGGGCGATGGCCTGCTCGCGGTCGGCGATCAGGGCGGGACGTACGTTCGGGTCGTAGGTGACGGTCGCCGCCAGGTGATAGGCGTCGAGCAGTGCGGCCGTCGCCAGGCAGCCAGGATCCGCGAAACCGGCGATCGATCCGGTGTGGACCACCAGCGGGGGAGCCACCTCGGGCGTTCCTGCCAGCTGCCACTCGAGGTCGAACGTGTAGTTCGCGGCGCCCGTCTCATCGAGGCGGGCCATCGCGGTCGGCGTGCGCGCGGCGCCGCTGCTTCCCGGCACCAGTCGGACGTGGGATGCCTCGAGGTGCTCGACGATGCGGTGTCCACGTTCGTCGTCACCGATGTGAGTGAGGAAGTCGACGTCGCGTCCGAGCCTGCCAAGCCCGACCGCGACGTTGAGCGGGCTGCCGCCGACGTGCTCGCCGAGTATCTGCCCGTCGCGTTCGACGATGTCGATCAGTGCCTCGCCGATGACGAGGGCGCGCTGCGTCATCGCTCGTCCCTCGCTCGTCGTCGCCTTCGGGACGTCACTGCGAGTCCTTCCCACCGACGAGGGCCTCCAGCGTCGCGCGGGCCCCGACCTCGTGAAGCGAGTTCAGCGTCCACAGGTAGGCGTCGACGAACCGCTGCTCCTTGGCCAGGTCGCCGAACAGCGCAGTGTTCTCGATGAACGCCGTCGGGTGTTCCAACTGCGACTTGGCCAGTGGCACAAGGGAGTCCGCCAACTGGTCTTGAACGTCGATGAGTTCGCCCTGCTCGTCGACACCCTCGGCGTAGCGGGCCCAGCTTGCGACGGTGGCCGCGGACAGCTTGACGGGCTCGCCGCTGGTGAGGTTCTCCTTGATCACCGGCACCAGCCACTGCGGGATGCGGTCCGACGAGCCGAAGCACAGTCGCACGATGGTGTCGCGCACGGCGGGGTTGGCGAAGCGGGCGATCGCGGTCTTCTTGAAGTCGGGCAGGTCGATGCCGGGCACTGGCTTGAGGGTCGGCGTCGCCTCGTTGTCCATGTAGTCGAGAAGGAACTTCGCGAACAGGGGGTCGCCCGCAGCGTCGGCCACCAGTCGGTAGCCCGCCAGATAGGCGAAGTAGCAGAGAGCCTGATGGCCGGCGTTGAGCAGCCGCAGCTTCATCAACTCGTACGGCGTGACGTCGTCGACGAGCAGCACGCCGACGTCCTCGT
>NZ_JBEVLO010000379.1:0-8230 GCF_040509115.1 Mycobacterium sp. | reverse complement strand
CGGTTCACAGCCCACGCCTATACGGACTGTGGTCCGAATAGTATCGTCAGAGCATGACGACGCAACTGGACACCAGACTCGCCGCCCTCACCACCCCAGCGCTGACCCTGTTCCGAGTGGTCTTCGGATTGTTGTTCTTCTTCCGCGGCACGATGAAGCTGTTCGGGTTTCCGTTCGGAGAGGCGATTCCCGTCGGCACCTGGCCGCTGTGGTGGGCCGGTCTGATCGAGGTCGTCCTCGGTGCGTTGATCACCGTCGGGTTGTTCACCCGCATCGCGGCCTTCATCGTCTCCGGCGAGATGGCCGTCGCGTACTTCTGGATGCACTTCCCCAGCGGTTTCTGGCCCTACCCGCAGCAGATGGGTGGCAACGGCGGCGAACCGACGATCTTGTACTGCTTCGGTTTCCTGCTGCTTGCCGCCATCGGCGCGGGCGCCTGGTCCGTCGACGGCGCGCGAGCCGGATCCAGGGGCGCATCACTTCGTAGGTGACCCGGCCGCGCAGGTAACTCGGCCACGCACGCGGCCCTGACCCCGGGATCGACCCCCAAAACGGTAGGGAAATCCCCGATTCCCGAGAACCCGAAGATCCGTAGCGTCAGTCTCGGCGCGACGTGGGGGGACGGTTCATGGGTTTTTCGAAGCGGGTGGGGGCGCTCGCGCTCGCCATCGGCGTCGGAGTGGGGCTCGCCACGTCGCCGGCGATCGCCGTCGCCGACGACACCGAATCGTCGGTGCAGCCGAATCCCCCCGCTCCCCCCGCCGACCCACCCGTGGACGTCACGCCGGCCTCGGTGGAGCCGGATGAACCCGACCCTCCCGAGCCGGACCCCGGCCCCACCCCCGACCCTCGCGACGGCATCGTGCATGCCGGCGGCGGTGCGATCGTGCGCACGGACAACGAGCCGGAACCGGAACCCCAGCCAGAAACGCCGCTAGAATCGCAGCCGCCAGCCGCCCCGACGACTTCGCTAGCCCCACCTCCCCCGCCCGTCATCGAGGTGGTGCAGCCCGAGGCGACGACACCCCCGAACCCGCCAGGACCCGCGACCGACCTCGGCGGCGCCAATCGCACCGCCACCGCCGAGGACGCGGCGGACGACGGCCTCACGGTCATCGTGATGCCTGCCGACCCCGGCCCCGCGCCCACGCTGGGATCGGCAGTGTTCCTCGAGGTGCCGACGATCAACCTGCGGACCGCCCCTCCCCCTGTCTTCGCCGCGCCGCCGACTTCGGACACCTCGCCAACCACCCTCGCCGCACCGGTGCCCGTGCCGTCGCTGCGGCAGATTCTGCTCGCACCGATTACGGCCTTGATGAATGGCCTCCTCGGAGCGCTCGGGCTCGGACCCGTCGCCCTGCCACCCGGGCCGCCGCTGACCCCGTTCCCCCTCTTCGAGATCGTGTTCGCCGTCTTCCGCCGGCTCGAGTCAACGGTGCAGAACCACACGCCGTCGGCAACCGTCACCACCGGCGACGTCGATCCCGACGGGGTGGACCCCGATGGTGACGCCCTCACCAACCCGACCGATCACTCGGCCACCGTCGCCGTGCTGACCTTCACCTTCACCGATGGCTACGGCGGTGTCACCACGCAGAGCGTCGCGGTCCCGATCGGCAAGCTGAACGACGGTCCGGAGGTGGCGTGCACGATCGGTGCGGTGGACGCGGCCACCCGGGTGGTCTCGGGAACGTTGACCGTGATCGATGCCGACGGTGAGCCGATCGCCTACGCGGCCCACGGTGCGGCCCACGGCGACATTGCCTTCGTCGACGGCACCTGGACCTACACCCCGACGGCGGCCGCTCTGCACGAAGCGGCCAGGACGACCGCCACGGCGGCGCAGACCACCGACACCTTCACCCTCTCGATCGACGACGGGCACGGCGGTGCCGTCGACGTACCGGTCAGCGTGTCGCTGCTGTCCCCCATCACCGCGCAAACCGCTGCGGTGCAACGGCTTTCGGCGGGCGGCGGTCCGTATTACGTCACCGTCGGTGTCGACGGGCGCTATGTGTACGTCTCCGACGTGCATGCCGCGACGCTCGGCGTGCTCGACACCACCACGGGCACCATCACCTATCTCGACACCGCCGCGCCGGTCGGGCGTTCGGTGTTGGCGGCGGGCGGCCGACTCGTCGCGGAGAACGGCAGCAACAGCACCGTCACCGTGGTGGACACCACCACCAACACCGTCGTGGCCACCATCCCGGTGGGTGGGTACGCCGAAGACCTGGTCGCGACCTTGCATGGAGCCCGCACCTATCTGTTCGTCCACACCCCGAACGACGAGTACGACCTCGCGGTGATCGATACGGCGACCAACGCCGTGGTCGGCAAGACGCACCTCGGTGAGAGTGCCGACCTTCCGGTACTCGGCCAGGACGGGACGAAGCTCTACTTCCGGGATTACAGCGGCAGCGGCGTCAAGGTGGTCGATACCGCCACGCTGGCGGTCACCGACTTCGCCAGGGGGGATGCGCTCGACTATCTCGACGCGCTGGCGCTCAGCCCCGACGGCAATCAGCTGTACGTCTCCACGACCTCCGGGCTGTACGTGTTCGACACACAGTCCGGCGCCGTACTCGAGCTGATCTCCGAGCGCGGCGGACCGTTCATCGTCCTCAGCCCCGACGGCTCCACGGTCTACACGACGCGATCCGACGGTTCCGCCCTGTCGATCATCGACTCGGCCACCTTCGACGTCACCGACGTCGCTGCGGGACCCGGTCCCATCAACGCCATCGTCACGCCCGACGGTCGTCAGGTCTTCACCCTGAACCGGGACGGCACCATCTCGGTCGTCGACACCGTGGCGCTGACCTCCGAGGTGATCGACGTCCACGGTGCGGACGACGACCTCTATCAGGTGGCGATCAGCCCGGACGGTCGACACCTCTACGTTCCGCAGTTAGCGACCGACACGCTGGCCATCGTCTCGGCGGGCACCGCGAACGTCGCACCGACGCTGACCGTTGACCAGATCAGCGATCCGGGCTCCGGCGGGGTGATCTACACCGTCACGGGTGCCGACGGCGACGCCGATGAATTGACCTATGCGGCAACACCTCTGGTGGCAGGCACCCTGACCGCGCTATCCGGCGGCAGCTTCCTCTTCGTTCCGGACCCCACCCAGCTCGGCCATCTGCCTGCGGGTGTCAACGACGTGCTGGCCATCACCATCAGCGACGGGCACGGCGGATTCACGACCGCCCGCGGCACCTACGACGTGGCCCCTTCGACCGAGATCTCGGTGGTCGCGACGGTCGACTTCGGTGGCGACGTTCGCAGTGTCGTCGTCACCCCCGACGGCAGCACCGCCTATCTCGCGGTCGTCGACCACTCCGCGAATCCCCGGATCGAGGTCGTCGACACCGCGACCGGCACGGTGCTGGCCATCCTGCCCTACGCCACCGCGCAGCAATATGGTCTGAGCCTCAACGCCGACGGTTCTCGTCTGCTGGTGAACGGCGCAAGGACCGTCCGGGTCCTCGACACCACCCATGCGTATCGGGAGGTGTTCGCCACCGACCTCAATGCCGAGTACGCGGTGCTAGATGCCGACGGGACGACGTTCGTCGCGGGCGGCCACCGCAACGCCTGGGTCTACGACGTCGACCCGGACGGCGAGACCTTCGGCGCGGTCCTGGCCACGATCCCGACCGGCGGCTACCCGACCGGTATGACGCGAGGGGCGGACGGCCTGGTCTACTTCTCGACCGGTGACTTCGTCGTCACGGCGGTCGACCCCACCTGCGGCGCGGTGGTCGCGAGGGTGCTGACGACCTCGGGAGCGTACAACGTCACCGCCGCGCCGGGTCGCGTCTACGCCACCCTCTACGGCACGTCGCTCGCCGTCATCGACACCGCCTCCAACACCGTGATCGCCAACCCGCCGTTGAAGGTTGGATCCGGCGGTCCCTACGCCACGGCCAACGCGGACGGCAGTCGGCTGTATCTGTCCCGCTTCACCGAAGGGCTGTTCTCGGTGTACGACCCCGCGGCCGACACGATCGTCGCGACGGTGCGAGTGGGCGACCCCCACCCGGGCGACGGAACCCAGGCTGCTGGTTACGTGAACGCCGCCGCGGTGAGCACCGACGGGTCACTGGTCGTCGTGCCGGTGGGCCGCTCCATCGTCATCGTGTCGACGGGACGCACCATCGAAAGCTGAGCAGTCTCAGGCCCGTCCTTCGTGTGCGTAGCACCTCACCCGGTTACTCGCGCCCACGCCGGCATGATGAACACCCCGTCGGCCTCCACGGTCCAGCCGTTCGCGTCGCCGAGGTATCCGCGGGCGTAGGTCTTGACGCCCTCGACCCGTTCGACGAAGGCCTCGGCGCGCACGTGTCCCAGCGGCGTACCGCGCAGGTAGCGCAGCGTGATGGTGCCGGTGAAGTTCGGCTTGGTCAGACCGTCGCTCGCCGCCTCGCCGAGCAGGTGGTCGAGGACGAGCGCGGCGATGCCGCCGTGCACCAGCCCCGGCGGCCCCTCGTAGGCCACGCCGAGGTCGAACTCGGCCCAGCAGCCACCGTCGTCCTCGTGGTGGATGTTCATCGGCGGGGCGATCGCATTGCGCAGTCCCACAGCGGGATTGGACCACGCAAGTGGCTTGCCGGTGCCCGCGTGCCGCAGCGTCGAGGTCTGGTCGCGTTGCACGCCGCGCAGTGACCGCGTGACGGCCTCGATGGCGGCCTGCGCCTGCTGCACGGTCGTGGCGTCGACGTCGGTGCGGATGCCTGCGTCGATGAGTTCGCGGACGGCGTTCGTCAGCGGCCCGTGAAGGTCCCGCAGCCGGTCGTACTCGTCGGCACTGATGACGTCGAACGGAAAGTCCGTGCTCATGCGCCGAAGATCTTCCGCACCACCATCTTCGCCCGGCGCGTCACGCGCAGGTAGTTGTCCAGGAATTCGCCGCCATCGCTGTTGGGCCAGCCCGCCGCCGCCGCCACGGCGTTCAGTTGACGTCCCGGCCCTGGGAGCTGGTCGGTGGGCTTGCCTCGCACCAGTACCAGTGCATTGCGGGCCTTGGTCGCCGTCAGCCACGCTTGGCGGAGCAGGTCCACGTCGCTCTCGGCGATCAACTCGGCGGCGCCGATGGCGTTGAGCGTGTCCAGCGTCGAGGTGCTGTGCAGCGACGGAATCTGATGGCCGTAGCGCAGTTGCAGCAATTGCACGGTCCACTCGACGTCGGCGAGTCCGCCTCGGCCCAGTTTGGTGTGGGTATTCGGGTCGGCGCCGCGCGGCAGCCGTTCGGCGTCGATGCGCGCCTTGAGTCGCCGGATCTCTTGCACCGCTTCGGGTGAGACGCCACCGGGTGGGTAGCGGGTCTTGTCGACCATCAGCAGGAACCGCAGCCCCAGATCCTCGTCACCTGCGACGCGGTGGGCCCGCAGCAGCGCCTGCACTTCCCAGGTCTGCGCGAACCGCGCGTAGTACGCCTCGTAGGAGGCCAGCGTGCGCACCAGCGGACCGCTGCGCCCCTCCGGCCGCAGGTTGGTGTCGACTTCCAGCGGCGGGTCGGCGCTGGGCGTTCCCAGTACCTTGCGCACCTGTTCGGCGATCGTCACCGACCACTTCACCGCCACCGATTCATCTGCGCCACCGCGAGGTTCGCAGACGAACATCACGTCGGCGTCGGAGCCGTAGCCCAGTTCACCACCGCCGAGCCTGCCCATGCCGATCACGGCGATTCGGGCGGGCGGACCGCTCGCTGGCGTGTTGGCGCGGACCACGACGTCCAGCGCCGCCTGCAGCACGGCGACCCACACCGAGGTCAGTGCCCGGCACACGTCGGTGACTTCGAGCATTCCGAGTAGGTCCGCCGAGGCGACGCGCGCAAGCTCGCGACGACGCAACGTCCGCGCGGCGGCGATGGCCTTGGCGGGCTCGGTCTGCCGACCGGCCGACGCGACCAGGGCTCGGGCCAATCCGTCGGGCTCCACCTCGAGCAACTTGGGACCTGCTGGACCGTCGGCGTACTGCTGGATGACCTCGGGTGCCCGCATGAGGAGTTCGGGGACGAACGCGGAGGTGCCGAGCACCTTCATCAGACGCTTGGCCACCGCCCCCTCGTCGCGGAGCGAGGCCAGGAACCAGCGTTGGTCGGCCAACTGGTCGCTGATCCGGCGGTAGGCCAGTAGGCCCGAATCGGGATCGGGTGTGTCGGAGAGCCAGTCCAGAAGCGTCGGCAGGAGGACCTGCTGCACGCGGCCACGTCGACCGCTGCTGCTGGTCAGTGCGGCCAGGTGGGTCAGGGCGCTCTGCGGTCCCTCGTACCCGAGGGCGGCGAGCTGACGTTCGGCGGCCGCGGGCGACATGCTCGCCGAGAACTCGACCGTTGGGCCGTCGACGGATTCGAGCAGTGGTTGGTAGAAGAGTTTGGCGTGCAGCCGCGACACGCGCAGGCTCTGACGCTTGAGTTCCTCGCGCAGCACGCCGAGCGCATCGTGCTGGCCGTCGGGTCGGATGTGCGCCGCGCGGGCCAGCCAGCGCAGCGCCTCGTCGTCGTCGGGTTCGGGAAGCATGTGGGTGCGCTTGAGCCGCTGTAGTTGCAAGCGGTGTTCCAGCAGTCGCAGGAATTCATACGACGCGGTGAGGTTGGCGGCGTCGTCACGCCCGACGTAGCCGCCGTTGCCCAGCGCACCGAGCGCGTCGACGGTCGATGCCACGTGCAGCGATTCGTCGTTGCGGCCGTGCACCAACTGCAGAAGCTGCACGGCGAATTCGACGTCGCGCAATCCGCCGGTGCCGAGTTTGAGTTCGCGGGCCCGCACCCCGGCTGGCACCAATTCCTCGACGCGCCTGCGCATCTTCTGGACCTCGGAGACGAAGTCCTCCCGTTCGCACGCCGCCCACACCATCGGCATCAGCGCGTCGATGTACTGCGCGCCCAATTCAGGGTCGCCGGCGGCGGGGCGGGCCTTCAGCAGCGCCTGGAACTCCCACGTCTTGGCCCAGCGCTCGTAGTAGGTCACGTGCGACTCCAGGGTGCGAACGAGCTGTCCCTGCTTGCCCTCCGGTCGCAGCGCGGCGTCGACCTCGAAGAACGCGTCACCGGCGAACCGCATCATCTCGCCTGCCACCCGGGTGGCGATCGCCAGCTCGTTCGGGGCCGTGTTCGCCGTGACGAAGATGACGTCGACGTCGCTGACGTAGTTGAGCTCGCGGGCCCCGCACTTGCCCATCGCGATGACCGCCAGCCGTGGTGGCGGCGTGTCCCCCTTGGCGCCCTTGCAGACGGTTCTGGTGGCAACGATCAGCGCCGCACCCAACGCGGCGTCGGCCAGGTCGGCGAGGTGGGCGCCGACCGTCGGGAAGGGCAGTACGGGCTCGTTTTCGACCGTTGGCGCCAGATCGAGCCCGGCGAGCAGGAGCAGCTGATCCCGGTAGAGAACTCGTAAGTCGTTGCAATCGGAGGACTTCTCCGCCAAATCGGCGAACACGTCGCGCAACTCGGTGGCCGACGGCAGCGCAGCCTTGCCTGCCAGCAGCTGCCAGGACCGCGGCTCGGCGACCAGGTGGTCGCCCAGTGCCGTGGATGACCCGAGCACGCCGAACAGTCGGCCCCGCAGTCCGCGGTCCTTCAGCAGGGCCCCGTTCAGCTCGTCCCAGCCGTCCTCGAGCGCGTCCGCCAGCCGCACCATGGTGCGCAGCGCGGTGTCGGCGTCGGGCGACCGGGACAGCGACCACAGCATCTCGACGTGGGCGTCGGTGTTCCAGCCCAACCGGTCCAGGTCAGCACGGGCGTTCGGCTCCACCAAGCCCAACCTGCCGACGCTGGGCAGCGTCGGTCGCTGCGTCGCTGGTTTGACCACGGCTCGACGTTAGCGCACTGGGCTCACGCCCAAGTGGCTCCTCTGCCACCACCGCCCTAGAGCCCGAGAGACGCCTTCAGCTCGTAGGGCGTCACGTGGCTGCGGTAGTTCTCCCATTCAGCCCGCTTGTTGCGGAGGAAGAAGTCGAAGACGTGCTCTCCCAACGCTTCTGCGACCAACTCGGAGTTCTCCATGTCGGACAGCGCGACGCCGAGGCTGCCGGGCAGTTCCCGGTAGCCCATCGCGCGGCGTTCCTCCGGCGTCAGGTTCCAGACGTTGTCCTCGGCCTGCGGCCCGAGCACGTAGTTCTTCTCGACGCCGCGCAGGCCCGCTGCCAGGAGGACGGCGAAGGCGAGGTACGGATTGCAGGCCGAGTCGGGGCTGCGAACCTCGATGCGCCGCGAGGACGCCTT
>NZ_JBEVLO010000378.1:0-6238 GCF_040509115.1 Mycobacterium sp. | reverse complement strand
ACCGAGATCTGGTCGCACCACCGTCTCAACGATTGGCCGAACTCGTCACGCATCGCATCGGTCAACCGCCCGGCCACCGAACAGACCGACATGGCGGCCACGGGACGCCCGTCCCGGCCGACGATGGGAGCGCCGAGACAGATCCCGCTGAGTTCCGATTCTTCTTCGTCATACGTCCACCCCCGTACGTTCGCTTCGTCGATGTCGCGAGTCAGGTCAGCGAACTTCCGGAGCGTGTTGGGAGTGAACTCTGGATATGGTTCTGGCGGAAGGAATCTGGCCCAGTCCCGTGGATCCAGCGTTGAAAGGACTGCCTTACCGGCCGCGGTGGAGTGCATCTGCACCCGCTCACCGATCGTGGTCGTATGACGGAGCGCGTGGGCGCCGTCGAACGACGCCGCCCATACCATCCGGTTACGTTGCAGCACAGCAAGATTGACAGTTTCTCCGCTAAGCTTGCGAAGGTCCGCCATCGCCGGTGCCGCGAGCTGCATGATGGACGCGGAGTCGAACCCGGTGGCCAACTCGGCCGACGCGGGTCCAAGCCGCCAGGAACGGTCTTCTAGAACGTGCTCGACGTAGCCGCGAGTCTCCAACGTGCTCATGATCCGGTGGGCTGTTGCCCGGGAGACACCCAGGTCAGACATCAGCTCGCCGATTCTGGATTCACCCCTCATCGCGAGCATCTCGAGAACATCGAGACCGCGGTTCAGCGCATCCGACACGTGCGCTACCTCCTTGTCCGACACCGATGGACGGTTCCGATCGCCCTCCCAAAGCTACACCGATCGGTTAACGGGTTTGTGTGTCCAGAGCCTCCACAATATGCCGGTGGCGCCTTCCAGTACTGCGCGTCATGCCGAGTTCGCAACGCGGTTCGTCGACACGTACGCAATGGCGATTCGTTGACGGACCTGCTCGGATAACGGCTGGCACGCCGACCCGGTCATCTCGGGGTGCAATAGTCCACGATCGCCCGCGAATGCGCGACGCCCGCAGGCGGTGGGGAGCGCACCTCGTCGGCGACCACCTCGGCAAGGGCGAGTAAGTACGCATTGAGCCCGAGCCTGGTCGACGAGCAGGAGTCGACGATCTGTGGATCGGCGGTGCCGAAGGTACGCGTCGCACGGTGCTCAACGCGATCGACGCCGCGCGGGTGACCGTCGCCCACCTCTTCGCCGCGCGTCCCAGAGTGTGCGGTCGACCGGCTTGCCGCTCTCCGCGCAAACGCTTGACACTCCGTCCTCGGCGAATTCGCCGGGCGGGTTCGGGCCGAACTTGCGGCCGAAGTTTGTGAGCCGCCGCGGACACTGCAGCCATTCAATACACCCGGGCCAGCAGGCCGCCGTCGACGACGATGTCGGTGCCGCTGATGTAGCTCGACTCGTCGGAAGCCAGGAACAGTGCGGCGTTGGCGACGTCGCGGGGGTCGGCGAAGCGGCGCATCGGATAGCGGTCGGTGACTTCGGCCCGAGCGGCGACGGGATCGTCCTGGAACGCGAAGAACTCGGCGACCATGGGGGTTTCGACGTCACCGGGACAGATGGTGTTGACGCGAATCGCGTCGGGCCCGTGGGCGGTGGCGAGCGATCGGCACAGCGCGCGAAGGCCGCCCTTCATCGCCCCGTAGGCGGGCAGATCGGCGTCGCCAACCAAGCCGAGCACCGATGCGGTGATGATCAAGGAGCCGCCGCCGCGTTGCCGCATCGTCGGGATCGCCGCGCGCAGACCGCATGCCGCGCCATAGAGATTCGTCTCGAACTGTCGGGTCCACTCGTCGCGGGTGGAGGTCTCGAGTCGGCCCATCACCTGGACCGCGGCGTTGGCGTGGAACACGTCCAGCGCACCGAAGTCGCGCAGGGCGGTGTCCACCAGGAGTGCGTTGCCCTGCTCGGTCGACACGTCGGCGACGACTCCGATGATCGACCCGCCGCCTGCAATCTCCCCGTCGGTGAGCTCGTCGAGGAGGGCCTCGTTGGTGTCTGCCGCCACCACGGCGCAGCCCTCTTCGGCGAATCTGCGACAGACGGCCGCACCGATACCGCCGCCCGCACCGGTCACGACGGCCACCTTGCCTGTCAGCCTCACGAATCCTCCTGTGTTGTAGTGTGATTCGAGCCCACTGGGGATACCCGAAGGGACGACATACCGCCGTCGACTGCAAGGATCGTGCCCGTGGTGGAGCCGGAATTCGGGCTGGCCAGATAGCAGATCGACCAGGCGACCTCCGCAGCGGTGACGAGTCGGCCCATCGGTTGACGGTTGCGCAGTGCTACGGCGGCAGCGCCGCTGTCGGGGGCCTGGTCCAGCAATCGGCCGACCCACGGCGTGTCGGCGGTGCCAGGGCTGACCGCGTTGACGCGGATGCCAGCCTGCAGGTGGTCGGCTGCCATGGCCAGGGTAAGCGCGCGGACGGCGCCCTTCGTCGTGGCATAGAGGGCGCGCTGGGGCACTCCGATGTCGGCCACCACCGAGCAGGTGTTGACGATCGCCGCTGCCCGTGAGGTGATGAGGTGCGGCAGGGCGGCGCGTGCGACACGCACCATCCCAACGACGTTCACGTCCATGACTCGCATCCACGTGGCATCGTCGTTGGTCGCGATGTCACCGACCGCACCGATTCCCGCGTTGTTCACGATGATGTCGATACCGCCGAGGGTGTCTGCGACCACGGCAACGGCGGCGTCCACGGAATCGGCATCGGCGACGTCGCAGGGCACGCCGAGCGTGGCACCGTCCTCGATCCCGCGGAATGACACGTCTAGGGCCGCGACTCTGGCGCCGCGCCGGGCCAATTGCTCGACCGTGGCGGCGCCGATGCCGCTGGCCCCACCCGTCACGATCGCGGTGAGCCCCTCGAAGTCTTGGTCTGCTGGACGTCTTCCCGTCCCGACGTCGTGCCGAATCACTGTGACGCTCTGACGAGCTGACGCTGACGGCCGAGTCCCTCGATGCACAGGTCCATCACGTCGCCCTCCCGGAGCCATATCGGTGGGTCATAACCCATGCCGACGCCGGGTGGTGTGCCGGTGTTGATGAGGTCGCCCGGCTCCAGGACCATGAACTGGCTCAGGTAGTGGACGATAAAGTAGGGATCGAAGATCATCGTCGAGGTGGAACCGTCCTGGCGCCGTTGCCCATTGACGTCGAGAGTCATGGCCAGACGCATCACGTCGTCGACCTCGTCTGCGGTGACCAGCCATGGTCCGGCCGGGTTGAACGTCTCGCAGGACTTGCCCTTCGTCCACTGACCGGAGCGTTCGAGCTGAAACGCTCTCTCGCTGACGTCGTTGACGGCGACATAACCGGCGATGTGATCCCGGGCAGCGGTCGGCGAGTCGAGGTACCTGGCCCGCCGGCCGATCACGACGCCGAGCTCCACTTCCCAGTCGGTCTTGGTGGCGCCTCGGGGCAGCAGGACGTCGTCATTGGGCCCAACCAACGTGTTGGGTGACTTGGTGAAGACGATTGGCTCCTGCGGCACGGCCTGACCGGTTTCGGCGGCGTGGTCACTGAAGTTCAGCCCGATGCACAGAATCTGGTGCGGGCGGGCCAGCGGCGCACCGATGCGCTCCTCGCCGGTGAAGGAGTGAACCTCTCCGGCGTCGATTCGCCTGCGCACGACGTCGGCAAGCTCGCCCATTCCGCTAGCGAAGAACGCGCCGTCGAAGTCGGCGAGAACGTCGGACACGTCCACATAGGTGTAGTCGTCTACCTGCACGGCAGGCTGCTCATTCCCGACCGGGCCAATCCTCATGAGGCGCATCGGTGTTGTTTCCTTCCTTGGGTCTGCCGGTGTCGATCAGAACTTGGGGAACTTCGCTCGGAAACTGGTCTGCGCGGAATCCTGGAATTCGCTGACCTCGCCGACCTTTCGGTGGTGCGCGGCATAGAACGCCAGCTTGTCCTGGTCGATCTCCACGCCCAGACCGGGTCCGCTGGGCACTCGAACGCATCCGTTCTGGAATTCGAACGGCGTCGTGATGATGTCGTCGGCCTGTTCGAGCAGGTGGGTGTCGATCGAGTGGCTGATCATGGTCTCGGCGGCGGCCACGTGGATGGCTGCTGCCGAGGAGATCCCGAGTTCACGGTCACTGTGCAGGCTCATGCCGATGTTGAACGTTTCGCAGATCTTGGCCAGTTGAAGTACCGAGCTGACGCCGCCCCAGAAGTGGATGTCGCCGAGGATGATGTCAACGGCCTTGCTGCGCACACTGAGTGGCAGTTGCTCGAAGGTGACCACCGCCATGTTGGTCGCCAGCGGAACTGGCGTGCGCTCGCGCACCCGGGCCATGCCCTCGATGCCCCAGGTCGGGTCCTCGCAGAATTCGAGGTCGCAGTCGGCGAGTCGGTTGAGCACGCGGATGCTGGTCTCCACGGACCACACGGCATTGGGATCGATGCGGATGTTGCGCAACCGTCCCTGAAGCTGCGAGCGCATCAGTTCGACCGACCGGATCTCCTCGGCAGGCTCCAGGACGCCCGTCTTGAACTTGATGTCGCGGAAGCCGTAGGTGTCGAAGAGTTCGACGGCATGCTCGACCGCATTCTCGGCCTTGTCACCCGTGCCGACCGAGCCGTCCGCGTCGTAGCGGTAGAAGACGTAGGCAGCGAATTCGACGTTCTCCGAACCGATTCCGCCCCAGAGATCACCACAGCGCTTGCCGGTGGCCTTACCGATCAGGTCCCAGCACGCCATCTCGACGGCGGCACCGGCGAGCTTCGCCGCTCCGACCAGCGCGAGCTGTTCGCTCGTCATCCGGAACACGGAGAACCGCCGCGTGATCCGCCAGACCTCCAGGGGATCCACGCCGATGTAGAGGTCTCGGTTGAGCGCCAGGGCCTGTACTACCTCGTCACCGCCGCGGGTCTCGCCGATGCCGACCAGTCCCTCGTCGGTGATGAGTTCGACGATGGTTCGGGTGGTGGTGGTTTCCACGCCGAATGACCACCGCAAGGGGCGCTTGAGCGGCACCGTCACTGCGGTGGCGCGGATGTCGACGATCTTCATGGGGTTCCTTCCGGGGATGTCGGGGGCTTTCGGTTGGTGCTCATCGGGATTGCGGTGGTCGGGTGGAGCCGTCGAACCGCGACAGGGGCAGTCCGGATACGGGGAGCCGGCAATGGAACACTCCCCCCGCACCGGTCTCGGAGGCGAGTTCGTCGACGCCGAGGTCCCAGCGTGCAGTGGTGATGAAGAGGTCGCACAGGTCGCGTCCCCCGAACGTGCAGCTGGTCACGTATCTGGCGGGAACGACTATCTCCTCACGGGACTCGCCCGTGGGCGTGTACCTGATGACTCGGCCGCCGCCCCAGATCGCGATCCAGAGGAAGCCGTCGGCGTCGACCGTGAGTCCGTCGGGCATGCCGAGTTGGGGATCGACGCGGAATGCGCCGCGACGCTCGCCCAGATCACCCGTTTCCGGTACGTAGTCGTAGACGGACACCGAATGTTCCAGCGTGTCAACGTGATAGAAGGAGCGACCATCGGGGCTCCAGCCCATCCCGTTCGACATGCCGAGGCCGCGGCGCAGGGTGCGGACCCGGCCACCCCCGCTGAGCTGATACAGGTTGCCGGGCCTGGCGCCTGCCTTCCACGGCGTCGATCCGCAGAGCAGCCGACCCGCGGGATCACAGACGCCATCGTTCATCCGCATCACCGACCAGTCTTCGGGCAGGTCGACGGTGCATTGCTGAGAGCCCGCCTCGTCAATCCAGGTGAAGCCGCCAGTCCCGGCGGTGATCATTCCCCCGTCGCTGCGGGGCACGGCCACTCCCGTCGCACGCCCGAGCGCGGTGGATGCGGCGTGGCGGTCGGGTGCCCACCGCCACAACAAGCCTGCCTCGAGGTCGACCCACACCAACTCGCCGCCGCGCCGGTCGTCCCACCGGGGGCTTTCGGCCAGGTGGCATTGACTGTCCACCCAGAGATGCGCGGTATACGTGGCCGACCCGGTGCCGGGGTTGGTCGTGGGGTGAGTGCTCACAGCACTTTGTAGGTGCGAAACGCGTCGGTGACGGCCATGCCGTCGGCGACTGCCTTACGGAAGTCGTTCTCGCCGAGTCGCTTCTCGTCGACGAGCGCGAGGACATCACCTTCCAGCTGTGCGGGGATGACACACACACCGTCGGCGTCGCCGACGATGACGTCGCCGGGATTGATGACGACCCCGTCGATCGTGACCGGCACGTTCTCCTCGATCACGTCGACGCGGCCCTTGCTGTCGTACGGCGTCGC
>NZ_JBEVLO010000377.1:0-11918 GCF_040509115.1 Mycobacterium sp. | reverse complement strand
ACGTGACCCTTCTTGGTCTCGTAGTCGTGGTCGTCGATCTTGGGTCGCAGCTTCTGTTCCTTGACGACGGTCTGCTGCTGGTTCTTGCGAGACTCGCGCTCCTTGAGTGCCGTCTCGTATTTGTACTTGCCGTAGTCCATGATCTTGCAGACCGGCGGCTTGGCGGCCGGTGCAACTTCGACAAGGTCGAGATCGGCATCCGCGGCGACGCGAAGTGCATCTTCGATGCGCACGATGCCCACCTGTTCACCGTTGGGTCCGATCAAACGGACTTCAGGTACGCGAATGCGCTCGTTGATGCGGGTCTCAGTGCTGATGGGGCCTCCTATGTAGTCTTGGCGGGGCCCACGCCATCAGCACCCTGTTCGACGAACAGAGCGGGCCCTGCATATAGCAGGGCCCAATGCCGACCGATCACGGCTCACGCCGCCTGCGCATGACGCAGAAAAGACATCTCAGATGCCTTCGACCGGACCGCTGAGCCTAGGTGGCCAACGGTGGGAGTGGGACTCCACTTGCTGTCCTGGCGTACGCCGGGACGGTCGCGCATGTCAGTCTAGCAGGCATGACCCAGGTTCCAGAATCGCCCGAACCGCTGGCCGAGCCCTCGCTCCGCGAGCTTGCCGAGATCCCCGCCGTGGAGGTGATTACCCGTGCCGCGGTGATGCTGATGAGCGCGGCCGCGGAAAAGCTGGGGCTGTCCGCCGAGGACCCCGACGACGCGCCGCATCGCGACCTCGACGAGGCGCGACGCCTGATCACGGCCCTGGCCGGGCTGGTCAAGGCCTCGGCCGAATATCTCGGACCGCACGCCGGCCCCGTCCGCGATGGACTGAAGAGCCTGCAACTGGCCTTCCGGGAGGGCTCGGCCTACCCCGATGAGCCCGGCCAGGGCCCCGGCGAGAAGTACACCGGCCCGGTCTGGTAGCCACCCCGGCCAAATCGCCTCCTCAACGCCGCTTCCGCCCTTTTCCCGGCTTGACCGAATATCCTCGCGGCTTATGACGCTGACCACGCCCAAGCTGCAACGGGCTTCGACTTTTCGATGGGTGCCTGCGGCTGCGGGTTGGCTGGTCGGCGTCATTGCCACGCTGTCGCTCATCGCCAGCGTCTCCCCGCTGGTCCGGGAGATCATCAGGGTCCCCCGCGAGTGGGTCAACGACTACATCTTCAACTTCCCCGACACCAGCTTCGCCTGGGCGTTCGTGCTGGCCCTACTGGCGGCCGCATTGGCGGCCCGCAAGAGCATCGCCTGGTGGATCCTCGTCCTCTACATGGTGGCGGCGATCGCCTGGAACCTCGCCGACCTGGCCACCGGGCCCGAATCCGTACTGGACGAGATCGGCGAGATCGTCGGCTTGGCCTTCCACGTGGCGTCCATCGCGTTCCTGGTGCTGGCCCGCAGGGAGTTCTGGGCCAGGGTCCGCCGCGGCGCGTTGTTCAAGGCGGCGGCGGTGTTGGCCGCGGGTTTCACGGTCGGCATCCTCGTCGGCTGGGCGCTGCTGGAGATGTTCCCCGGCTCCCTGGAACGGAGCGAGCGACTTCCGTACGCGGCCAACCGCGTCGTCGTGTTCGCGGGTGTGGACGCCGACGCCTTCTCCGGTCACCATCCGCACGTCTTCGTCAACGCGCTGCTCGGCCTGTTCGGCGCGCTGGCCCTCATGGTCGCCGCCATCGTGCTGTTCCAATCCCAACGGGCCGAGAACGCACTCACCGGCGAGGACGAGTCGGCCATCCGCGGGCTACTGGAGCTGTACGGCAAGAACGACTCACTGGGCTACTTCGCCACCCGTCGCGACAAGTCGGTGGTGTTCGCCCCGAACGGCCGCGCCGCCGTCACCTACCGCGTCGAGGTCGGCGTCTGCCTTGCCAGCGGCGATCCCGTCGGCGATCCGAAGGCCTGGCCTGCCGCGATCGGCGCATGGCTGCAGCTGTGCGAGACATACGGTTGGGCACCCGGCGTAATGGGTGCGAGTTCGGCTGGGGCCCAAGCCTTCCGGGAGGCCGGACTGAACGCCCTCGAGCTCGGCGACGAGGCCATCCTGTACCCGGACAAGTTCAAGCTGTCCGGGCCGGACATGAAGCCCGTCCGGCAGGCAGTCACCAGAGCCCGACGCGCGGGTCTGACCGTGCGGATTCGCAGGCACCGCGACCTGTCTCCCGACGAGATGGCCCTGGCCATCAAGCGGGCCGACGACTGGCGCGACACCGAGACCGAGCGTGGCTTCTCGATGGCGCTGGGCCGGCTCGGCGACCCGGCCGATAGCGACTGCCTGCTGGTGGAGGCCATCCAGGAAGGCCCCGCAGATCCGAATGATGGTGTGGTGGCAATGCTGTCGCTGGTGCCCTGGGGAACCAATGGCGTGTCCCTGGACCTGATGCGCCGGTCGCCGCAGTCTCCCAACGGCACGAACGAATTGATGGTCAGCGAGCTGTGCCTCCAGGGTGAAGACATCGGCATCGCCCGAATCTCGCTCAACTTCGCGATGTTCCGCTCGGCGTTCGAAGAGGGCGCGCAGCTCGGTGCCGGTCCGGTCGCGCGACTGTGGCGCGCCCTGCTGGTGTTCTTCTCGCGGTGGTGGCAACTGGAGACGCTGTACCGGTCGAACATGAAGTACATGCCCGAATGGGTACCTCGGTTCGCCTGCTACGACGACGCCCGACTCATCCCCCGCGTCGGCATCGCGTCGGTGATCGCCGAGGGCTTCCTGGTGCTTCCGTTCAGCCGCCGGGGCGAACAACACACCGGACAACACATCTCGGCCCCGCAGAACTTGCTCGACTCGGGCCGCCTTCAGCACGACGGCAGCGCCCCCGACCTGACCGGACTCGGGATCGACGGCCAGGACGACGACGTCGCCCCCCGACTGCCGGAACAGGTCCGCGTTCGAATGGCCAAGCTGAAGACGCTGCAGGACAGCGGGATCGACGCCTATCCCGTCGGCCAGGCACCGAGCCACACCGTCGCGCAGGCGCTGCAGACCACCGACGGCGAGACCGTCACCGTGTCCGGCCGGGTGCTGCGCCTCCGCGACTACGGCTCGGTCCTCTTCGCAGATCTGCGCGACTGGTCCGCCGAAGTCCAACTGCTATTCGACAATTCGCAGCTCAGCCAGGGCAGCACCGCTGACTTCACCAAAGCCATCGACCTCGGTGATCTCGTCGAGGTGACGGGCACCATCGGCGCCAGCAGGACGGGCACCACCTCGCTGCTGGTGGATCGGTGGCGGCTGATCGGAAAGTGCCTGCGACCGCTACCCGACAAATGGAAGGGTCTGACCGACCAGGAAGCCCGGGTGCGCACCCGCTACGTCGACCTGGCGATCAACACCGAGTCCCGCGACCTGATCCGTGCCCGCAGCCACGTTCTGCACGCGATCCGCGACACGCTGTTCGACAAGGGCTTCCTCGAAGTCGAGACGCCGATCCTGCAGCAGATCCACGGTGGCGCCAACGCGCGGCCGTTCCTCACCCACATCAACGCCTACGATCTCGACCTCTACCTGCGAATCGCCCCGGAACTCTATCTGAAGCGGCTGTGCGTTGGCGGCGTCGAGCGGGTGTTCGAGCTCGGCCGAGCCTTCCGCAACGAGGGCGTCGACTTCAGCCACAACCCCGAGTTCACCCTGCTGGAGGCCTATCAGGCGCACGCCGACTACAACGTCTGGATCGACGGGTGCCGCGAACTGATCCAGAACGCGGCACTCGCAGCCAACGGATCCCACGTCGTCATGCGGCCGCGCGACGACGGCAGTCTCGAGCCCGTCGACATCTCCGGCGAGTGGTCGGTCAAGACCGTGCACGGCGCCGTGTCCGACGCCCTCGGCGAGCACGTCGACACCGACACCGAGCTCGCCACCCTGCGTCGCTACGCCGACGCCGCCAAGATTCCGTACCAAACCCATTGGGATGCAGGCGCCGTCGTCCTGGAGATGTACGAGCACCTCGTGGAGGATCGCACCGAGAACCCCACCTTCTACAAGGACTTCCCGACGTCGGTCTCACCGCTGACCCGCCCGCACCGCAGTCTGCCTGGCGTCGCCGAACGCTGGGATCTGGTGGCCTGGGGCGTCGAACTTGGCACCGCCTACAGTGAGCTGACCGACCCCGTCGAGCAGCGCCGCAGGCTTCAGGAACAATCCCTGCTGTCGGCGGGCGGCGATCCGGAGGCCATGGAACTCGACGAGGACTTCCTGCAGGCAATGGAGTACGCGATGCCACCGACTGGTGGACTCGGGATGGGCGTGGACCGGGTCGTCATGTTGATCACCGGTCGGAGCATTCGCGAGACACTCCCCTTCCCACTGGCCAAACCGCGCTGAGGCTCAGCAACTCACAGCCGCCAACCAGGAATGCCGTCCACGATGTTGCCGTGACGTTGTGGTCGGCCGCGGGGGACTTTAGCCATCAGCACCTGTCGTTGATGCACGGCTGGTTGCCGTTGACGGTGCAGGTGGTCACGGCACTGGTGCTACTCGCGGCGATCGGCTGGCGCACCCGGCGCTGGCGTCTGGTCTGGCTTCCGGTGGCAGCCGGCATCGGGGTCGCCCTCACCGCGGTCGCGCACTGGATCATCGCGTCCCAGGGGCTCGCCGACGATCCGGCGCCGAAGGAGCTGTGGATCTGGCTCACGCTCACCGGGATTGCCGCCGTGGTACTCGTGGTCGGCTGGCGTGACGCGACGTGGTGGCGCAAGGTCCTCTCGATGGCCGGCGTGCCGTGCAGCCTGCTGTGCGCGGCCCTGGCGCTGAACCTCTGGGTGGGCTACTTCCCCACCGTGCAGACCGCATGGAATCAGCTCACCGAGGGGCCGCTGCCCGACCAGACCGATCAGGCAAGCGTGGTGGCGATGCAGACCGCGCACCGAATCCCCTCCAAGGGCACCGTGGTGCCGGTGTCGATCGACTCACGGGCGTCGGGGTTCAAGCATCGCGGTGAACTCGTCTACCTGCCGCCGGCCTGGTTCGCCACCGATCGCCCCCACCTGCCCGCATTGATGATGATCGGCGGCGAGTTCAACACGCCCGCCGACTGGCTGCGTGCGGGGGACGCGATCAAGTCGGCCGACGACTTCGCCGCCGCCAACGACGGCAATGCACCCGTCCTCGTCTTCGTCGACTCTGGCGGCGCCTTCAACAACGACACCGAATGCGTCAACGGCACCAGGGGCAACGCCGCCGACCACCTCACCAAGGACGTCGTGCCGTTCATGGAGTCCAACTTCGGTGTCAGTGCGAACCGCGCCAACTGGGGCGTCGTCGGCTGGTCGATGGGTGGCACGTGCGCCATCGACCTGGTCACCATGCACCCGGACATGTTCAGCACGTTCGAGGACATCGCGGGTGACCTGGCACCCAACTCGGGCACCAAGCAGCAGACCATCGATCGACTGTTCGGTGGCAGCGCCGCGGCCTACGCCTCATTCGACCCGACCACGGTCATCACCAAACACGGCCGCTACAGCGGGGTCTCGGGATGGTTCGACGTCAACGGCTCCGAACCCGTGACGGGCCCCACGATCACCAATGCAGGCAACGGCGCCGGCCAGAACACCGCTTCTGGCAACGACCAGACCAGGGCCGCGAACTCGCTGTGTGCGCTCGGTGGGGCCAACGGCATCACGTGCGCGGTGGCCATGCAACCCGGCAACCACGATTGGGAGTTCGCCGACCGCGCGTTCGCGACGGCGTTGCCGTGGCTGGCGGGTCAGATCGGCACCCCGGGAATCCCGGTGGAACCGCTGCCGGACTCGCCGCCGATGTCGTCGCACATCCAGTAGTGCTCAGTAGTCGGCCTCGGCGGCGATGATCTCGGCGAGGAACGCGTCGGGGCTCGGGCTCGCCAGCCTGCGGCGTGCAAAGTCCCGGACCCGTTGCCGGATCGCCTGCGCAGCAGGATCATTCGAGTCGACGGCGCCGACGTTGACCGACGTGGCCGACCAGTCGTGATCCCAGGCCTGCGTCTCGGTCAGCGGGCTACCCCCTGCCCCGTCGCCTCTCAGGATGGGCAGCGCGGCCGTTCCGTTGCCGTCCAGCGCGCCGGCGGCCGTGATCGCGCCGGACCGGAGCCGGACCTCGATGCCCGTCGCGGGCCGCTCCCCCGTCGTCGCCACCCGGACCACCGCGAGCACCGACGAATCAACGGATTCGACTGACCACTCGACTGTCTGGTCGGCGGCGTCGAAGATCCCCGGTGGCACGCCGACCCAGTCCACCGAACCGACGCCACTAGCGATCGCGCCAGGCCTCCTCGCCCCATCCCGGCCCGCAGCCAGCGCATAGTCGTCCCGACGCTCTTGCAACGCAGGTGCCACCGCCGCGTCCCACACGCCGAGGTCGTCCGCGAGCTCGAGGCACGCCCGCACGATTTCACCGATGCGGGGGTCGCCCGCACGTTCGAGGGCCAGTAGAGCGGCCTGATGGGGTGACAGCAGACCTTCGACGTCGGAATCCAGTGTGTCCTCCGTGAAGAACTCGTCTGCCGCGGCCACCAGCACGGCCAGCTCACCGTCGAGCAACGCGTGATCGAGGCGCACGATGCCGTCCCGACTGCTCTCTGGCCACCACCGCCGCAACCAGTGTCCGATGGCCAGCCGCCGCAGTGGAGCCAACGCCTGGGGCAGCAGATCGACGTCCGACAGCTCGATGTCCCCATTTTCGGGCAATGCCGCGACGATGGCCGCGTGCCCGCCCGGTCCGACGACGCGCCACAGCCAGTCCGCGGCAGCCACGTCGGTGACGGTGATGCGGGTGGCGGCGGGCCCCGCCGGATCGTCGACGGTCCATGCCAGTACGCCGCCGCTGACCTCGAGGACGGCCACCGCGGGTGCGTCGGGCACGGATGGCCCGATGGTCCACACCCCGGCGTCGGCGACGAGTCTCATTGGGCCACCTCGAATTCCTGCAGCTCCAGCATCGACTTGATGCGTTGGCGATGATCGAGGCTCACCGATCGGGCCACGCCTTCGAGCAGCGCACGCACGTCGTCGACGTCTTCGCAGGGTTCCTGCCACACGTCACGACCGTGCAGTCGTGCCCACAACCGCCGCAGGTACGGCCGCGCGAAATGCGAGAGGTCGTCGATCACCTGGCGTTGGCGCGGATGGACCGCGCCGCCGTCGACGAGGTAGCGGCGGGCATGCATCACGTAGGCCTCCTTGTGGAGCCGGGCCTGGATGCCGCGGGCCAGGTCGTATCGCATTGGCGTGGTGTCCCCGAGCGGCGCAAGGCCCACTGCGACCTCGATACCCGCGACCAGCGTCGCCTGCTTGTCCTCCGCCAGCAGCCCCCACGGCGCGCAGGCGCGGTCGACCTCTTCTGCGCACAGCATCGGGATGTCGGGGAGATCTTCGCGGTCCAGCGCCCGGCGCAGGGTGCCCTTCACCCGGTCCACCACACTCCGGTTCAAGGGAAGGTCGCCATCCGAGACCGACCAAACCGGTGGAGGTGACTGCGGCGCAACGGAACTGAGTCCGATGTCGACGATCGACCACGGCAGCTGACCGCCGACGGCTCGGGCTCTCGCGCCCAAGTTGTACGGCGTTGCGTCGGCGATCAGCGCCGACCACACCCGCTGCCGCGCCATTTCCGCGTTGTGCCCATCGGCGGTGCCCAGCACCGTCGTCAGGCCCGCGAGGAAGGGGCCCGCGATGGTGTCGCCGGGCCGGACGTCGCGCCAACTGCGCTCCAGCTGACGGGACAGCGCCGTGAGCACCTGCTGATCGTCGACGTACCGGTTGAGGACCTCGATGGCGGTCCGGTCGCGGTCGTCGTGAATGCCACGCAGAACGGCCTCGGCGGTGGCATGGTCGTCTACGATGGGCGGCCCGCTGGTGACGGCGAGCTCGAAGCACATCGGAAAGTAGAGCTCCTGCGCGTTGCCGGTGGTGATTCGCAGCCTGCGCCGCTCTAGCTTGAGAACGCCGAACCAGGCGGCAGCAGAACGCAGTTGCACTGCGCGGCCGAGGATCAGCTCGCGCATCGCGGCCGCGTCGTCGGGAGTCACCACCGGCGCCGAGTACTGCGGGTTGGACCGCAGCCGCAGAACCAGTGGGTCCAGGATGCGCTTCACGGTGCGGCGCAGCGGTCCACCATCCGAACCGGTGAGCACCTCGACGCCGGGACCGATCGCCCGCCAGGCCTCGTCGATGACCGCACGACGGGGCTGCGCCAGCGCTGCCGTGCTGGCGCTCACCAACCGGGGTGCCGTTGTCATCCGCTTAGGATAGGCCGCTGGTCCGGATAGGCCCAGCGCGAAAGTTGGGTTCGGTAGCCGATCGCGGGAACCACCCTTGTCGTATGTTCTACACCGTCGTGACCACCGTCGTCCTCCTCGCATGCGCCCTGTTTGGCGCCCTCCTCAGCGGACCGCTGAACCGAGCCACCCGCAAACCCCAGCCTCTGCTTCCCACCCCCGAACAGGTTGGCGGAGTGGGGATCGGCACCGTGCGCACCATCTCCGATGCCATCACGATCGACGTGGAGAGCATCTCCGGGCAGCGATTCGTCGGCAGACTTCGCCCGCAGGGCGACGACACCGTGCTCACCGAACTCCACGCGGGCGTCGTTCTACTCGTCACCTTCGATCCGACTGCCCGAGAACAGCTTTCCCTGGCCGACGACATGGTCGCCGTCCGCAGCGAGTTCGACCAGATGTTCTTGCGCAAGGGGCTCGTCACCCGAGAGGAGTTGGCCCTGATCAGAACCGGGACCAAGTCTCGAGGCATCGTCACCGCGATGACGGCCACCGGGGCGGAGCGCGAGGACTACCGCGAGGTGGAGCTCGATCTGATGGTCCGCAGGCCCGGCGGCGGCCAGTTCCCGGCGCACGAGACCACACTCGTCCCCGCCTCGGCGCTGTCCCGCCTCACGCCCGGCGCCCTGATCGACGCCTACTACCGAAGCGGTGACGAATCGTCCGTCGCGGTGTGCGTCCCGCCGAGGTGACGACTCAGCGCGCTCCGTCGACGGCGAACGTAGCCAGCGCGGCCCAGTACACCGGGCTAGCCGTGACGTCTCCGGAACGCCACCGGCGCATGAGCTTCCGCTGCCAGCGGTTCACCGCACACCCGGCCTCGTCGTGATCGTGGGCCTCGTCGACGGCGATGACCAGGTCTGCCATCGGATCCGCCGCACCGCCGACGAACTGGCGGTAACCCGCGGTCGTCGGCAGCGACCACAGCGTCGCGGTCACCAACTGCGCGCCGGACAGCACCATCGCCGCCACCAAACCCGTTGCCTCGTCGAACCGGTAGTCACCACCGGACGCGCACGCGAGCAGAGCGACCCGTGGCGGCATCGGCATGCGGCGTGCCATCACGTCCGCCGCCATCAGCGGGCGCTCCTCGGCCAGATGCAGGGACGCCTGATCCGCGCGCCCCGCACCATCCTCGGCAGCGCTGGCGTGCCCGACGTACAACAGCCGAGAGGGCTCCCCGGCGAGCATCCGCTCGAGCCAGTCTCGATCGACGTCCGTGCGGCGGAACAACTCGGTGGTTGTGGACACGGTGGGCAGAACGGGTTGCCGCGCCGATACGGTCGCGAAGTACCGAGACAGCGTCGTGTCCGGCGACGGTCGACCGAGGACCGACCCCAGTGCCGAATCCGCACGCTGTCCCGGCACCCTCGGGTCGAGGAGAAGAAGCGGCGGACGATCGCGGCGTTCGGCCCAAGCCGCCCGCCGTCGCGGTGCATTGGCGATGTTCGGCGGGATGGCCATCAACACGTCGACGAGCTCGAGCAGCCGGTATCCCTCGCCCGTCGGATCCAGGTTCGGCATGGCTAGGAGACCCCAGGGCACACGGGCCAACCTGGCGCTCGGCGAGACGAACAGCAGGGCGCGGGGCGAGGCCATCGACGTCATCAGTAGCCGCCAGGCCGGCTCCGACAGCAGCACGGTCCCGAGGCGTTCCGCGAGCGCGTTCTCGGCCCCGACGGCCGCGAGGGGGCCCTTCGTCAGCGCGCGGTCCAGCGCCTCGGCCACGGACTCTTCGCCCCTCGGTTCGGGAAGTGCAGCCGCGAGGTCCTCCAGCATGGTTCGGATCACCGCCTCGTCGACGACCCAGGTCACGGTGTGCGACGGCTCCCCGATCACCCTCAGGCTCGCGTAGGTGGCGACGCCGACGTCCGCGAATCGCAGGACGAGCGCTTGGCGCTCTCCTACGCGCTCTCCTATGGCCACGTCGCCCATGCTGATTCGGCCGCGGTGACGCACTGGCCGTAGCGCTGCAGCGCCAGATCACGGTAGCGGTCGAGCACGGGACCGGTGGTCGGATCCATCTGCAGTGGCGGCAACGGTCCCAGCCGGGTGAGTCCGGTGCCGTCGGTGATCGGTGGACCCGCGGCCACCAGAGCCAGCTCTTCGACGTCGGCGATCGGGGCGGCCAGCGTCGCCACCGTCGACCAGTCGGCCGAATCGGGAGAGGCGTCCGCGGCGCTGAACGTGCCGCGGGCGCTGTGGTATTCGACCAGTTGGCTGATGAGGTCCGAGTCCTCCGACTCCCATGCGACGGCGAAGGCGCCCGCCAGCATGGGTGCCGAGATGCAGCCGGCCCACTGCGCCCTGGCCTCGGCGTCGGCGACTGAATATCGGACCGAGTCGACGGCAAGCGAGGCGGGCACCTTCAGTTCGGCGGCACGGCGGAGCTTCTCCATGGCCGCGACGTAGCGGGGGGTGCCCGGCGCGGCACGGGTCTGACCCGACCCTGCTTGATATCTGGCCTCGGCGGCCTCCCAGTCGTCGCTCTGGTTGGCGATCCCGTCGAAGCCGAGCTCGGCGAGGGCCTCGGCCCGCCAGACGTTGCCAAGGTGGTCGTCGAGCCGGGCGTAGGCGAGCCAGCTGCTGCGCGGGGAGGAGTCGAGGCAGTCGCGGGCTTGCGTCACCATGTCGAAAGCTTCGGCGAAGCGGCCACGGAAGATGGCGATCCAACTGCGCTGCAACAAGATACGGTGGATGTGCAGCGGCTTGCCGAGTTCACGCCAGTGCCGTTCGGCGTTCTCCCAGCATTCGTCTGCGACCTTCAGCCCTCCGGCCGACATCCTGGTGAGCCCGAAGAACAGCCAGCACCTTGAGACGTCGTTGGCGCGGGCGTACTGGGCGATCACCGGATAGGCCTCGTACATCCGCGCTTCGGTGCTGACGCGGTCACCGGCCGACCAGCTCGCGGCGCCGCGCTCCAACTGCGTTCTCGCCGTGTGCAACTCCCAGCCTCGGGCCTCGGCTCGCGCCCCCGCCCGACGCAGCCACGGTTCGGCCTCGTCGAGCCGTCCGGTCTCGACGCAAAACCGGGCGTACCCAAGCCCGCCGAGCACACGCAAGTTGTCGGTCGCCTCCGAATCGCTTGGCGACGATTCGATGTGGTCTATCACGCTGTGCCACAGATGAACTGACCGCACGTGGAGATCGTCCTCGCACAGTGCCACCGCGCAGACGATGCGCGCATAGGTCAACAGGTAGGCGTGTTCCTCGGCAAGGTCGGAAAACTCGGCGTCCCCGTCCGCGAGCGCGAGGAGTGCCGCCGCCGCGCCTTCGTGGTCGCCGATCGCCGCAGCCAGGCCGGTCTCCAGGAAGCCTGCCCGACGTCCGTAGCGGCGGGTCATGTGCCGCACCTCTGGGATGGTCATGGTCAGCTGTGCCGCCACGTCTGACGACGCCGTGCCGTCCAGGATCGACGCATAGATGGCCAGACACTCGCGGATCCGGCGGGCGGTTTCCCGCACCCCGTCGTAGGCCGTCCTGACCAGGTACAGCTCGCCGAGCTGAGCGAGGGCTTCGAGCATCCAGTCGTCGCGGTCCGCCGCCTCGATCTGCGGTGTCAGCGACAGCAGCAGGTCCTTCGCCGTCGTCTCGTCGGAGGCGAAGGCCAGGTGGCGAGCGCGCTCGAGCTCGTCGGGGACCGACACGGCTGAATCATAGGCCGC
>NZ_JBEVLO010000376.1:0-9173 GCF_040509115.1 Mycobacterium sp. | reverse complement strand
TGAGCGTGGTCGTCTCGGTGTGCGACCACGGCAAGTCCGCGATCTGGACCTCGTGTGGATGCCCATCGATGTCGATGTAGTCGAGCATTCCGCCGCTCCCGACGTCACCGAACAATTCGTAGGTGAGTCGTTTGGGCGTGAACTCCTCCGGCGCCTGCGGAGGGCTGACCGCCCGGACCGGTCCCGGCGCCGACGATTGGTGCACCTTCCACATGCACAGCGCGCCGACGGCGAGCGCCACGACGATCACCAGGGGTAGCCAGGCTCTCGCCAGAACATGCCTGCCGACTGAACGTTGGGCCACTCGACCTCACCTTTCGTCAGCCTGCCCCGCAGACAACGGGTCGGCACTCCGCAAGGAGTTATATCCTGTACGGGATGTATCTCTCAACCCGGGACGACCTGTCAAAGTCCTGGGTATTCGCCCATCGTTGTCTGTAAAGAGCATCTGCAAGCGTAATTCGCGGCCGAGTGCAACGAACGCGACGGGCGGGCTTATTCCGCAAGACCGCTGACCAGTATGTTTCGCTGTCAGTTGCATCACGGGAATGATATAAAGTACGCATGGAACCAGCCGCCGACCGCGTCGACGCCATTGCCGAGATGATCGAGCTCGGCGCCGACGTCATGTGGCGCCGTCTGGCGGATCGCGACGAGCTCAGTGCGAGCGCAACCCTGGTGTTGAACCGGGTGAACCGCGAAGGCCCGATGCGGTTGACGGCGTTGGCGGCGGCCGAGGGCGCCAGTCAGTCCGGGATGACGCAGCTCGTGCAGCGCATGGAGCGGCAGGGCTTGCTCGAGCGGTGGACCGATCCCGACGACGGCCGAGCGTCCTTGGTCATGCTTGGCGAGGAGGGGCGTCGGATGTGGGATGCCCGGGCCGAAATTCGCAGGCGGCGGATCGCCGAGATGTTGCCCTCGATATCGCAGGATGACCAGGTGGCCCTGTGGCTGGCAGCACGAGTCGTCGTGCGCGTTCTCGGTCAGATGCGCGAGACGACCTGCCCGTCAGCGCAGCCCGAAGCGGACGTCGAGGGCTGACTGCCCGGAGGTGCGGGCGAACACGACGTGGTCATCGGTTGTCTCCTCGGGCGGGCGCGTGCGACGTGGGCAGGTTCGGTGGTGCGGTGACGAGGTCGGCGAGGATCTCGATCACGTGTCGGTACGAGCTGCCCGTGGCCCGTGTCATCGCCAGCTCACAGGTCCGGTTGCAGGACGCGTGGGCGTCGGTGGGTTTGGCGCGGACCTCGGCGGCCTGGCCCGCGGTGGCCGAGGCCGTCAGTTCGGGGTGCAGCATGCCGCGGTCTCCCGCGAAGGCGCAGCAGCCCCAATCCAACGGCACGGCAACGTCGTCGGCCACTTCCCGCGCAAGCGCGAGCAGCGCGTCGTTGAGCCCCAGTTGGGTCGAGGAACAGGTGGGATGAACCGTCAGCGATTTCAGTCGCGGGTGTGCGGCCAAGGTGGGCAGGATGCGTTCGGCGACGAAAGTCACCGCGTCGACGACTCCAATCCCGCTGTCGCGCAGCATCTTCACCAGACCCTCGGTGCAGCTCGACGCATCGCAAATCACCGGTAGCTCACCGTGTCGGGTGGCCGCGTCGAGGGCGGCGACGGTGGCGTCCTTCATGATGCGGTAGCCGGTCGTCATGCCCTTGGACGACCACGGGGTTCCGCAGCACAACCCGTCCACGTTGGCCGGGACCAGGAGAGTGATTCCGGCTGTCGCGCAAAGCCTTTCGAGGCCGCTCTGCACACCGGCGCCGCCTTTCCCCCCGTCGCTTCCTTCACCCCGGTCGGCAGGCCCGAACATCGCGTTGACGCACGCGGGCAGGTACACCGCGTCGGGCTTGCCCTGCGGCGTCGGGCGGGCACGAGGGTGGCCGCCCGCAGGTAGATCCGGCGACCATTGCGGCACGGTGTCGGCGCCGCCGAGTGCACGGCCGGCCTGGCTTGCGGTCGCGGGCATGGCGGCGGGCATGGCGGCCGCGGCGGTCAGCGCGGCACTGGCCGTGCGGGTGGCGCCACCCCATTTGCGGGCTGCCATTCCCCATGCCTTGTCAGCCGCCCTGCCGTGATCCTCGCGGCGTAGACGCCGGACCAGGTCGCCGGTGTTGATCTGCACCGGGCACGCCGTGCCGCACATCCCGTCGACGGCACACGTCTGCACGCCCGAGTACTCGTAGGACTCCGCGAGTTCGTCGGCCAGCGCGCGATCGCCTGCCGACTCCGCCGTTGCGATGGCCCGCCGGACCACGATCCGCTGTCGAGGGGTCAAGGTGAGATCTTTACTGGGACAGACGGGCTCGCAGTATCCGCACTCGACGCACCGGTCGACTTCCTCCTCCACCGTCGGGGTGACCTTGATGTGCTTGAGGTGTACGTCGGGCGAGTCGTCGAGCAGGACGCCGGGGTTCAGTAGCCCGGCGGGATCGATCAGCCGCTTGATCGAGACCATGACGTCGTACAACTCGTCGCCGTACTGGCGACGCACGTACGGTGCCATCACGCGGCCGGTGCCGTGCTCCGCCTTGAGTGAACCACCCTGCGCCAGAACGAGATCCACCATGTCCTCGGTGAAATTGGCGTAGCGGTGCAGTGGCTCCTCGTCGGCGAAGCGGTCGGTCAGGAGAAAGTGGATGTTGCCATCCTTGGCGTGTCCGAAGATCACGGAGTCCCGGTAGCGGTACCTGTCGAACAGCTCGCCGAGGCCCGCGCAGGTGTCCGCGAGCAGGCCGACGGGCACCACCACGTCCTCCAGTAGCGCGGTGGTCCCCGACTCGCGGGCACCCGCCACCGCGGCGTACAGGCCCTTGCGCAGCTTCCACAACTTGGCTCGGGTCGCCGCGTCCCCCGACAGCTCGGCGGGGGACTGCAGGGGCAAGCCCGCGAGCACCGGCTGCGCTCCCTGGGTCAGCACGGAGAGCTCTTCGTTCGTGGTCGACTGGTATTCGAGTAGGAGGGCGGCCTGCCGCTCGACGTTCATCGTGGCGATCGTGGGCGGCGCATCGGGCAGGCGTTGGCCGACGCGCAGGGACCGGGCGTCCATCAACTCCAGGGTGGCTGCCCCCGTTTCCACCAGGTCGGGCAGGGCGCGGTTGGCGGTGTCCAGGTCGTCGAACACCAGCAGCGTCGAACTGACGTGGCTTCGAATCGGGATGGTCCGCAGCGTCACCTCGGCAACGAAGCCGAGAGTGCCCTCGCTGCCGACCACCAGGTGGGCGAGAATCTGACCCGGTTCGTCGAAGTCCAGCAGGGCATTCAGGCCGTAGCCCATGGTGTTCTTCATGGCGAACTGCTGGCGGATCTTGGCGGCCGACGCGGGGTTGGAGCGCACCCGGTCGCGCAGCCGAAGCAACCCGTCGAACAGGTCCGGTTCGAGCTGGCGCAGCCGGGCGTCGGCGTCGGCCGCCCCGGTGTCCACCACCGTGCCCGACGGTAGCACCACGACCATCGAATCCAGTGTGCGATAACTATTCTCGACGGTGCCGCAGGCCATGCCGCTGGAATTGTTGGCGACCACCCCGCCGATGGTGCATGCAGCTTCGCTCGCCGGATCGGGACCGATCTTGCGGCCGTAACGGGTCAACTCGGTGTTCAGTCGTCGCACCGTGACGCCGGGTTGCGTGCGGATGCGGGCGCCGCCGTCGAGCACCTCGGTCGTGCGGAACCCCTTGCGGACGTCGACGAGGATGCCGTCGGTGACCGCCTGCCCCGACAGGCTGGTACCCCCGGAGCGCAGCGTCAGCGGCACGCCGTGGCGGGCGCTGACGGCGAACAGTCGGCCCACTTCGGCGGCGTCCCTGGCGGTGACGACCACCTCCGGGGTCAACAGGAAGTGCGAGGCGTCGGGCGCGGCGGCGTGTCGATCCACCGCGCGAGTACCGACGCGGCTGGGATCGCCCGAGGCCTCGATCAGGGCGTCGATCAGTGCCGACATGGTCAGCGCACCATCCGGCTCGGGGCCGTGAACTGCAGATGAACCAGCACGGTGACACCGTCCTTCGCGTGGGCTGTGCGATGTGACCGCTCGGCGCGACGCGGAGCACGACTGCACTCGATGGTGGCATGTCACACCACTTTTTGTCTAGCAAGTTTACAAGATAGGCAAGTAGCCATGCCTGGCAAGGTGATCTACGGTCGGCACATGGCGAACGGGATACGGGTGGTGTCCGTGGTCGACGCGATCGCCGAGAATCTGCGGGACGCCATCGTCGACGGCACGCTGACGCCGGGCACCGCCCTGACGGAGACCGACGTGGCGGGCCGGTACGACGTAGCCAGGCCAACCGCGAAGGCAGCCATCGAGAAGCTCGTCGCCGACATGATCCTGGAACGCGGCAATCACAAGACCGCGCGGGTGCGGACGTTCGGCGTCGACGACGTGCGCGACATCTACCGCACCCGGGCGCTCATCGAGTCCGAGGTGCTACGGCAACTCGCACTCGCCAAACTGGTGCCCGCCGGGGCCAAGGAGGCCAACGACCGGATCCGCGTCGTCGACGGAGCTGCCGTCGCCGTCGTCAAGCCGGACATGGAGTTCCACGCCGCACTGATCAATGGTCTCGGTAGTGACCGGACCAGCCGGCTGTACAAATCATTGACCGCGGAAGTGACGCTCTGCATGGCGCAGGTGCAGGGGCACCACCTTCTGGACACCGAACTCATCGTCGCCGAGCACGACGCAATCCTCCGCTACCTCGCGGAGGGCGACGGCGCCGGTGCGGCCGAACTCCTGCACGTCCATCTGAGTCGCGCCCGCGAACGGCTGGTCGCCTCGCTCGGCGGCGCGCCCGGCCCAGAGGCCGACGCCCCCGTCACCGTGCGGATCCCACTCGACCGCGACTAAGTCCAACCGGCCCCCGTCAACTAAGTGTTATTGTCCTAACAAAGTTGACGGACTGGAGGGGCATCGTGCGGATCGGACTGGTCGGATACGGCACGGGTGGGCGCCACTTTCACGCCCCGTTCATCCAGGCCGCGGAGGGCTGCGAACTCACCGGTGTCGTGACCCGGTCAGCTGAGCGAGCCGGCCAGGTCGCCGCAGATCTGCCGGGTGTTCCGGTCTTCGGATCGCTGACCGAGTTGCTCGATTCCGGGATCGACGCGGTGACGATCACGACGCCTCCGCAGACCCGGCGCGAACTCGTCCTGCAGGCCGTCGACCGCCGAGTCGCCATCATCGCCGACAAGCCCTTCGCGCCGTCCGCCGCCGCAGGCCAGGAACTGGTCGACGCCGCCCGCGACGCCGGAGTGCTGCTGAGCGTGTTCCACAACCGTCGGTGGGACACCGACGTCACCACGCTCCGCGGTGTGCTCGATGAAGGCGCCCTGGGCGAGATCTGGCGATTCGACTCACGCTTCGACCTAGATGACCCCCAGACGCTGGAGGCCGGACCGCACGGCGGGCTGCTGCGTGATCTCGGTAGCCATCTGGTGGATCAAGCCATTTGGCTCTTCGGGCCCGCCCGGCAGGTGTCGACGAATCTGGACTTTCTCGAGCTTCCCGCCGGTCGTACCGACTGCGGCTTCGTGGTCACCGTCGTCCACGTCAACGGCGTGCACTCCCATCTCTCGGCGAGCAAGGCGAATCACGTCGTATCAAGGGAGTTAAGGGTTTTCGGGTCGAACGGCAGTTACGTGTCATCGCAGACGGACGTCCAGGCGCAGGCCATCTTCGCAGGCAAGCGTCCCGTCGACGATCCGGTCGGCTGGGGCTACGAGGCACCCGAACGGTGGGCCGTCCTCTCGACCGCCGAGGGGAGCCGCCGGGTGCCGTCCGCCCAGGGTGTGTACGCCGACTACTACGCGCGGTTCGCTGCTGCGGTGCAGGGCACGGGTCCCCAGCCGGTGCCCGCAGCTGAGGCGGTCCACACGCTTGCCGTGCTCGACGCCGCCCGGCTCAGCGCACAAGAGAGCCGGTCGGTCACGCTCTGAGCGCGTCCGACTTCAGTACTCGAAGCCGTACCCTCCGCGCAGGTCGCGGTGGGCCACCTCGAGCGTGCGGTCGCACAGATCCACTAGGGCGTCGAGGTCCAGATCCGATTCACTGCCGAGTCTCTCCAGCCACCCGATCTCCTCCTTCTTGAGTTCGGACCACTTTCGCTCGCCGCCGAAGTACACGGTGGATTCGTCCGGGGGTGGCACGTCGACGGCGGTCTGGGCCAATTGCCGCTTGCACGAATCCAATTGCGTCAGCGAGTAGCCGCGCTCACGGAACTGCCGATCCCACTCGTCGAGGAGCAGGTTGGCCATCTCGCGAACCGGTGGTGCGGCGTAGATCATCAGCTCGGCGACCCCGTCGTCGAGCCCCAACCGCATTCGGAACTCGTAGAGCTCGCCAATGGCTTCGGCCCGCCTGCGGTCGACCTCAGCACCGTCGGCGGTTCCGGTGTACTGCGCGCCGCGCTTGACGTAGAGGGTGGCGGAGATCAGGGCCTTCAGCACCGCCTTCTTGTCGTCGGCCGCCCGCTTCTCGAAGTCGAGAGTCCGTTCGTGACGCCGATCGTCCCGCCTGTTTCTGGCATCGAGGCGCTTGGTCCAAATAGCCACGGCCGCAGACGAAACCACTGACACGATGGGTACGATCGCATTGGCCACCACCGTCATCCAGTTCATGTGAACCCCGTTCCCGTGAGCCGGCCAGCGCACGTCGTGACATCGCCCTTCCTACCGCAAGATCGTCCCCGGTGTCAGCTAACTCGCCAACCGATGGTGCGGGTGGCCACTCGGACCTCGGGGCCCAGCCGACGCAGATGCGTGCTCAGGTCCTCGACGACCGACTGCAGCTCGGTGTCCGTCATCGGGTCGAGAGCGTCCAGGATGAACAGCGCGCTCGTCGTCTCGTCGCGCAGCTGGGTGCGGCGTCCCTGACGCCAGTTCCAGCGCCGGCACGTCACACCCTCGTCGTCACACCACACCACCTCACCAGGGTCGGGGTGTTCGACTACCGGCTTCCCCCCGGCAGTCGTGTCGAACGGTTCGCGTCCAGTCGCCCGGATCAGTTGCGGCGCACCAACATAGAAGCTCAGGTCCTCGCCGCCGATCGGCACCTGGTGCAGCACCGAGAGCGCGTTGTAGACGTCGGTCAGCCGGTTGACACGCGGCAGACCCGTCTCCGCCCGCCGCATCAAGGCCTCCACGCTGTTGCGCGTGCGCTGCGGCTTGGCGCCGAAGGCCCGATACGCCTCCCGCCACGCCGCGACATGGGGCACCTGATCCACCGATCGATCGCGCAGAGTTCGTCGGGCAGCCGACTCGGCCGCCAGGATCAACGCCGCGTCATCGTCGTCACTCGCACCGTGGGACAACCCGTCGACGGCCAACAGTGCCGCGCGGTAGTCCGGTCGCAGGGCGAAGACCGCATCGTCGACGCGGGCTGCGGTCAGCAACTCCTCGAAGGGGTCGACGTCAGGCACGGTTGGCGCTCACCAGATCCACGCTATCGCGAGCCGGATCCACGCTGCCGCGTGACGTCCAAGACGGTCGGACGGCGCCGCAGGTGGGCGTTCGTCGGATCCGGTGTCTCCTGTCGGCAATCGGCCTGGTCGATCGATCACCCGGCGGCCCACTCCTTGGCGCGGTCGATCTCGTCGAGACCGAAGAGGGCCAGTTCACCAGGCACCATCCACGCCAGCGCATGCAGCGTGTGGGCCACCCACTCCCGATCGGAGACGATTGCGATGCGCTTGAATGCCGAATGGTGATGAAGCAATGCGCCGAAGCCCTGTTTGAGATCCTGCGCGAGCCCACCGGGGCCGAAGCCCTCGTAGTCGTCGGCAACGACCTCCACGAACCTGAGCTCCTCGGCGCCGAGCAGTTCGTCCATGGTTGGCCTGAATTTCCGCATGTCGTCACCGGTGAGCCGGCCCGATACGCGGATGCCGGAAACTCCCTTCGGCATGTCGTCGAGCACTTCGATCATCGACTGTCCTCTCTCCCGCGGCCAGGTCCGGCCGGTTGGCTGGCAATTGACTTGCAATTGACTACTGCCACGTCCGATCGTCGCGCATGCGGCCCCGGCTCCGCCAGGGTCGGCTCAGACCGAATTCCGGGGACGTGGGCAACGATTTCGTGGGTTCCCGAACTTTCGTCGTACCAGGCCCAAACTTATTGGTAGCGAAGGCATTTGCGCCACATCAACTTGCCGAAGCCGAGCTCGGCCGGGTATGGTCGAGACAACGAAGGGGAGTAGCCCCAAATCGGGTGATCGACACACTGGTCGGGCTGGCGAAGCCGCTCGACCCGGTCACCTGAACCGGATCTCTAACCGGTGGGCGAGACCTTCGGCCGCATCGACCATTGGGTCGCCGGCCGGAGGCTCGAACTTGCCTCCTCCGGCGGTCACGCATTGAGGAGACCCCCGTGCTCGCCGCTCTGCTGCTGAGCTTCGCCGTCATCTTCATCGCCGAGCTGGGTGACAAGACCCAGCTCGTCGCGATGATGTTCGCCCTGCGCTACAAGTGGTGGGTGGTGTTGGCGGCCATCACCGCTGCCACCACGGCCGTGCACGTTCTTTCGGTCGCCATCGGCCACTACCTCGGCGCCGCCCTGCCGACGCACCTGCTCGGCATTCTGGCCGGTGCGATGTTCGTCTTCTTCGGCTTGTGGACACTGCGCGGCGACACGCTCAGCGATGAAGACAAGAGCCGAGCGCAGAAGGCCGCCGCGCCCGCGTTCTTCGTCGTCACCTCGGCGTTCATCCTGGCCGAGCTCGGCGACAAGACGATGCTCGCGACCATCACGCTTGCAGCGGATCACGATTGGGTCGGCGTGTGGATCGGCTCCACGATCGGCATGGTCGCTGCGGACGGGCTCGCCATCATCGTCGGTGCGGTCGCGGGCAAGCACCTTCCCGAGCGGCTCATCCAACTCGGCGCGGCGGCCGTGTTCTTGCTCTTCGGCGCCTACCTGCTGCTGGAGAGCTTCCTGCCGACGGCGCCGATCGCAGTCATCGCCGGCTGCGCGGTCGCGATCGTCGCAGTTCTCGCCGGTGTGCTCAGGGCGTTGCCGGAACGGCTGCGCCCCGCAATCCTGCGGGCGCAGCCCGCCGTGACCGCCTCCGCCGTGTCCGACGAGGACGAGCACGCCGAGCAGGATGCAGTGGGACTCGCTGGGGACCCGCACCGTCAGACCTGACGTGATCGTGATGGCCCGCCCCAGCGAGGGGCGGGCCA
>NZ_JBEVLO010000375.1:0-44852 GCF_040509115.1 Mycobacterium sp. | reverse complement strand
CTATCCTGAAGGCAACACCGGCAGGACGGCGGCCGGACTGATGACACCGATGCCCGTCCCGCCGGACCTGGCCGCCGCGATGGCTGCGCCCGCCACTCGCTGAGGGGCGATATCGTCGCTCCACTGCGGTATCGCGTTGTTGTTCCTAGGATTCGTCCATGCCATCCGGAGCGGCCACGTCGCAGCAGGGCGCGGAGTCCGACCGCGCCGCCGCTGTCCCGCAGATCGAGCTGATCGGGGTCCGCAAGGAATTCCCAGGAGATGTCGTAGCCGTCGAGGGCGCCGACCTGTCCGTCGCCGACGGTGAGCTGTTCGCGATTCTCGGGCCCTCCGGGTCCGGCAAGACGACTCTGCTGCGGTTGGTCGCCGGATTCGAACAACCCACGGCCGGCACCATCAAGCTGTCCGGCAAGGATGTCACCGCACTCCCGCCCGCCCAGCGCGACACCAACACGGTGTTCCAGCAGTACGCGCTGTTCCCGCACATGACCGTCGCCCAGAACGTGGAGTACGGGCTGCGGGTGCGCGGTGTCGGGAAGCCCGAACGGCGTCGCCGCGCCGCCGAAGCGCTCGAGATGGTCCGGCTCGCCGGCTACGAGGCCCGCAAGCCCGCCGAGCTCTCCGGCGGTCAGCAGCAACGCGTGGCGCTGGCCCGCGCGCTGGTCGGACGTCCCCGGGTGCTGCTTCTCGATGAACCGCTCGGCGCGCTCGACCTCAAATTGCGCGAACAGATGCAGGTGGAGCTCAAGGCAATTCAGCGCGAAGTGGGCATCACCTTCGTCATCGTCACGCACGACCAGGACGAGGCCCTGACACTGTGCGACCGGCTGGCGGTCTTCAACGCGGGGCGCATCGAGCAGGTGGGCAAGGCGCGCGACGTCTACGAGAACCCGGTGAATCGTTTCGTCGCGGACTTCGTCGGAACCTCCAACGTCCTCGACGGCGACGCCGCCGAGGCCCTGGTCGGCCGGTCCGGCATGTTCGCCGTGAGGCCGGAGCGGATCGCCGTGCTGGCCCACGGCGGCGTGGCGGCACCCGGAACCCGCACCGTCGACGCCACGGTCGCCGAGGTGATCTACGCAGGCCCCACCACCCGCGTTGCCGCGATCGCCGCGTCAGGAATCACGCTCACCGCCACCGTCCTGAACGCCACCGCCACGCTGCCCGACGACCTGGGCCACGGCACGCCCATAACCCTGGCCTGGGCCGACAGTGCCGTGCACGATCTCACCAATTGAATTGACCAGAAACCGAATTGAACGGAGCGTCATGAATCTCTCAGCGTTGCGCATCGGCGTCACCCTTGCCGCGTGTGCCGCCCTCCTCGTCTCGTGCTCCGGTTCGGACAGCGCCGACGACTCCGGAGCAGGGGCACCGCCGAAGATCGAGCCCCTTTCCACCGTCGGCGACGGCGAGGGCGAGTTGAACCTGATCGCGTGGGCGGGCTACGCCGAGGACACCTGGGTGCAGCCCTTCACCGAGAAGACCGGCTGCAAGGTCAACGTCAAGATCGGCGGCACGTCCGACGAGATGGTGCAGCTGATGCACTCCGGACAGTACGACGGCGTGTCCGCATCCGGCGACGCGACGCTGCGGCTGATCTACGGCGAGGACGTCGCACCGGTCAACACCTCCCTGGTGCCCAACTACGAGACCATCTCGCCGTTCCTCAAGGACAAGCCGTGGAACTCGGTGGACGGCCAGATGTACGGCATTCCCCACGGCTGGGGCGCGAACCTCTTGATGTACAACGTCGGAGTCGTCACCGACGCCCCGGATTCCTGGGGAGCCGTGTTCGACGAGGGCAGCAAGTACAAGGGCAAGGTGACGGCGTACGACTCACCCATCTACATTGCCGACGCCGCGCTCTACCTGTCGAAGTCGAAGCCCGAGCTGGGCATCAAGGACCCGTACTCCCTGACGTCCGAACAGCTCGACGCCGCAGTGGAACTGCTCAAGGCGCAGCGGGAGAACATCAGCGAGTACTGGTCGGACTACACCAAGGAGGTGCAGGCCTTCGAGACGGGCACGTCGGTGATCGGCACCACCTGGCAGGTGATCGCCAACACGATCGGTGGCGAGAACAAGGTTCAGGTCAACGCCATCGTCCCCAAGGAGGGGTCGACGGGCTGGTCCGACACCTGGATGATCGCCGCGAAGGCGGCCCATCCCAACTGCATGTACAAGTGGATGGACTGGATCACCTCACCGGAGGTCAACGCCCAGGTCGCCGAGTTCTTCGGAGAGGCGCCCGCCCAGACCAAGGCGTGCGAGTTCACCGCCCAGAAGGACTTCTGCGACGTCTACCACGCCACCGACGCCGCCTACGCCGAGAAGATCCACTACTGGACGACGCCGACCAAGAAGTGCGTGGACGGTAGCGGCGACAACTGCACGGCCTACGACGAGTGGACCACGAAGTGGCAGGAAATAAAGGGGTGACGACAGCCGCTCCCGTCGTCGACAAGACGGGGCGGTCACAGCAGGGCCGGCTCCGACGGCTGACCCTGGCGTTCCTTCTGATTCCACCGATGGCGTGGCTGGTGGTCGCGTACCTGGGTTCGCTTGCCGTGCTGCTGGTCTCGGCCTTCTGGACGACCAACTCATTCACGGGCCGGGTGGTGCAGACTGTCACCGGCGACAACTTCGTCGACGTCCTGACCGGCGAGCTGTACCGCACCGTCACCGCGCGGACGATCGTGGTCGCGGTTCTGGTCACCGTCATCTGTGCGGTGCTCGCCATCCCCCTCGGCCTGTACATGGCCAAGATCGCCTCGCCACGAATGCGCGTGGCGCTGTTGGTCGCCGTCACCACTCCGTTGTGGGCCAGTTATCTGGTCAAGGCATATGCCTGGCGGGTGATGCTGGCGCCCGACGGGCCGCTGTCGACCGTCACCGGGTACAGCCCCGGATACGGACTGACCGCCACCGTGATCACGCTGACCTACCTGTGGTTGCCGTACATGATCATTCCCGTGTTCGCGAGCTTCGATCGCGTGCCGAACCATCTGATCGACGCGAGTTCGGACCTGGGCGCCTCCGACGTCTCGACGCTACGAATGGTGGTCGCCCCGTTGGTCTTTCCTGGTATCGCTGCCGGGTCGATCTTCACGTTCTCGCTGTCACTCGGTGACTACATCGCCGTCCAGATCGTCGGCGGCAAGACACAGCTGCTCGGCAACGTGATCTACGGACAATTGGTCACCGCCAACAACCAACCGCTGGCGGCCGCACTCTCGATCATTCCGCTCGTCGCGGTGATCCTCTATCTGCTCGCGATGCGACGCACCGGCGCCCTGGAGAACGTCTGATGCTATCGACCGGGGCCCGCCGCGTCGTTCGAGTGTGGACCGTGCTGGTGCTGACATTCCTCTACGCACCACTGCTTCTCGTCGTGCTCAACGCGTTCAACTCGTCGCGGACGTTCGCCTTCCCCCCGACCGGGTTCACGCTGCGGTGGTGGGCCGACGCCTGGAACAACGACGGCATGTGGACGTCGCTGGCGAATTCGGCAGTGGTGGGCCTCGGCGCCACCGTGATAGCGCTGGTGTTGGGCACCATGGCCGCCTTCGCCGTCCAGCGCTACGAGTTCTTCGGTCGCAACACCATCAGCTTCCTCGTCGTTCTTCCGATCACCTTGCCCGGCATCGTCACCGGCATCGCGCTCAACGCCACCTTCACGTCGACGCTCGGCGTGACACTGGGATTGGCGACGGTGATCGTCGGACACGCCACCTTCTGCATCGTGATCGTCTTCAACAACATCCAGGCCCGATTACGCAGGCTCGGAACGGATCTCGAAGATGCCTCGGCAGACCTCGGGGCGTCGTCGTGGCAGACGTTCCGGTACGTGACGTTTCCGATGATGCGGGGCGCCCTGGTGGCAGGAGCCATCCTGGCCTTCGCCCTGAGCTTCGACGAGATCGTGGTCACGACGTTCACCGCGGGACCGGCCGTGCAGACGTTGCCGATCTGGATCTTCGGAAACCTCTTCCGTCCCAACCAGGCTCCGGTCATCAACGTGGTCGCCGCGGCCTTGACGATCCTCGCGATCATCCCAGTGTGGCTGGCTCAACGCTTCGGAGGAGACCCCGGCACCGCACGCGTGTAGACGCTCAGGGCGAGGCCTGGTCCCGCTGCCCACCCGGCACGGTGTCCGGGGTGTAGTCGGATACGGCGTTGACCACGATGCGTTGTAGCGCGTCCTCGAGTTGATCGGCGACCACGCGTCTGCCGAGCGCCCGGTAGTCGGTGACCAGCCGACTCAGTTCGACCATGTCCTCGGGTTTCGGCACGTAATTCGTGCCGAACCGTGCTGCGAGCCCGGCCTCCAACGCCCGCACCACGGCGGCCGCGAGCTCGTCGAGCAAGTCCGCGATGCCGTCGGCCACGCGCAGGATGGTCTGGACGTAGGGCAACTGTTCGGGCGCACGCCCGACGATCTCGGCGATGTTCGGATCGACCAACGTCACCCCGTCGTCGACGATCTCGGCCAGCCCGTGCTGCACCAGTCGACGGGCCTCGTCGCCGTCCGGGTCGACGCCGGCGGCGACAACGGCCCCGTGCCGACGCTCCCCGAAGATGGACTGCTGCAGCCCCAGAATGCCCGCCAGATCGTGTCCGTTGCGCGTGCTCGCGAGGAACTCGGCGATGTGTGCCGAGGTGAAGCCCTTCCGGAGCAGCTCGTTGATCGTTCTCAACTGCGACAGATGGTGGTCGTCGTAGAGGGCTAAGCGCCCCTCTCGGCGCGGCGGATCGAGCAGACCTCGCTCGCGATAGGCACGAATGTTGCGGGCACTGACGCCCGACAGGGTTGCCAGCTCGTCGAGCCGATACTCAGACAACCCCATGCTCCCCCAAACGGCCGGTCACGGTGCTGAATTCTCTCGGCCCGCAACGATGCATTAAACCATGGTAGCCCGTTCCCGATGTTTGCGAGATTTACACATCCGCGTCATGTTTTTCGGCCGATTCGCCAAGAGGCGCCAACTTACGCAACGATTCACCGAGTGCGTGCGTGGATCATCTGGACGATCGGACTGTTGGCCTACATCATCGCCGTGCTCGACCGCACCACTCTTGGCGTGTCAGGGCTGAATGCGGCCGAGCGATTCAACGCCAGCCCCAGCGTGCTTTCCACGTTCGTGGTGCTTCAGGTGATCGTCTACGCCGCTGCGCAGGTACCTGCCGGCGTGCTGCTGGACAGGTACGGGTCGCGGGCGCTGATCGTCGCGGGCGCCACCCTGATGTCCGGCGGACAACTGATGCTCGCCCTGACCGAGTCCTTGCCGCTGGCGATCGTGGCGCGGGCCATCGTCGGGCTGGGCGACGCCCTCACGTTCATCTCGGTGCTGAGGCTGGTGCCCCGCTGGTTCCCGCCCCGGCGGGTCCCGCTGCTGACCCAGCTGACGGGCATCTGCGGTCAGCTTGGGCAGGTGCTGTCGGCCGTGCCGTTCCTCGCCCTCCTCACCGCCAGCAGCTGGGCGACCGCGTACCTGTCGGTCGCCGCGTTCGGGGTCATCGCAGCTGTCGTCGTCATGCTGGTGGTCAAGGACACCCCGCGGGGCCGGGTGGTCGCGTCCGAGAACTTGTCGGCGAGGGCCGTGCTGTCCAGCGTCAAAGCCGTGTGGCTGCGTCCCGGCACGCGGCTCGGGTTCTTCACCCACATGGGTAGCCAGTTCGCCGTCACGGTGTTCTGCCTGATGTGGGGCGTGCCCTACCTCACGGTCGCCCAGGGGCAATCGACGAGCGTGGCGGGCGCACTCCTGACCGTCTCCGTCGTCGTCGCCATCTCGGCGGGCATCGTCGTCGGGATCTTCACGGGCCGCTACCCGCTCTGGCGGTCGCGGATCGTCCTGTCCATCATCGTGAGCAACGCCATCGCGTGGACCGTGGTGCTGGCGTTGCCCGGCCGGGCGCCACTGTGGCTGCTGGGTGTCCTCATCGTGGTGATCTCGATCGGCGGACCCGGGTCCATGGTCGGCTTCGACTTCGCCAGGACGTTCAATCCCAGCTCCGTCCTCGGCACCGCTCAGGGAATGGTGAACATGGGCGGCTTCATCGCTGCGCTGTTGGTGATGCAGGCGATGGGCGTCATCCTCGACGCGGCGGGCGGCTACTCGTTCGATTCGTTCCGATTGGCCTGGACCGTGCAGTACGCGGTCTGGATCCTCGCGGTCGTCGGGATCCTGATCACCCGCAAGAAGGCACGCCGACTCATGAAGGCCGAGCAGGAACGCTCGCTGCTCGAGACGTTCGACCCGAACGCGACCCCGCGCTGATCCGTTGGGTCTCTCAGTCGTCGTGGCTGCCTCCCGCGATCGCCTCCTGCGCGTGCCGGTGGCCCAGAATCTCGAAGCCGACGACGCTGACGAACGGCGCGAAGGTGGCGATCAACAGGCACGCGGTCATCGGAACGCCTGCGGCCGCCGACGCCACGGCGGCCACCAGCACACCTGCGCTCAGCACCAGCAGCACGACGTGAAACGCGTCCCAGCTCCTCACCATCAGACCGTAGAGCAGGAAGACCAGTGCGATGTAGGCACCGACGGGGATGGCCACGGACAGCACGGTGCCCACGGCGCCAAGCTCCGAATGCTCCTCGACGTAGTAGGCGGCGGTGTGCAGGCCCGCCCCGGTCGCGACGATCGCCCCGTACACCGCGATGTGCAGGTAGCCGAATGGGAAGGACCGCTCCCGGTGGGAGTGCAGCAGGTCCGCTGCGGGCACCGCGAAGTAGATCCACCACATGCCGAACGTCAATCCGGTGCCCGCGACGGCGAGGATGACGGCGTCCGGCGTCCACCCGTGTTCACTGACGACGGCGGTCAGGGACGCAACCGTGCCGACGACGCCCTCGCCGAGCGCGATGATCGCGAGCAGGCCGTACCGCTCGGCGATGTGGTGGGCGTGCCACGGCGTGCCGCCCCTGCGGGTCTCGGCGAGCCACGGGCCGACCATCTCGGCGAGCCCAAGCAGCGCGAAGACCACCAGCCCCGTGACCACAGACAGCGGCAGCAAGATCGAGACGATCCAGCCGACCTGGACCACGGTGATGACGGTCGCGTACGTCATGCTGGCCTGCTTGCGCTCGGGGTCCTGCCGCGCCGCTCGCAGCCACTGCGCCACCATCGCGACCCGCATCACGACGTAGCCGGCGACCATGAGGGCGTTGTCGAGATGGCCGCCGTGTTCGATCGAGGCGAAGAAGGGCGGGATGCCGAGCGCCAGCACCAGGACGCCGACCATCTGCCCCATGGTCAAGACGCGGTAGATCCAGTCGTCGGTGTCATAGGCCGACGCGAACCAGGTGAAGTTGATCCACGCCCAGCACGCCGAAAACGTCGCGAACAGGAATCCGACCAGTCCGACGCCCACGTGTCCGGCCGCGAGGGCGTGGGACAACTCCGACGCGGAGACCCCGAACGCGATGACGAAGGTCAGGTCGAACAGCAGCTCCAGTGGGGTGGCCACCCGGTGGCGCTCGTGGGGGTCGCGTCCCGTCATCCTGCGGAGGTGGTGTGCGCGCACCACGGGCTGCAGGGGCTCCGACTCAGTCACCCGATGAAACTCCCTTCCTGAAGGAAGTCGACCGTACCGGTCGGTCGAGCCGCTGCGCTAAGCCTTGGTGTCGACGACGACGGGGTCCCCCGCGACCGGGCCGTGCAGGCGGCTGGCCGCCCGCGACCTGACCACCTGTGGCCACCAGAACCACTTGCCCATGAGCGCGGCGACCGCCGGGGTCATGAACGTGCGGACGATGAGGGTGTCGAACAGCAGGCCCAGCGAGATCGTCGTGCCGACCTGCCCCATCACGATGAGGTCGCTGACGGCGAACGAGGCCATGGTGAAGGCGAAGACCAACCCGGCCGACGTGACCACCGAGCCCGTGCCCGCCATCGAGCGGATGATGCCGGTCTTCAGTCCGCCGTGGAGTTCCTCCTTGAACCGGGACACCAGCAGCAGGTTGTAGTCCGATCCCACCGCGAGCAGCAGGATCACCGACATGGCCAGCACCATCCAGTGCAGCTCGAGACCCAGGAGGTGTTGCCACAGCAGTACCGACAGCCCGAACGACGCACCGAGCGACAGCACCACGGTGCCCACGATCACCGCCGCCGCCACGATCGCCCGCGTGATGATCAGCATGATGATGAAGATCAGGGTGACGGCCGAGATCCCGGCGATCATCAGGTCATAGGACGAGCCGTCTCGCATGTCCTTGTAGGTCGCCGCCGTGCCTGCCAGATAGATGCTGGAGCCCTCCAGCGGCGTGCCCTTGATGGCTTCCTTCGCGGCCTGCTTGATCGCGTCGATGTGCGAGATGCCCTCGGCGCTCGCGGGGTCGCCCTCGTGGCTGATGATGAACCGCACCGCGTGCCCGTCCGGGGAGATGAAGTTCTTCATCCCCCGCTTGAAGTCCGCGTTGTCGAAGATTTCCGGCGGCAGGTAGAACGTGTCGTCGTTCATCGCGGCGTCGAACGCGTCGCCCATCGCCGACGAGTTCTCCTGCATCGCCGACTGCTGGTCCTGCAAGCCCTTCTGGGTCTGATACGTCCTCAGCAGCATCTGTTTGACGGACTTCAGCTGCTCCAGCTGGGGCCGCAGCGACGCCGCCAACTGGGGCGTCAGCGCGTCGAGCTGCTGGATGTTGTCGACCAGTCCACCGATCTGGTCGCTCAGCGCGTCGATGCCGTCCAGCGTGTCGAAGATGCCCCGCCCCGCCCAGCACATCGGGATGTCGTAGCAGTGCGGCTCCCAGTAGAGATACGCGCGCAGCGGCCGGAAGAAGTCGTCGAAGTCGGCGATGTGATCCCGCAGCTCGTAGACCGTGTTGGTGAGCTCGGTGATCTTGCCCGTCATCTCGTGGATGTTCTCGGAGAGCTCGTCCATCAGCGCCAGCATGTGCGTCAGGGTGTCGATCATGGTCTGCATGTCGTTGGCCTGGGTGAGCAGGTTGGCGAACGTGTCCTGCAGGTACTTCTGGTTCATCTGCGACGAGGTGCCCTGCATGCTGATCTGGAACGGGATCGTCGAGTGCTTGATGGGCTTGCCGTCTGGCCGGGTGATCGTCTGGACGCGGGAGATGCCGGGCGTACGAAAGATGGCCTTGGCGATCTTGTCGATCACCAGGAAGTCGGCCGACGTGCGCAGGTCGTGATCGCTCTCGATCATCATCAGCTCGGGGTTCATCCGCGCCGAATTGAAGTGCCGGTCGGCCACCTGGTACCCGACGTTGGCGGGCATGTCGGTGGGCAGGTACTCGCGGTCGTTGTAGTTGGCCCGGTAGCTCGGCAGCGCGAGCAGCCCGACCAGGGCCAGCGCGATCGTCGCGACCAGGATCGGACCGGGCCACCGCACGACGACGGTGCCCACCCTGCGCCAACCCTGCGACCGGATGGCGCGCTTCGGTTCGAACAATCCGAAGCGAGAACCCAGCACGATGACCGCGGGCCCGAGGGACAGGGCAGCGAGCACGGCGACCAGGGTGCCGACGGCGCAGGGCACGCCAAGGGTTTGGAAGTACGGCAGCCGCGTGAAGCTGAGGCAGAGCATCGCCCCGGCGATGGTCAGGCCGCTGCCCAGCACGACGTGGGCGGTCCCGTGGAACATCGAGTAGTACGAGGACTCCTTGTCCTCTCCCGCGCCGCGTGCCTCCTGATATCGGCCGATGAGGAAGATCGCGTAGTCGGTACCCGCGGCGATCACCAGAAGGGTCAGCAGGCTGGTCGCGAAGGTGGAGAGGCCGATGATCTCGTGATAGCCGAGGAAGGCCACGATCCCGCGGGCGGCGCCGAGTTCGGCGAACACCATCAGCAGCACCATGATCATCGTGACCACCGAGCGGTACACCAGGATGAGCATCACCGCGATCACCACCATCGTGAGGATCGTGACGATCATGATGCTGGTGTCGCCGGCATCCTGCTGGTCGGCGACCAACGGCGCTCCGCCGGTGACATAGGCCGTCACCCCCGGTGGCGCCTGGGTCTCGTCGACGATCGCTCGAACCGCTTCGGCGGACTCGTTGGCCAGGGTCTCACCCATGTTGCCGTGCAGATAGACCTGGACGTAGGCCGACTTGCCGTCGTTGCTCTGCGCGCCGGCCGCCGTCAGCGGATCACCCCAGAAGTCCTGGATGTGCTCGACGTGGGCCTTGTCGGCCTCGAGCTTCTTGACGATCTCGTCGTAGTACCGATGGGCGTCAGCACCGAGCGGCTGCTCACCCTCCAGGATGATCATCGCGTTGCTGTCGGAGGTGAACTCGTCGAAGGTCCTGCCGATGTGCTGCATCGAGATCATCGACGGAGCGTCCTTGGCGTTCATCGAGACGGTGTGCTGCTGGCCCACCACCTCCAGCTGGGGCACCAGGACGTTGGTGGCGATCATGAGCGCCAACCAGCCGAGCAAGATCGGCAGCGCGAACACTCTGATCAAGCGGGCGAGCTTCGACGGGGCGAGCTGTGTGTCGCTCATCCGACGCTCACCCCCTCGTCATGCCAGCGCCGAACCACCCGGCATCTTTTGGATGAATACATTTAGGCCGTATAACTGTCCGCTGTCAATTGGACCGGCGAACGCGCGCCGTCGCCTAACGTGGTCGGGGTGGACCAACTCACCGATGACGTGATCGCATTCTTGTCCGAGGGGACCCGTACCGCGATGCTCGGTTACCTAGCGGCCGACGGAAGGCCGCTGGTGGCACCGGTCTGGTTCGTCGTCGACGACGGGCAGCTCGTGTTCAACACCGGCAAGGACACCGCCAAGGGGCGCGCCGTTGCCAGGGATCCCCGCGTCGTCATCTGTGTCGACGACCCACACCCGCCCTATTCGTTCGTCCAGGTTCAGGGCATCGCGTCGATCAGCGAGGACCCCGAGGATCTGGTCGAGGTCGCCACCCGCACCGGCGGCAGGTACATGGGCGCCGACAAGGCCGAGGAGTACGGGCGCCGCAACGGCGTCCCCGGCGAATTGGTGGTGCGGGTCCGGCCGACGAAGGTACTGAAGGCATTCGACCTCGCCGAGTGACCGCGCCCGGTCGGGGCGCGCACCTCGCGCTACCGTTGGCGGATGCCCGTGACGCCGGACCCGATCGCGGTCGGCGTCGTGTTGGCCGCGGGCATGGGAACCCGAGTCGGCGCCGACGGCAACAAGGCGTACCTGCCGCTGGCCGGTCGCAGCATGCTGTCGTGGTCGGTGGATGCCGTTCTGCGCTCGACCGGCATCGCCCGCACCGTCGTCGTCCACCGGCGCGGGGAGCGCAATCTCGCCGCCACCACCCTCGCTGAGGAAATTCCTTCTGCGACAATTGAACTGGTCGAGGGTGGCGATACCCGACACGGCTCTGAGGAGAACGTACTCGAGTACTTGGCGCCCGACATCACCTCGGGAGCCATCGACGTCGTCGTGATCCACGACGCCGCAAGGCCACTCGCCGGGCCCGACATGGTGGCCACGGCGCTGGCCACGGCACGCGCCTTCGGCGGCGCCATCCCGGTGTTGTCGGCCGCCGACGTGGTGAAGGACGTCGGCAATGGACGGGTCTCACCGGTCGAGGGCACCCTGGTGCGGGTGCAGACGCCACAGGCGTTTCGCGCCGAGCCGCTTCTCGTGGCCTACCGGTTGGCGGCAGGCGGGACGTTCGACGGAACCGACACGTCATCCTGCGTCCAGCACTTCACCGACGTCGACGTACGCGTATACCCCGGCGCGGCAACCAATCTCAAGGTGACGTTCGCACCGGACGTCCTGGTGGCCGAGCAGCTGCTGCGCGGCGGCGTCAGCTGAGGCGGCAACCGATGATGGCGTCGAGCAGGGGCGCGTCGCGGGGCAGCTCGAACCGAAGGGCGTCCGGATGCCCGACCACCGTGGCGACGTCGACGCCGGCGCGCAGCACCGCGTCGACTTCGTCCGCGCCGTCGCGCGGTGACGCAGGCGGGCCCGAGATCGCGTCCCACAGCGCCGCGGCGGTGAAACCGCGCGGGTACTGCACCGTGCGCAGGGCGGACCGGTCGACGGTACTGAGCACCGATCCGAGCTCGTCGACGGTCTTCACCGTGTCCGTCACCGGCAGCACGGGCACCACCACGTCGTGACCGGCGACCACACCGTCGAGCACCCTTTCAGCGAGTTCGCCGGGCGCCAGCGGGTACCGGTGGTCGCAGAGCAGGACCGGTGTCGGCGAATGCGGTTGAAGGCCAAGGTGTTCCAGTCCCGCCACCAGCACCTCCCCGCGTGATGCCGGGTGGCTGGCCACGACGACGGCCACCGCGTCCAGACCAGCCGAGCTCAGACAGTCGCGGGTCACGGTCGCCAGGGTCGGCGCCACCGCGACCACCACCCGCGCCGGGCCGACCCCGTGCAGTGCCGCGCGCACGATGCGCACCAGTGGTGCCTCGCCCGCCACCGGGACGACGACGCTCGACGGGTCGACCGCCCCCGGCAGCGGCACGATCGCGCACGGTTCCATCGAGGAGACAGTAGCCGGGTCAGCGGAAGACGCTCCATCCCACGGGCGACTTGGGCGCGCGAACGTTCGCCACGCGAACGGGAGCGCGCCCAAATCGCGGGGTCCCTAGAGGCCGAGCGACTTCGCGATGATCACCTTCATCACCTCGCTGGTGCCGGCGTAGATGCGGGCCACCCTGGCATCGGTGTACAGCCGGGCGATCGGATACTCCATCATGTAGCCGTATCCGCCGAAGAGTTGCAGGCAGCGGTCGATCACCCTGGCCTGCACCTCGGTGCAGAACAGTTTCACGCGAGCGGCGTCGGCGGCGGACAGGTCGTCCTCGACGTGCAGCGTGACGGCGCGGTCCAGCATCGCCTGGGCCGCCTCGACTTCCGTCGAGCAGGCGGCGAGCTCGAACTTGGTGTTCTGAAAGGACGCGACGGGCGTGCCGAATGCCTTGCGGTCCCTCGTGTAGTCGATCGCCGCGACGATGGCCGAGCGCGCTTGGGACACCGACCCGACGGCGATGGTCAGGCGCTCCTGCGGCAAGTTGCTGCCGAGGTAGCGGAAGGCCTCTCCCTCGGTACCCAACACGTTGGCGGCGGGAACCCGGACGTCGACGAACGACAACTCGGCGGTGTCCTGGACCTTGCACCCCATCTTCTCCAGTTCACGCCCGCGGGTGAAGCCGGGCATGCCGTCCTCGACGACGAAGAGCGTCAACCCGTTTCGTCGGTTGTCCCGATCGGTCGACGTCCTGGCCACGACCACGACGAGGTCGGCCTGCATCCCGCCGGTGATGAACGTCTTCGCACCGTTGATCACGTAGTCATCCCCGTCGCGGACGGCCGTCGTGCGCATGCCCGCAAGGTCCGACCCCGTTCCCGGCTCGGTCATCGCCACGGCGGTCAGCAGGGTGCCCGCCGCGAGCCCGGGGAACCAGCGTTGCCGTTGTTCGTGGTTCGCGTAGTGCAGGAAGTACGGCAGGATCACCTCGAGTTGAGTGCGCACCGTGGACAGGGTGACCAGCGCGCGCGCCGCCTCCTCCTGCATGACGACGTTGTACCGATAGTCCGGGATGCCTCCGCCGCCGTACTCCTCGGGGATGGCGATGCCCATCAGCCCCAGTTCGCCCATGTGCGCGAACACCTCGCGGGGCATCCGGCCGCCCTTCTCCCACTCGGCGTAGTTGGGCACGACCTCCTTCTCGACGAACTCGCGTGCTAGTTGGCGGAACGCCTCGTGGTCCTCGGTGAACAGGTCGCGGCGCATGCGGATCTCTCTTCCTCTAGCCGATGAGTTCGACGACGGTCGCGTTCGCGGTGCCGCCACCTTCGCACATGGTCTGCAGCCCGTACCGAATTCCGTTGTCGCGCATGTGATGGATCATCCGGGTCATCAGCACCGCACCCGAGGCGCCTAGCGGATGGCCCAGCGCGATCGCCCCGCCCAGCGGGTTGAGGCGCGCCTCGTCGGCGCCGGTGTCGGCCAGCCAGGCCAGCGGCACCGGGGCGAAGGCCTCGTTCACCTCGTACACGCCGATGTCGTCGATGCCGACGCCCGCCTTGTGCAACACCTTCTTCGTCGCGGGGATCGGACCGGTCAGCATGAGCACCGGGTCGGCGCCGGTGACGGCACCGGCGCGGTATCGCACCAGCGGCGTCAGCCCCAGGTTGAGAGCGGTCTCGGACGTGGTCACCAGGAGTGCGGCGGCACCGTCGGAGATCTGCGAGGAATTGCCCGCGTGGATCACGCCGTCCTCGGCGAAGGCCGGCTTCAGCCCGGCGAGCTTGTCCACCGAGGTGCCACGCCGGATGCCCTCGTCGGCCGCGACGACGTCACCCTCGGTGAAGATCGGGACGATCTGGTCGGTGAAGGCGCCCGCGTCCTGCGCGGCCGCTGCCCGGTCGTGGGACTGCGCGGAGTATTCGTCGAGTCGGGTGCGGGACAGGTTCCACTTGGTGGCGATCAGCTCGGCGGAGAGCCCCTGGTTGAACGAGAAATCATCATACCGGGCAAGGACTTTCGGCCCGTACGGCATGCCGGTGGCGCGGGCGGAACCGAGGGGCACCCGGCTCATCACCTCCACTCCACCCGCGACGACGACGTCCTGCTGGCCCGACATCACGGCGTGCACCGCGAAGTCGAGCGCCTGCTGGCTGGACCCGCAGGCCCGGTTCACCGTCGTGCCGGGGATGTGTTCCGGCCAGCCCGCCGCAAGCACCGCGAAGCGGCCGATGTTGCTCGACTGGTCGCCGACCTGGGAGACGCACCCCCAGATGACGTCATCGATGACGTTGGGATCGATGCCCGTCCGTTCGGCGAGTTCGGTCAACACCACCGCGGACAGATCGGCGGCATGCTGGCCGGAGAGCGCACCGTTGCGCTTGCCGACGGGCGTACGGACGGCCCCGACGATGACGGTCTCACGCATGCTCTGCTCCGATCTGGACGCCGCCGGCGCCGAGGACGGTGATGCCGCACGAACGCGGTGGTGCTCTCCCGAGTGTGCCGTGGCAAACGCGGACCGCTGCGGGCGGGCTGAACCTACGCCTCGCCGACGGGCGCCTGCCATCGTCGTCAACCACGATTTGTGCCATTTACCAGCATTGATGCCCGCTCTCGCGTGTAGGTTGAGTTCGACACCAGCGACGGTTGAGACCGCAGCCTCTGGCCGTCGCTCACAACGCCGCTCGCATGAAGGGCAGGGCACGGATTTGCGGGGCTCCCTAGACGACGCTGCCGACTTCGAGTTGGGTGAGGACATCCCCAGGGTCGGCGTGTTGTCGCGCAGGACGATCAGTTCGGCGATCGAACGGCTGCAGCGTGAACACGGCCTGGCCGATGCGGGCCTCGGATTCAGCGCCCTGCAGAAGGCGTCGCAGACTCACAACGTCAAGCTCCGCTCGGTGGCTGCGGCGATCCTCTCGTCGGGCGAGTTCGGCAGGGGCTCGCGGCGAACGAGGCGTTCGAAGCCGCCGCCGTTGTCGTTCACCGAGCGCGGTTACGGCGCTCAGCCGAATCGTTCCCTGGTGTTGCGGGATCTGCTGCAGTCCGCCACCACGCTCCTCGGCGCGGACTTCGGCGCCGTTCAATTGCGGGACACCGTGCACGGTGGTCTCGTCATCGAGAACCAGCGCGGCTTCTCGAGGGACTTCCTCGATCACTTCAGCTATCTCGACGACACCGGAACCGCTTGCGGCACAACGATGGAATACCGGTGCCAGACGTTCGTCGACGACGTCGAGACCTCCTCGATCTACACCGCCGAGGATCGGCGAATGGTGCTCGAGGCCGGGGTCCGGTCGGTGTTCTCGACGCCGCTGTGCGCTCCCGACGGCCTGGTGACCGGGGCGGTCACCGTCCACTTCGCCGCCCCGCATCGTCGCCCGACCGAAGCGGACGCCGACGACGTTCAGCGCTACGCCAACGAGACCGCCACCTGGTTGCGTTGGTATGACGCCACCGCGATGCCGCGCATCGTGTCGTCGGTGCACGCGGCGGCACGTCGCGCCAAGGCAGGCGAGCGCAGTTCACGGTGAGACGTCGACTCGCGAACCAGGCGTAGATTCGAGGTCGTGGCGCTGCCAAGTCTGACCGACGTGCGAGATAGCTTGGGCCAACGACTGTTCGGCATGGTGGCGGGCCCCGACGGGCCCGCGAACCGGGCGCGCATCCATGACACACCCGGGCCGCGCTGGTTTCCGACGGACCGACCGATCAGACGCGTGCACGGCGACGCCTCGATGTTCGTCGGTGGGCTGCGCGCCCTGCTTCTGCAGTCGTTGCACCCGCTGGCGATGGCCGGTGTCGCCGACCACTCCGATTATCGCGGTGACCCGTGGGGTCGGCTTCAGCGCACCAGCACCTTCCTCGCGGTGACCACCTTCGGACCGGCCGACGACGCCCAACGGGCCGTCGACAAGGTGAGGGGCATCCACCGCAGGGTGCACGGCACGGCGGCGGACGGGCGGGTCTATCACGCCTCCGATCCGCACCTGCTCGAATGGGTGCACGTCGCCGAGGTGGACAGTTTCCTTCTTGCGCATCAGCTCTACGGCTCAAGGCCGTTGGATCAGGAGGGTCGCGACGAGTACGTCGCGGACACCGCCCGCGTCGCCTCCGCCCTCGGGGTGACCGACCCGCCGCGCAGCGAGCGGGAACTCAAGGCGCGCGTCGAGGCCTACCGACCCGAGTTGCGCAGCACCCCGGCGGCCCGCGACGCGGCCAGGTTCCTGCTGCTCACGCCGCCGCTTCCGCTGCTGGCCAGGCCACCGTACGCCGCGCTGGCGGTGACGTCGGTGGCCATGCTGCCCGCGTGGGCGCGGCGGCCACTGCGGCTGCCCTACCTTCCCCCCGTCGAGGCCACCGCGGTACGGCTGGCCGGGCTGACGCTGGTGGGCGGCATCCGGTGGGCGCTGGCGCGGGGCTGACGGGCCTTACCCGGGAAGCGTCGTGCCGGTCTCCCCTTCGGCGAATTCGATCAGCCTGGCGGCCATCTCGTAGTCGCATGCGGTAGCGCTGCGCCCGCTCAGCGTCGGACCGCCCTTCAACCCGAACCTGCTGTCGATGCCGACGTAACTACCCGGCGGAATCGGTTCATTGATGCAGTAGAGCGTCGGCGCGGCCCCGGCGTCGATGTCGTTGGCGAAGACCTTGCCCACCGCCCGCACCGCCTTGTGGAAGGCGGCCATCCGACGGTTGTCGGAGAGGTTCGAGAGGTTCGACGCGACCCAGCCGGGATGGGTCAGCTGGCTGGTGATCGGCGAACCCGCCACACGCAGCCGTCGGTCGAGTTCCAGCCCCCACAGCATCACCGCCAGCTTCGAGCGGGCGTAGGCGGGGAACGCCGACCACTTCCGCGTGCGCAGATGGGGATCGTCGAGATGGATGGTCGCCGACTTGTGCGCGTCGGAGCCGACGTTGACGATGTGCGAGCGCACCCTTCCGAACAACAGGTTCGTCAACGCGAAGGGCCCGAGGAAGTTGGTGCCCAGCGTCGACTCGAATCCGTCGACGGTCTCCGTGCGGTTCTGTGCCACCAACCCGGCGTTGTTGATCAGGACGTCGACGTCACCCTCGAACAGCTCGGGGAACGCCCGCACCGACGACAGGTCGGCGAGGTCGAGCTTGAGGACGGAGGTCTCCCCGCCCATCTCGGCGGCGCGTTCCGCGCCCAACTCCAGGTTGCGCACCGCGAGGATGACGTGCGCACCGGCGCGCGTCAGGGCGCGCGCGGTGGCGAGGCCGACACCGTTGGTGGCGCCGGTGACGACGATGCGCTTGCCCGTCAGATTGCCGAGTCGGTTCGGCGACCAGTGTGATGTCACGGTCCGAGATTAGCCATCGTTGACATCGGTGGGCCCGGCTGGTTGTCTTCGGGAAATGGCGAATCTGGCGGGCAAGGTCGCCCTCGTCACCGGCGCGGCGCGCGGCATGGGCCGGGCTCACGCCGTGAAGCTCGCAAGCGAGGGTGCCGACGTCATCGCCGTCGACGTGTGCGCGGAGTTCGACTCCACGGACTACCCGGGCGCGACGGAGGAGGACCTCGCCGCCACGGTGAAGCTGGTCGAGGGGCAGGGGCGTCGGATCCTCGCCCGCCGCGCCGACGTCCGTGATCCCGATGCGGTGGACGCGGCCGTCGCGGACGGCTTGGCCGAGTTCGGTCGTCTCGACGTCGTCATCGCCAACGCGGGGATCATCCGCATGACTGCCGCCGACGATCCGCGGAGGGTCTTCCGAGACGTCGTCGACGTCAACCTGATCGGGGCGTGGAACACCGTCGACGCCGCCATCCCCGCGCTGATCGCAGGCGGCCGTGGCGGGTCCATCGTGCTGGTGAGCTCGACGCAGGGCATCAAGGCCTCGGGCACCGAACGTCCAGGGCTGCAAGCCTATGCGGCGTCCAAACGCGGACTGGTCGCCCTGATGCAGGGCTGGGCGATGCAGTTGGCTCCGCATTCGGTCCGGGTGAACGCGATCCATCCGAGTGGGGTGGCGACCGACATGATCCTCAACGAGACGACGATGGCACTGTCCGCCGCGGGTGACCCGTGGCTGGCGTCGCAGCGGAACGCGCTGCCCATCGCCCTGGTCCGGCCCGAGCAGATCGCCGCCGCCGTGGCATGGCTGGTGTCCGACGCCGCGGAGTTCATCACGGGTACCTCGTGGCCGCTCGATGCCGGATTCACGCTGCGGAGTTAGGGCTTGGTGATGGTGACGCCGGAGTGGGACCAACTCGTCGACGTAGTCGTCGTCGGCTCGGGTGGCGGTGTGGCGGGCGCCTACACCGCGGCCCGAGAGGGACTGTCCGTCGCGCTGCTGGAGGGAGGTGACAAGTTCGGTGGCACGACGGCGTTCTCGGGTGGCGGCGGAATGTGGTTCCCCTGCAACCCCGTGCTGCGACGGGCGGGCAGCGACGACACCATCGCCGACGCCCTCGCCTACTTTCACGCGGTCGTCGGCGACCGAACGCCACGCGAGCTGCAGGACACCTACGTGCGCGGTGGCGCCCGGCTCGTCGAGTACCTCGAGGAGGACGACTCCTTCGCGTTCAAGGTGCTGCCTTGGCCGGACTACTTCGGCAGTGTTCGGGGCGCGCGACGAGATGGGTTGCGGCACATCGTGGCAAGGGCACTACCGGCCTGCGCATTGGGCGAACACGCCGACCGGGTGCGAGGTCCGCTCGACAACGAACGCCTCGGGGTGGCGGCACCGGAGTTGCTCACCGGTGGCCGCGCTCTGATCGGACGCTTCCTCGCCGCGATGCGGCGGTACCCGGACGTGTCGGTGCACCTCGAGTCACCGCTGACCGACCTGATCGTCTCCGACGGCGCCGTCCTCGGCGTGCTCGCCCGACGCGGCGGCAACGAGGTGCGAATCGGCGCGCGCCGCGGAGTCCTCTTGGCCGCAGGCGGATTCGAGCAGAACCCCGAGATGCGCGCCGCGTATGGCGTCCCGGGGCGGGTAGCGGACTCGATGGGCGCGCCGGACAATACCGGCCTGGCGCATCGGGCCGCCATTCGCGCCGGGGCGGCCACCGACCTCATGGATCAGGCGTGGTGGTCACCGGGTCTGACTCACCCCGACGGCCGTTCGACGTTCTCGCTGTGGTTCACCGGCGGCATCTTCATCGACTCCCACGGCAGGCGGTTCGTCAACGAGTCCGGACCCTACGACCGGCTGGGCCGGACGGTGCTCGACCGAATCGGCTCGGGGGCAATGGAACTGCCATTCTGGATGGTCTATGACGACACCGAGGGAGAAGTTCCTCCGGTGAGGTCGACGAGCGTGTCGATGGTCGACACGGCGTGTTACCGCGAGGCGGGGCTCTGGCACACCGCCGCCACGCTGGCCGGGTTGGCCGACGCGATCGGCGTGCCACCGAAGAACCTGCTCGCCACGGTCGCGCGCTTCAACGAGTTCGCGGCGGCCTGCTCCGACGCCGACTTCGGCCGTGGTGACGAGGCCTACGACCGCGCGTTCACCGGCGGCGCGTCGCCACTGGTGCCGATCGTCGAGCCGCCTTATCACGCCGCGGCTTTCGGCCTGTCGGATCTCGGCACCAAGGGAGGTCTGTGCACCGACGTGCACGCCAGGGTCCTCGACGCCGCAGGACAGCCCATCGGCGGCCTCTACGCCGCAGGCAACACGATGGCTGCGGTGAGCGGCACCACCTACCCGGGGGGCGGGAACCCCATCGGGGCGTCGATGTTGTTCAGCCACCTCGCCGCGCTGCACATGGCAGGCGTCGAGCCCGAATAGCCGGACATCGACATCGCGGTGGAGCATCATCGCCCCATGCCGACTTCCGCTGATCGCTATGCCGACCGCCGCGTCCTCGTCACCGGCGGAGGGTCCGGCATCGGCCAGGCCACCGTGCTGCGCATCCTCGCCGAGGGAGGCCTGGTCGTCGCCGCCGACGTCAGCGACGCGGGTTTGACCGACACCGTCGCCAAGTCCGGTGCGTACGGCGAGCGGTTGTCGACGGTCCTGATGGACGTCGGCGACGAGGCGTCCGTCAGGGCCGCCATGGCGACCGCGCTCGACGCGATGGGCGGGCTGGACACCCTGGTCAACGCCGCGGGCATCCTGCGGTCCTCACACTTCGCCGACACCACCCTCGCCGACTTCGAGACCGTGATCAGGGTCAACCTGTTCGGGACGTTCCTGGTCACCAGGGAGGCGATCCCGCCGCTGCGGCTCGGCAACTCCCCCGCCGTCGTCAACTTCAGCAGCACCTCGGCGGGCTTCGCCCACCCCTACATGGCCGCCTACGCCGCATCCAAGGGTGGAATTCAGGCGATGACGCATGCCTTGGCACTGGAGTTCAGCAAGGACCGGATCCGGTTCAATTGCGTACAGCCCGGCTCGATCTCGTCGGGGATGACCGACGGCGTCGGCGCGTCACGGCAGAGCGTCGGCCCCGGTCTGCCTGCGGACGTGGACTTCTCGTTGCTCGGCAAGATCCGATCCGTGCTGCCCACCGAGGACGGCGACATGTTCGCCAAACCCGACGCGGTGGCCGCGGTGGTGGCGATGCTCGGCTCGCCAGAGGCCCACTGGGTCACCGGCACCGAGGTGCGCGTCGACGGTGGCACGCACATGTAGCCCGGTCCGACAATGCCCGGCGCACGTCCCGACCTGGGATAGGTTGGCCGCGGGCCGCTGACTCTGCGGCATGACGGCGATCCGGGAGACCCTGGTACATGCGAGTTGACGGACGCGAGGTGGCCGTATCCGGCGACCTGCTGCAACCGTTGATCCGTCGGACCAATGACATCTTCCGGTTGACCCTTGCATTCGTCTTCCTGGCGGCGGTGATCACCAGCTCGCTGATCACCCGCAACGATTGGGTGGCGCTCGAGCGGTCCATCTCGAGCATCGTCGGTGTGCTGACGCCCACCCAGTCCAACTTGGTGTACTTGGCCTACGGCATCGCGATCCTGGCGCTGCCGTTCATGATCTTCATCGGTCTCGTCACCGCACGGCAGTGGCGGTTACTCGCCGCGTACGGGGCGGCGGGCCTGATCGCCGTTGTCGCGCTGTCGTTCAACTCCAGCGGCTTCGCCGCGCCGCGCTGGCACTTCGACCTCAACGATCGGCTGGACACCCTGCTGTCCCAATTCCTCGACGATCCGCGGTGGATCGCGATGCTGGCTGCGGTGCTGACGGTGTCCGCGCCGTGGCTGCCCGCCCGCTGGCGCCGGTGGTGGTGGGCGCTGCTGCTGGCGTTCGTCCCGATCCATCTCGTGGTCAGCGCGGTGGTGCCTGCACGTTCCCTGCTCGGACTTGCCGTCGGATGGTTCGTCGGCGCCCTGACCGTCCTGGTCGTGGGAACTCCCGCGCTGGAAGTGCCGCTGGACGGCGCCGTGCGGGCGATGGTCAAGCGCGGTTGCCTGGTGACGGGACTGACGGTGGTGCGGCCCGCCGGGCCGGGACCGCTGGTGCTGTGGGCATCGTGTGAGGACTCCGACGTCGACGAGGCGTCGAGGACCATCGTCGAGTTGTACGGCCCGAACCAGCGCAGCGGCGGCATCGTCCGCCAGATCTGGCGACGACTTCGATTGCGCAACAGCGAAACCGCGCCCCTGCACGCCTCGATGCGGCGCGCCGTCGAGCACCGCGGCCTGATGGCCATCGCGATCGGTGAGCTGGGCCTCGCCAACAACACCACGGTGGCGCTGGCTGCGCTCGACCGAGGCTGGACGCTGTACGCGCACAGCCCAGCCCGGGGCGTCGCGATCGATCAGTCCTCGGCCGACGAATCGTTGGTGACACCCGTGTGGCAGGCCCTCGGCGTGCTGCACGGCCATCAGATCTCCCATGGCGACCTACGTGGCAAGGAGATCACCATCGACGACGGAGGTGCGCTCTTCGGCGGCTTCGGAAGTGCCGAATACGGTGCCACCGCCGTCCTACTGCAGGCCGACGTTGCGACGCTGTTGGTCACCACCACGGCAATCTTCGGAGCCCAACCCGCCGTGCGTGCGGCGATCGGGGAATTCGGTGCCGCCGCCGTGTTGGACGCGTCCCGCCGGTTGACGAAGTCCGCCGTGCCGAGACACATCCGCGAATCGGTGTCCGACCCCGCCACCGTGATTGAGTCCGCGCGCGCCGAGGTGATGCATCAGACCGGAGCCGACCAGATCAAGGCCGAGACGATCACCCGTTTCACCCGCACCCAGATGATCCAGCTGGTGCTGCTGGTCGCGTTGGTCTACGTCGCCTACCCGTTCATCAGCACGGTGCCCGCGTTCTTCTCCGAACTGAGAACGGCCAACTGGTGGTGGGCGCTGCTCGGATTGACCGTGTCGGCGCTGACCTATGTCGGCGCGGCGGCCGCGCTGTGGGCCTGCGCATCGGGGTCGGTGAGCTTTCGCAACCTGACGATCATGCAGGTGGCCAACACCTTCGCGGCGACCACGACCCCGGCGGGCGTCGGCGGCCTTGCGCTGAGCACCCGGTTTCTGCAAAAGGGTGGGCTCGGCACCGTGCGTGCTACCGCCGCGGTGGCGCTGCAGCAGTCGGTGCAGGTGATCACCCACGTCGGATTGCTGATCCTCTTCAGCGTCGTTGCGGGGACGTCGGCGAACCTTGAGCACTTCGTCCCGAGCACTACGGTGCTCTACCTTCTCGGCGGGGTGGCGCTCGGCATCGTCGGTACGTTCACGTTCGTGCCGAAGCTGCGGCGCTGGCTCGGCATGGCGGTGCGCCCCCGTCTGAAGGAGGTTGGCGGCGAGCTCGTCGACCTGGTGCGTGAGCCGAAGCGGTGCGCGATCATCGTCGCCGGTTGCGCCGCAACCACTCTGGGCGCCGCGCTCGCGCTGTGGGCCAGTGTGCATGCGTTCGGTGGCGACACCACCTTCGTCACCGTCACGGTCGTCACCATGATCGGCGGCACGCTCGCGTCGGCGGCTCCGACCCCCGGCGGCGTCGGCGCCGTCGAGGCCGCCCTCATCGGTGGTCTGGCGGCGTTCGGGGTGAGCGCCGCGATCGCGGTCCCCTCGGTGCTGCTCTACCGTGTGCTGACTTGCTGGCTGCCCGTGTTCGTCGGCTGGCCGGTGATGCGGTGGCTGACCCGAAACGACATGATCTGAACGGCGCATGGTGTTGGATGGCTGAGTGGGGGACATTCCTGGCGTGCGAAGCGACGGGAGACGGATTAAGCGCAGCCGGTCGATCAACGCCCCGCTACGGACGATCTGGGACGTGCTTGCCGATTTCGGCGCCCTGAGCTCGTGGGCCGGGAACGTCGACCACTCCTGCATCCTCACCCACGGCCCCGACGGCCTCGCCATCGGCACCACCCGTCGCGTGCAGATGGGCCGCAACGCGCTCGTCGAACGGATCACCGAGTTCGACCCGCCCACTGCGCTGGCCTACGACATCGCCGGCCTACCCAGGCGGCTCAAGCACGTCGCCAATCGCTGGACGCTACAGGCGTCCGGCGCGGCGACGACGGTGACGATCACCAGCACGGTGGCGATCGGCAACGATCCCGTGGCGCGGGCGGCGGAGTGGGTCATCTGCCTCGGCATGGCCAAGGAATCCACTTCGATGCTCGCAGGGCTGGCTCGACGATTGGAGAACACCCATGTCTGACCTTCGGCCAATTGGCTCCTCGCATGCGCAACCCGACGTCGTGATTCTGATGACCGACGAGGAGCGCGCCGTCCCCCCGTACGAGTCGGCGGACGTGCTCGCCTGGCGGCAACGCACGCTGGCCAATCGTCGCTGGTTCGACGAGAACGGAGTGAGCTTCGCCCGTCACTACACCGGTTCCTTGGCGTGCGTGCCGAGTCGGCCGACGATCTTCACCGGGCAGTTCCCGGACCTGCACGGCGTCACCCAGACCGACGGCATCGGCAAGCGTTTCGACGATTCGCGGCTGCGCTGGCTGCGCGCGGGCGAGGTTCCCACCCTTGGCAACTGGTTCCGCGCCGCGGGCTATGACACCCACTACGACGGCAAGTGGCACATCTCGCACGCCGATCTGGAGGACCCGGCGACGGGTGGGCCGCTGGCCACCAATGACGACGACGGAGTCGTCGACCACGCCGCCGTTCAGCGCTACCTCGACGCCGATCGCCTCGACGCGTACGGCTTCTCGGGGTGGGTGGGACCGGAGCCGCACGGAGCGGCGATGGCCAACAGCGGTTTTCGGCGCGACCCGCTGTTCGCCGACCGGATCGTCGCCTGGCTGAGCGACCGGTACGAGCGACGCCGCGCCGGTGATGCGGACGCGCTGCGCCCGTTCCTCCTGGTGGCCAGCTTCGTCAATCCTCATGACATCGTGCTCTTTCCGGCGTGGCAGCGGCGCAGCCCGGTGGAACCCTCCGCGACCTTGGATCCGCCCCACGTTCCCGCCGCCCCCACGGCCGACGAGGACTTGCGCACCAAGCCCGCGGCACAGATCGCATTTCGCGAGGCGTACTACTCCGGATATGGACCGGCTCCCGCGATCGGGCGTGGTTACAAGCGCAATGCGCAGCAATACCGCGACCTGTACTACCGACTGCACGCCGAGGTCGACGAGCCGCTGGAACGGGTGCGGCGCGCGGTGACCGAGGGTGGCTCCGAGAATGCCGTGCTGGTGCGGACGTCCGACCACGGTGACCTGCTCGGCGCGCACGGTGGCTTGCACCAGAAGTGGTTCAACCTGTACGACGAGGCCACCCGCGTGCCGTTCATCGTCGCCCGCGTCGGTGAGGGCGCGACCAAGGCTCGAGTCGTCTCGGCGCCAACGTCGCACGTCGACATCGTGCCGACGTTGTTGGGCGCGGCGGGCATCGACGTGGAGCGCGTCGCTGCGGAACTGGCCGAGTCGTTCTCCGAGGTGCATCCGCTCCCTGGACGCGACCTGATGCCGGTGGTCGACGGAGCACCTGCCGACGATGGCCGGGCCGTCTATCTGATGACCCGCGACAACGTGCTCGAGGGTGATACCGGCGCTTCTGGTGCGGCGCGGCAGTTGGGGCAGACCGTGAATCCTCCGGTGCCGCTGCGTATCCGGGTTCCGGCGCACGTCGCGTCCAACTTCGAGGGCTTGGTGGTGCGGGTCGAGGACGTGGACGCACCCGGCGGTTTCGGGCATCTGTGGAAGCTGGTGCGCACCTTCGACGATCCGGCCACGTGGACCGAGCCCGGTGTCCGACACCTGGCATCGAACGGGTTGGGGGGCGACGAGTACCGCACCGACCCGCTCGACGACCAGTGGGAGCTCTACGACCTGTCCAGCGATCCGGTCGAGGCCGACAACCGGTGGACCGATCCGGAATTGCACGAGCTTCGGCAGCACCTGCGGATGCAGCTCAAGCAGGCCCGGGCCACGTCGGTTCCCGAGCGCAATCAGCCGTGGCCCTACGCCGACCGCCAGCCCGCGACGGGCAAGTCGCCGAGCCTGGCGCGTCAGGTGTTGAAGCGGTTCGGCAGGTAGCGCGCTGCATCAGTCCGTAGCCACCCGGGCGCGTCTCGGCTTGGACCTGCCACTGCGGGCGGTGGTGCCGACCGAGTGCGGCTATTCCGGCCACGCGGAGTTCTTGATGACGTCGACGAAGTCGGTGCGACGGAACCCCGGCACGAAGTGCTCAAGCACGTCGGCGTTGACGGTGCCGAACGTCGTGTCCGGCCGGTCCTTGAACCCGTCGTTGAAGGCCTGCAGGATCTCGGCCTTGAAGTTCGGCCGCGGATGCACGGCGGTGATCGCGTCGATCTCGGCCGATGTGGCTGCCTCCAACCGGATTCCCAGAACGTCGGTCTCGACGCCTGCCGTCGTCGCGGCTATCACCGGATGCATTGCGTACGGCACTTCAGGGGTGGTGTGCAATGCGATCGCCGCCCAGACCACGTCGGCATCCGAGCCGGTGATGTCGTGCGCGGCCAGGAAGTCCCTTGCCGCGTCGGCACTGTCCATCTCGAACCGCTGCGCCGTGCCACGGTACGGCGCGACCAGACCGGTGTCGTGAAACAAGGCCGCCACGTATAGCAGTTCGGCGTCCGGGGTGATTCCGAGCCGACGGGACTGCAGGCTGCCGAACAGGTAGACCCGGCGAGAGTGGTGAAATATCAAGTCGTTCGTGGTGTCCCGAATCAGCGCCGTGGCGTCGGCTACCAGCGCACTGTCGGGAATCGAGACTCCCGCGATGATCTCAGTCATGAAACCCGTCCTTCCGAACCGATGATCGACGGGGCCGTCGATCGATTGATTCGACTATCGGCCGATCCCGAGGGCACCGCCGCGTCGAAGGTGGCCATGAAACCCTCAGATGTGGACACTGGTCGACTGGAGGGCCGCCGATGAGCCTGGGTACCGAACCGCACGACGTCGTCGTGCTGCTGTACGACGACGTCCAGATGCTCGACGTCACCGGTCCGATCGATGCATTCGCATCCGCCAACTCCTTCGGGTCGGCCTACCGGATCACGCATGCCTCGATCACCGGAGCGGACGTGGTGGCCAGTTCGGGCGCCCGACACGGAGCGGATGCCGGTGTCGACGATCTGCCGGAGCGCATCGGCACGCTGTTGGTGCCGGGATCGCCGAACTGGCAGGCGAGCATCACCGACGCCACCCTCGTCGACGCCGTCCGTACCCTCGCGCTGCGCAGCGCGCGGACGGTGTCCATCTGCGCGGGTGCCTTTCCCCTGGCGGCGACTGGACTCCTCGACGGCCGACGGGCGGCCACGCACTGGAAACTGGCACGTCAGCTCGCCGCCCGCTTTCCCGACGTCACCGTCGACTCGGCATCGTTGTTCGTCACCGACGGGGCGTACGTCACCTCGGCCGGGGTGACGGCGGGCATCGACCTCACCCTGTCGCTGATCGAACACGACTACGGTCCCGCGCTCGCCCGCGACGTCGCCAGGGACCTCGTCGTGTTCATGGCCCGCCCGGGTGATCAGTCGCAGTTCAGCGTGCGACTGGATGCGCTGCCCACCAACAACTCCGTCGTTCGCGACGTGATGGACGCCATCACCACCGACCCCGAGCGCAACCACACCCTGACCAGCTTGGCGGCGACGGTGGGCATCAGCTCCCGGCACCTGTCACGGCTGTTTCTCGCCGAAACCGGCCACACCCCACAACACTTCATCGACCGCACCCGCCTTGAAGCGGCTTGCGCCATGCTCACCAGCGGACACGCATCCCTGGATCAGGTCGCCGAGCGGACCGGCCTGGGGTCCAGTGAATCCTTGCGACGCCTGTTCCATCGCGAGCTCGGGATCACGCCGAGCGCCTACCGGAACCGGTTCAAGACCGCGAGCAACTAGGGGTCCCCGAGCAGGGCGACGGCACTGGACCACAGGGCGCCGGGATTGAGCCGCGTGGGGTAGTCCGCGAGCATGGCATCGAAGAACTCGAGGTCCGTCGGCTGCTGAGCGAGGCGTTTCTGCGCGTCGACGAGATACTGACGGGTCTCGTCGATCGTGCGCGGATCGTCGGGCTTGCTCACGTCCTTGTGTCCGCATACGACCCGCCGAGGACGCAGCGCTTCCACGGTGTCCAGGGCTGCCAGCCACTGCTCTATGCCGTCGCCGTCCGCTTCGCGGAGGTACTGGTGGACGTTGTTGTAGACGACGTCGCCGGCGACCAAGAGACCGATCGAGGGCACATGCAGCGCCGTGGTCTCTTCGGTGTCGGTATGTCCGACTTCCACGGCGATCAACTCCTGGCCTTCCAACTCGAGCCGGCCTGCTGGCGGAACGACGGGCCGGACGGCGTCTGTGTCGGGCAGCTGACCGGGGAACTGTTTGTCCCACAACGCTGCTCGAAAGGTGGCCGTCGCGTGCATCTTCATCTCGCCGATCGTGCCCGGCATCGCGAAGATGGTGATTCCCGGGAACCGCTCGATGAGTGGGGCGCTGCCGAACCAGTGATCGGCGTGGCCGTGGGTGACGTAGATCGCCTGCAACTCCTTGCCGGAGGACTCGATCCAGTCACCGACCGCCGCGGCCTGGGCGATCGTCAGCGGCGGGTCGACCAGGACGGCTGCCCCGGCCCCGGTGATCAACGTGGTGGTGATCGGCGAGAACATTCGTGGGTCGCCGTTGGGTACGGTGCCCGCACCCACCACCGGTATCGGTGGCGAGACGAACGTGCGGTAGCCGAGCACGTCGGTCACGATCCGGCCTCCGGTGGCGGAGCTGGGAGGAATTCCTCGCGGTGCTCGCGGATGAATTCCGCGAATGACATCGGGGCGTGGCCGATGATCTCCCGAAGCCGTTGCGAATTCGGCGGGATTGCCGCCCCATCGCGCCGTGCGAGTTGCGCCCCCACTGCCGAGATGTGTTGCGCCATTGCCGCGTTGACGACGCCCGGGGAATTCTTCGCGGCGCCCTCCAGGGTCGACTGCCACTCCTGCTGGGAGACGGGCACGAACTCGACGTCGCTGCCCGTCTCCGCGCTGATCACCTCCGCCACCTCGACGTGGCTGAGCAACTCCGCGCCCGACGGGTAGCTGACCTTGTCATCGGCGAAGCGGTCCGGATCCACTAGTGCCGCGACGGCCAGATCGGCGGCATCGCGTCCGCTGATCCACGGCGCCTGGCCCGTCCCGAAGCTGTTCCCGAAGCGGCCAGTGTGGCGAATCTCGTTGCCGTGCAATACCAGCACGTTCTCGAAGAACAACGCGGCGACCCTGAGGACCGTCGGGTCGAGGCCGGCCCAGGTGAAGATCTCCTCGGCGACGAACTGCGCGCGCCCCAGCGCGCTCGGGCTATTCGCCGCACTCGGCCCCATCGACATCACAACCAGGTGGGGGGATAGCCCTTCGGCGCGGATCACCGACGCCAAGTTCGCCGCCGCAGGGATGGCACCCGCCGCGATCGGATAGGCGAAGTAGACGGCATCGACGCCGCGAACCGCGTCGACGAGGGTCCGGCGATCCATCAGATCGCCCATGATCACCTCCACGCCCTTGTCGACGAGGCGGTCGACGTGCTCACCGCGGGACCGTAGGAACAGGCGGACGTGGCGGCCGTGCGCCAGCAGTTGCTCGACGACGCGGGTGCCGGTGCCGCCGTGTGCCCCGGCGCCGATCACCAGGACGGTGGGCTCAGTCGATTCGGTCATGGTTCCTCTCCGAAGGCTGGGTACAGATCGGTTTACTAAGCCTCTCGACCGTACAAGTGCTTTCGCTGGAAGTAAACCGAGCGGTATGGTTCGACGATGAGCCAGACGCCCACGCCCAGCCGGGGCGGGAGAGGGGCCCGCGAGCGGATCCTGACTGCCTCGGCGAGGCTCTTCTACCGCGCCGGCATCCACGCCACGGGGGTCGACCGCATCGCCAGAGAGGCCCACGTCTCGAAACGAACCTTCTACCAACACTTTCCGAGCAAGGTAGGGCTCGTCGAAGAGTACCTGGGGCGGATCGACGCAGCAGGGGGATCACCCTACGAGCGGGCGCTCGACACCGAGGGAGCACCTCGCAGCCGACTTCTCGCGATCTTCGAGCCGATGCCCACCGGACGCTTCCGCGGCTGCCCCTTCCACAACGCGGCAGTGGAGAGCGCAGGAGAATTGACGACCGTCGACGAGCTGGTACGGACCCACAAGCTCGCGTTCGTCGATCGCCTCGTCACCGTCGCCACGGCCGCAGGCGCCAGGGATCCGTCGCGCCTTGGCCACCAGCTCGCGGTGCTGTTCGACGGAGGCAATGCCCTCGCGACGTCACTCAACGACCAGGCGCCGCTGGTGTACGCCAGATCGGCGGCTGAAGAGTTGATCGACGCCGCGACCAGCTAGCAGAGTGCGGGCGGTGGGACTCGAACCCACACGTTCTCTCGAACACAGGTACCTAAAACCTGCGCGTCAGCCAATTGCGCCACGCCCGCAGCGTGCCCGATAGTACCGCGCCACCGACCGACGAATTCGTCGGTCACCATCCCCCACATCCGGAACGTCGAAGGGGCGAGCATGCGGTCCGCAGAGGGGTTCATCGGACCCGAGTCCGTCGCGGTACCGTGGACGAATGTCCACTACACGGCGTAGGAGACCGGCGCTGATCGCGTTGGTCTTCCTCGGCGCCGCGGGCTGCCTGGCCCTGGCGTGGTGGCAATGGACGCGCTACGAATCGGCGTCGGGGTCGTTCCAGAACCTCGGCTACGCCCTCCAGTGGCCGATGTTCGCAGGCTTCTGCTTCTACGCCTACTACAAATTCGTCCGCTACGAAGAGACCCCGCCGAAGCCGAGCGACGGCCAGCCCACCGAGATCCCCGAGGGTCTCCTCCCCGAACGCCCCAAGGCGGCAACGCCGTCCGACGACGACCCGACGCTGCGCGAGTACAACGCCTATCTGGCCGAGCTTGCCAAGGCCAACGACAACACCGATGACAGGACCACCCCATGAGCAGTCCCGACCCCGAAGCCCCCGCCGACGCTCCGGCGGCCGCCGACCCGTCGCCGAAGACGTCCGTCGAGGCCATCCGCAAGGCGCTGACCGGTTACCGCATCCTGGCGTGGACGACGGGCCTCTGGCTGATCGCGCTCTGCTACGAAATGGTGCTCAAGTACATCGTCAAGGTCGAGGACCCGCCGAGCTGGATTGGCGTCGTGCACGGTTGGGTGTACTTCGTCTACCTGCTGTCCGCGGCGAACCTGTCGGTCAAGGTGCGCTGGCCCATCGGCAAGACCATCGGCGTGCTTCTCGCGGGCACCATCCCACTGCTCGGCATCATCGTGGAACACTTCCAGACCAAGCAGATCAAGGCCGCCTTCAACTTGTAGCCGATCGACCGTTCAGAGCAGGTCACGCAGCGCGGGCACCAGTAGTGCCAGGGCCCTGCCGCGATGGGACGCGGCGTCCTTCTCCTCGGCGCTGAGCTCGGCCGCCGAGCGCTCCGACCCCACGGGGACGAAGATTGGGTCGTACCCGAAACCGCCGTCGCCACGCGGCCCCCGCGCGATGACGCCCGCCCACTCACCGCGCACTACGGTCTCGCCTGCCGCGGACACCAACGCACACGCCGACACGAAGGCGCCACCGCGGCGCTCGTCGGGCACGTCGCCCAGCTGAGCCAACAGCAGCCGAAGGTTCGCCTCGTCGTCGCCGTGCGCCCCGGCCCAGCGCGCCGACAGCACGCCAGGCATCCCGTTCATCGCGTCAACGGCGAGCCCGGAATCGTCGGCCACCGCGGCCACACCGGAAGCGCGGAATGCGTCGCGCGCCTTTGCCAACGCGTTCTCCTCGAACGTGGCACCCGTCTCCGGTGCCTCGTCGAATGGAGCGACGTCGTTCAGGGACAGCAGACGCAGGCCCGACACCCCGGCGGCGTCGAGCACCCGGCGAAGTTCGGCCAGCTTCTTCTGGTTCCGGCTGGCGACGAGGAGATCAACCACTGCTCTGCTCCTTGCGCGCGCGGGTCAGCTTCCGAACGCCTTCTTCTGCGGCGTCTTCGGCTCCGGCAGCACACCGGGATACGGAAGTTCGAGGGCCGCAGTCTGAATCGCGAACAATTGCTCGCAGGCCGCCAGCGCGGCGTCGAGCATCTTGTCGAGGGTGGTCCGCGGGAAGGTGGCTCCTTCGCCCGTGCCCTGCACCTCGACCAGGGTTCCGGTGTCGGTAGCGACGATGTTCATGTCGACCTCGGCCCGCGAATCCTCCTCGTAGGGCAGATCCGTCCGCACGCGTCCGTCCACCACGCCGACGGACACCGCCGCGATCGCGCACGACAGCGGACGGGGATCGGAAAGCCGACCCGCCGCAGACAGGTAGGTCACCGCATCCGAGAGCGCCACGTACGCCCCGGTGATGGCTGCGGTGCGAGTGCCGCCGTCGGCCTGCAGCACGTCGCAGTCGATGGCGATGGTGTTCTCCCCCAACGCGCCCAGATCGATGCACGCCCGCAGCGATCGACCCACCAGGCGACTGATCTCCTGGGTGCGCCCACCGACCTTGCCCCGCACCGATTCGCGATCCGAACGGGTGTGGGTGGCGGCGGGCAGCATGGCGTACTCGGCGGTGAGCCAGCCCAAGCCCGAGCCCTTGCGCCAACGTGGCACGCCCTCGTTGACGCTGGCCGTGCACATCACGCGGGTTTGGCCGAATTCGACGAGTACCGATCCGGCAGGGTGACTGGTGAAGCCGCGGGTGATGGTCACCGGTCGCAACTCGTCGTCGAGCCGGCCATCTTCTCGTCTGGACACCCGCCAACCCTAACGGGTGCGGGCGACGGCCCAGTGAGCCGTGACTAGTGAGCCGTGATCTCGAACGTCTCGTTGCACACCACGGCGTGCACGGGTCCGTCGAACTCGGCCTTGGCCTCGCTGATCACGTCCTCGCGCGACGTCCACGGCGGGATGTGCGTCAGCAGCAGCTCGTGAACACCTGCCTCGGCGGCCGTGCGGCCCGCCTCGGCACCCGACAGGTGCAGGTTCGGTGGCCGGTCCGGGCCGTCGGTCCACGACGCCTCGCACAGAAACGCGTCGGCGCCGCGCGCGAGGTCGATCAACTGATCGCAGTAGCCCGTGTCGCCGCTGTACACCAGCGTCGCCCCGGACGGATCGGTGAAGCGCATCCCGTAGGACTCCGTCGGATGGCACACCAGACGCGGCATCACCGACAGCGCACCGATCTGCACCGCCTCGGCATCGACCCACTGCCGAACGTCGAAGATGTCGGTGAAGTCGTCGATCTCGCCGCCCTCCGGCGAGGACGCAGCACCAAGGCGCGACCACGTGTCGGTGGGTCCGTACATCAGCGCACGACCCTTGGGCGGTGCCGGGTGATAGCGCCGCCAGACGAACAGCCCAGGAAGGTCGAGGCAATGATCGGCGTGCAGGTGCGAGAGAAGAACGTTGACGGTGCCGGGATCGGCGTGACGCTGCAGCGCGCCGAGGACGCCGCCGCCGAAGTCGATGGCCAGCGGCGGGGTGTCGGGAGCGGTCAGCAGATAACCCGATGCAGGCGAATCCGGACCGGTAACGCTACCGGAACACCCCAGCACGGTGATTCGCACGCACACAAGCTTGCCATGCCCCAACAGCGTGTGACGAAAACATCACCGCTTTTCCCGGCGAGTCTCATCATCGCGTCACATTGTGACCCAGGAGCAGGCGCGATCCCGATCGAGACGCCGAGCCAGTCCGCTCTGCACTGTGGTGAACGCCTCAGTCAGCAAAGCGGCTTGGCGCGTCAGATCGACAGTTGCGGCGCGGCCCCGCGCTTGCGTCGTTCCCTGGCCTTGCGCTCCGGTCCCGACAGCAGGTACGCGGCGATCACGCCCGCGATGCCCCCGCATAGATGCCCCTGCCAGGACACGCCGAAGGTGCCCGGCAGGGCGCCCCACAGCACGCCGCCGTAGATGACGAACACGACGATGCCGACCACGATCTGCCATACGTGGCGGGTGAAGAACCCGAAGACGATGAGGAACGTGAGCCATCCGAAGATCAGCCCGGACGCGCCAACGTGGTTGGTCTCCACCCCCGGCGGGGCGCCGACGTTGCCGATGAGCCAAGTGCCGATGCCGCCGAGGATCCAGACGATCGCAGTCGCAAAGATGAACCGGGACATGCCAGCCAGAGTGACGAGGAATCCGAGCACCAGAGCGGGCCCGGTGTTGGCGACCAGGTGGCCCCAGTTGGCGTGCAGCAGCGGCGCAAACAGGATGCCGAACAACCCGTCGGTCTCCAACGGACGGATGCCGTTGTCCTCCAACCGATCTCCGGACACCTGGTCGACGGCCTCGATCACGTACAGCAGGGCAACGAAGCTGACGATCGTGGCACCGCCCACCATCCACGCAGGCCGCTTCCTGTTGGTGGGGGTCGCGGGGCGGCTCGTCACTGGCGTTGCCCCCCAGTCGTCATGCCCATAGCTGCCCTTCCAACGCGTCCTCTGCGTCATCAAGGCTACCGGCGTACGCGCCGGTCGACAGATACTTCCAACCGGCGTCGCACACGGTGAACACGACGTCGGCGCGCTCGCCTGCCTTACGGGCCTTGGCGGCCATGCCGAGCGCCGCGTGCAGGATCGCCCCTGTCGAGATGCCCGCGAAGATGCCCTCGACCTGGACCAGTTCCCTGGTGCGCCGCACGGCGTCGAACGACCCCACCGAGTAGCGCGTCGTCAGCACCTCGGGGTCGTACAGTTCGGGAACGAAACCCTCGTCGATGTTGCGCAGCGCGTAGACGCCCTCCCCGTAGCGCGGCTCGGCCGCGACGATCTGGACTCCCGGCACGTTCTCCCTGAGGAACCGACCGGTGCCCATCAGCGTGCCGGTGGTGCCCAAACCCGCGACGAAATGGGTGATCTCGGGAAGGTCGGCGAGAATCTCGGGGCCGGTGCCCTCGTAGTGGGCGGCCGCATTGGCGGGGTTGCCGTACTGGTAGAGCATGACCCATTCGGGATGCTCGTCGGCCAGTTCTTTGGCCATCGCAACGGCGGTGTTCGAGCCGCCCTCGGCGGGCGAGTAGATGATCTTCGCGCCGTAGAGCTCGAGAAGCTGACGCCGCTCGATCGACGTGTTCTCCGGCATCACGCAGACCATCCGGTAGCCCTTGATCAGCGCTGCCATCGCCATGGAGATGCCGGTGTTGCCGCTCGTCGGCTCCATGATCGTCGACCCGGGCTGCAGCAGTCCGTCGCGTTCGGCCTGCTCGATCATCCGAAGTGCGGGGCGGTCCTTGATCGAGCCCGTTGGATTGCGGTCTTCGAGCTTGGCCCACAACCGGACGTGTGGACCTTCGGAGCTGTCGTCCCACTGCGGCGAGAGCTTCTGCAGCCCGACCATCGGGGTGTTGCCGAGCGCTTCCAGCAGCGAGTCATAGCGGGTCATTCGCCCGCTCACCCACCTGCGACGGCGGGCAGGATCGTCACCGAGTCCCCGTCGGCGATCTCGGTGGCCAGCCCGCCGGAGAACCGTACGTCCTCGTCGTTGACGTAGATGTTGACGAAGCGGTGCAGTTTGCCGCCGTCGACGATGCGCTCGGTGATGCCCGAGTAGTTCGACTCCAGGTCGGTGATGACCGCCTGCAGCGTGTCGCCGGTGGCCGTGACCCGCTTCTCCCCGCCGGTGTGGGTGCGCAGGATGGTGGGAATGGACACCGTAACGGACATGTGACGCTCCTCTGGTTCTTCTGGCTCTAGTGGTCTAGTACTGGTCGACGATAGTGACCGGTTCCTCGGTCACGACCCCGTCGACGATGCGGAAACTGCGTAGCTCGTGTTCCTCGGGGTCGCGGGTGGAGACGAGGACGTAGTGCGCGAACGGCTCGGACGCGTAGCTGACGTCGGTGCGGCTGGGGTACGCCTCGGTGGCGGTGTGCGAGTGATAGATGACCACGGGCACCTCGTCGGCGTCGTCCATCGAACGCCACACCTTGAGCTGTTCGCCGGAGTCGAACCGGTAGAACGTCGGCGACCGCTCGGCGTTGACCATCGCGATGAACCGCTCCGGCCGGTCGGAGTCGTCCGGACCAGCGATCACCCCGCACGCTTCGTCGGGGTGATCGGCGCGCGCATGCGCCACCATGGCCTCGACCAGGTCACGCCGAATGGTCAGCACGTCTCCCCTTCTCAGCTCGTGAACGCACCGGGCAACATGCCACGGTAAGTCGGTATTCCGGCCACCGACTCGGCGGCGAGCACGCCCACCATGACGGCGCTGGCCAGACAGTCGGCGGCGGCCGCGCCGACCCTCGTCGTCAACTTCGTCTCCGGCGACATCGCCGCGGGCGTGTCCGATGGCGGGGCGACCTCCACGGCGCCCGTCGACAGCGCGAAGACGGTGTCGCCGTCGAGCGGGGTGTGCGCCGGTCGGATGGTGCGCGCCAAGCCGTCCTGCGCCGCGATCGCCACCCGGCGGCACGCCGCCGCACTGAGCGCCGCATCGGTGGCGACGACCGCGATGGTGGTGTTCAGCGGGGACATTTCGTCGTTGCGCCGGGCGAAGGCTGCGATCTGGTCGCCGGGCGGCGGGGTCAGCTTGAACTCGGCGATCAGATCGGCCATCCACGGCAGCCCGGTGCGAGGGTCGGCGACGTTGCCCGCCGAATTCACCGCGACGATCGCGCCGACCGTGACGCCGATGTCGTCGAGCCTGATCGACGCGGTGCCAAGACCCCCCTTGAACGCGCCTGCGCGCGCCCCGACACCGGCACCGACGTTGCCGACGGGCACCTCGACGCCAGCGGCGTTCGCAGCGGCGAAGCCGAACTCCGAGGTCGGGCGGCAACCCCAGCCCCCGACGGGGAGGTCGAAGATCACCGCGGCAGGCACGATCGGCACCACTCCACCGTCCATGGCCACGCCCCGGTCGTGCTGTTCGAGCCACTGCATGACGCCGTCTGCGGCGGCCAGCCCGTAGGCACTCCCGCCGGTCAACACGACGGCGTCGACGTAGCGGACGCTGTTGGCCGGATCCAAGAGGTCGGTCTCACGGCTGCCGGGCGCACCGCCCCGCACGTCGACGGCACCCGTCGTTCCCGGCGGTGTGAGCACGACGGTGGTGCCGCACGCCCAACCCGCGCCCAGCGACGCGTCGGGGTCGAGGCGCTGATGGTGCCCGACCAGGAGGCCCGACACGTCGGTGATCGAGCCCGGGCTGTGACTTGGGCGCGGTTGCGTTCGCCCAGCGACGGTTTCCGCGCCCGAATCGCCCTGCGGGGCGGTCACCGCTTGCCCATCAGCCCAAGCACCAGGTACTCCTGCAACACCGTCAGCCACTGGTACACGTCGAGGTGTCCGGCCATGGGATGTTCGGCGGGCAGCTGGTCCGGACCGCCCGGCCCGATCTCCAGCATCGTGCCCAACGCCAGCCGGATGTCGTTGACGGACGCCGCCCAACAGTGCGCGTCGTCCTCGGCGATCTCGAACCGGCCGCCGTCGGACGGCAGAGTGTCCAGCAAGCGTTGCCCCGCATGGCGTTTGGCTTCGATGATCTCGGGCTCGTGCAAGCTGCGCAGCGCACTGTTCAGGCTCTCGGCGGTACCCGACCCGGCCGGGTGGTCGTGCTGCTGCCGGAAGAAGTCGGGCAGCAGCCGTCTCATCGTGTCATCGTCGGGTGGCTGCGAGTTGCCGGTCCGCATCCCCGTGAGCTCTTCGAGTTCGTCTGTGGGAGAAGAGTTCTCGCGATCGGTCAGCATGTCCATCATCGAGGTCACCAGGCTCTGCAGGAGGGCCGCCTCGTGGGCCGCCAGGGCAGACCGAAATCGCGTTCCCTCAGCGGTTTCGACGCGTTTCCACTTGCGCACGCCCACGTACCCCGGGTCTCAGCGATCCTGCTGCATGGTGGCCCAGAGGCCCGCAGCGTGCAGCTTGGTCACGTCGACCTCCATGGACTCGCGGCTGCCCGCCGAGACGACGGCCTTGCCCTCTTCGTGCACCTGCAGCATGAGTTTGGTGGCATGCGGTTCGCTGTATCCGAAGAGCTTCTGAAAGACGTACGTCACGTATGACATCAGGTTCACCGGATCGTCCCAGACGAGGGTCACCCACGGACTGTCGGTGGCCTCGGTAGTTTCGACCCCGCGTTCCTCCCGGGTCCCCGGCTGGGTCCGCGCTGGCGTAACCATGTCGCCCAGAATAGACGGGGTCTCCCCAGTACTTCGAACGGCTACGGTTGCCACTGTGACTTCCCACGAGCGCTTGCGCGAGGAGCGTGCCAGCACGGCGTTGCTGACGGACAAGTACGAGCTGACGATGCTCGCGGCCGCACTCCGCGACGGCACCGCCCACCGGCGGACCACCTTCGAGCTGTTCGCGCGCCGCCTCCCCGACGGAAGGCGATACGGCATCGTCGCAGGCACGGGGCGATTCCTTGATGCGTTGCACCAGTTCAGATTCGACGACGACGACCTGGCCACGGTTCGCGACTTCCTCGACGAGGAGACTCTGACCTATCTCGCGGACTACCGGTTCACCGGCGACGTCGACGGCTACGCCGAGGGTGACCTGTACTTTCCGGGCTCACCGGTGCTCTCGGTGCACGGCACGTTCGCCGAGTGCGTCCTTCTCGAGACGTTGGCCCTCTCCATCTTCAATCACGACAGCGCAGTCGCCTCGGCGGCGGCCAGGATGGTCAGTGCCGCAGAGGGCAGACCGCTGATCGAGATGGGGTCCCGACGTACCCACGAGTACGCCGCCGTCGCGGCAGCGCGAGCCGCCTACCTCGCCGGATTCGCCGGCTCGTCGAATCTGGAGGCGCAGCGCCGCTACGGCGTTCCCGCGCTGGGCACCAGCGCGCATGCCTTCACCCTTCTGCACGCCACTCCCGACGGGCCGGACGAGCAAGCAGCGTTCAGGGCCCAGGTGGACGCCCTCGGCGTGGGCACCACGCTGCTGGTCGACACGTACGACATCACCGCGGGCGTCGCCAACGCGGTCGCCGTCGCCGGGCCCGAACTCGGTGCCGTCCGCATCGACTCGGGAGATCTCGGCGTGCTGGTGCGGCAGGTGCGCGACCAACTCGACGGCCTCGGCGCTGTGGGAACCAAGATCGTCGTGTCTAGTGATCTCGACGAGTTCGCCATCGCCTCGCTGCGTGCCGAACCCGTCGACAGTTACGGCGTGGGCACCTCTCTGGTCACCGGATCGGGCGCCCCGACTGCGGGCATGGTCTACAAGCTCGTCGAGGTCGACGGCCTCCCGGTGGAGAAGCGAAGCAGCCACAAGGAGTCCCACGGCGGCCGCAAGCAGGCCCACCGGTTGGCGAAGGCGACGGGCACCGTCGTCGAGGAGATCGTGCATCCGACGGGTCACCCTCCCGCCGTGCAACCCGGCCTGACCGCCACGGCGCTAGCGCATCCGCTGGTTCGCGCAGGCGAGATCGTGGCGGACCTCGATCTCAGCTCGGCTCGCGCGCGTGTCGCCGCCGCGCTGCACAGCCTGCCGTGGGACGGTTTGAAGCTCTCTCGCGGCGAGCCGGCGATACCCACGCGCATGGTCGACCCGACGCGCACGGCCTGAGGAGGAGACACGGGCGGCGTCAAGGAGCTGCTGGACAAGGCCGTCTCGGCGCTTGGCGGCACCGAACGCAGCGGCCAGATCCAGATGGCCGAGGCGGTCGACCACGCCTTCGAGACCGGTGAGCACCTCGCCGTCCAGGCAGGCACGGGAACCGGAAAGTCGTTGGCCTACCTGGTGCCCTCGATCATGCGAGCGATCGACCGGGCCGAACCGGTGGTCATCTCGACCGCCACCATCGCGCTGCAACGCCAGCTGTTCGACCGCGACCTCCCTCGCCTGGCCGACGCGCTGACCGGCGAGCTACCTCGACGGCCGGAGTTCGCTCTACTCAAGGGCCGCGGGAACTACCTGTGTCTCAACAAGATTCACAACGGGTCGACCTCCGACTCCGCCGACGACGTGCCGCAGGAGGAGCTTTTCGACGCGGTGGCGACCACTGCTCTCGGCCGCGACGTCAAGCGGCTGATCGAGTGGTCGTCGGACACCGAGACGGGCGACCGCGACGAGGTCGTGCCCGGTGTCGCAGACCGGTCGTGGAGCCAGGTCAGCGTCTCGGCAAGGGAGTGCCTCGGCGCCAGCCGCTGCCCGTACGGCACCGACTGCTTCGCCGAGAAGGCCCGCGGCCGGGCTGGCACCGCCGACGTGGTCGTCACCAACCATGCCCTGCTCGCGATCGACGCGATCTCCGACATCAACGTGCTACCCGAACACGAACTCCTCGTCGTCGACGAAGCTCACGAACTCGTGGACCGAGTGACCAGCGTGGCCACCGGTGAGCTATCCGCGACGATGCTCGGCGTGGCGTTGCGCCGGTCGGCAAGACTCATCGATCCCGAACTCGCGCAACGGCTGGAGGCGGCCACCGCCACGTTCTCCTCGGCGATCTACGACGAGGACCCAGGCCGCAAGGACGTGCTCGGCGACGAGATGGCGACCTATCTGACCGTGCTTCGCGACGCGTCCGACAAGGCCCGCTCGGCGATCGACACCGCGCCCGGCGACCCGAAGGCAGCCGCCGCGCGCAACGAGGCGGTCACCGCTCTGAACGACGTCAGCGACACCGCGTCGCGCATCCTCGCCTCGTTCGGTCCAGCGATACCCGACCGCACCGACGTGGTGTGGCTGGATCACGAGGAGAACCGCGGTACCCGGCGCGCCATCTTGCGGGTGGCGCCGCTGTCGGTGGCGAACCTGTTGCGCAACAGGCTCTTCGAGCAGGGCACCGTGATACTCACCTCCGCGACGCTGACCATCGGTGGCACGTTCGACGCGATGGCGCGGTCCTGGGGGCTGACCGCCACGGGTGACGACCCACCCGGGTGGAAGGGCATCGACGTGGGTTCGCCGTTCGCGCACGCGAAGTCGGGGATCCTCTACGTCGCGGCCCACCTCCCGCCACCGGGCCGCGACGGCACCGGCTCGACCGAACAACTCGACGAGATCGAGGGCCTCATCACCGCGGCAGGCGGCAGGACGCTGGGCTTGTTCTCCTCGACGCGTGCTGCGAAGGCGACGGCCGAGGCGATGCGCGCCCGCCTGGACACCCCGGTGCTCTGCCAAGGCGAGGACACCACGTCGGCTCTGGTGCGCCGCTTCGCCGAGGACGACGAGACCTCGCTCTTCGGCACGTTGTCGCTGTGGCAGGGCGTCGACGTGCCAGGCCAGTCGCTGTCACTGGTTCTGATCGACCGAATTCCGTTCCCCCGCCCCGACGATCCGCTCATCACTGCGCGCCAGCGGGCGATCGCGGCGCACGGCGGCAACGGGTTCATGGCCGTTGCGGCGAGCCACGCTGCGCTGCTACTCGCACAGGGCGCGGGCCGCCTGCTGCGCCATACCGACGACCGTGGTGTCGTCGCGGTGCTCGACTCGCGGATGGCCACCGCGCGCTACGCGGGCTTCCTGCGGGCGTCGCTGCCACCGTTCTGGGCGACCACGGACACCAGCCAGGTTCGACGCGCGCTGGAACGCCTGCGGATGCGATAGACGTATCCCCCGGCTCAGCAGCTCGACGTTCACTATCCTGGCTGGCAACTTCATGGGGCGCGCCGACCTCGGCCGCCGGGGGGCGAAAGGCGGGGTCCATGGGGCGGCTGCACGTCTCGGTCGTGGCGATCACGGCACTGCTTCTCACCTCGTGCGCAACGACGCTGCAGGGCAACGCCGTCTCGGTGTTCAACGATCCGTTCCGCGTCGCGGGCCTGCCCGCCGTCGACGGCCCGACCGGGCTGCGTGACGACGCTGCGGAGCCCTCGCGCGACGTCGACAACACCGACGGCAGCAGGATCGACGAGCTCGCTCGCAGCTCCGTCAGCGACATCGAGGAGTTCTGGAGCCAGGCCTTCGGTGAGGCGTTCGACGACGAGTTCACCCCCATCGACGCGCTGATCTCCTGGGACTCCACCCGTTACGACGACGCCGAGTTCTGCGGCGGCGACACGATCGGTTTGGTCAACGCCGGCTACTGCTACGACGAGAACACCATCGGGTGGGACCGCGGCGAACTGCTGCCGTCGTTGCGTGAGGCCAACGGCGACATGGCGGTCACCATGGTGCTGGCCCACGAGTACGGCCACTCGGTGCAGTTCCAGAGCCAGGGCCGATCGCTAGGGATGCCGGTCCTGGTCCGGGAGCAACAGGCCGACTGCCTGGCCGGGGTGTACATGCGCTGGGTCGCCGAAGGCAAGTCCAGCCGCTTCACCCTCAGTACCGGCGACGGGCTGAACAGCCTGCTGGCGGCGATGATCGCCTTCCGCGATCCGGTTCTGATGGAAGGCGACTACGAGCCGGGCGCCAACGAGCACGGTTCGGCGTTCGAGCGCGTTTCGGCGTTCCAGTTCGGCTTCACCGACGGTGCGGGCTCTTGCGCGGCGATCGACCTCAAGGAGATCAATCAGCGGCGTGGTGACCTGCCCGTGCTGTTGCCCGAAGACGAGACGGGCGAGTTGCCGGTGACCGAGGACTCGGTGCGGTCGATCGTCGAGGCGATGGACGCCGTGTTTCAGCCTGCCGAAACGCCGGAGGTCGGCTTCGACGCCGCCGACTGTCCCGACGCCCGTTCGGGCGGGGCCGCGTCCTACTGCCCGGGGACCAACACGATCATCGTCGACCTGCCCGCGTTGCAGGAGTTGGGCACGCAGTCCGTGGACGGCGGCGTGGTCACCGGCGACAACACGGCCTACTCGGTGGTCGTGTCCCGGTTCACGCAGGCACTCCAGAAGGAGCGCGGTGGTCTCGCGCTGGACACCGCAAAGGCGGCGTTGCGCACGGCGTGCCTGACGGGTGTCGCGACCACCAAGATGACCGACGAGATCTCCACTCCGAGCGGCACGACCATCAAGCTGACCGCAGGTGACGTGGACGAGGCTGTTTCCGGCCTGCTCGTCAACGGGCTCGTCGCCAGCGACGTGAACGGCGACTCGGTGCCGTCGGGCTTCTCGCGCATCGACGCCTTCCGCGTGGGCGTGCTCGGCGACGAGGACCGCTGCTTCGGCCGGTTCGACTGACTCCTCCCGCGATCTGTGTGTTGAAACCCGACCCGAGCGCGGGTTTCAACACGCAAGACGCGTCATACGGTCGGTAGGCGCATCACGTAGCCGGCCTCCAGCGCCGCCCACAGCGCACCGTCGGGCCCGATCGCCAGGCCGTGCGGTTCGCTGCCCGTGGGCAGATCGATGGTGTCGACTTCTCCGTCGGCCCCGACCCGCGCGATCTGATCGCTGCCCCAGAGGCTCACCCACACCCCGCCGGACGGGTCGGCGACCACGGCGTGCGGCTTGCCAGGCAGGTCGAGTTCCTGCAGCGCCTCGTCCATCGGGATGCGACCGATCTTGTCGGCGAGCACGGCCGTGAACCACACCGCGTCGTCGTGGGTGCCCGCGATGCCGACGGGACCGGATGCCGGCGTCGGAACCTTGCGCAGTGTGACGCCTCCCGCCGGATCGAGTCGGCCGATGGAGTTGGCCTGGTTCAGCGTGAACCACAGTGCGCCGTCGGGTCCGGTGGTGATCATCGATGGCGCGCCGCCCGGTGCGGCCACCTCGACGATCTCGCCGTCGACGCTGATCCGGCCGACAACGCCGGTGGCCATCGCGGTAAACCACAACGCTCCGTCCGGGCCCACCGTGATGCCGAATGGCTCACTACCGGAACGCAATTCGAACGATCGCAACTCACCGGAAGTCGAGATCCGGCCGATCCGGTCGTCGCCCGAGCGGGTGAACCACAACGCGCCGTCGGGCCCCGCGGTGATGATCGACGGCTTGGAGTCCTCCGCGACGGGATGGACCGCGATGCTGCCGTCGACGTCGACCCTGGCGATCGCGCCGCGGTGCACCAAGGTGACCCACATCGCGCCATCCGATCCCGCGGCCAGCGCGTACGGTCCGCCGTCGACGGCGACCTCGAGGATCCGGTTCACGCGAGGGTGACGAGACCCAGCTCGTTGTCGGCGGCGAGCAGCGAATGGTGCGGTAGCACGCGCACCGTGTAGCCGACCGGGCCTGCGAGCGGTAGCGGAGTCGTGGTCGAGAACACCTGGCTGCCGCCATCCGCGGCCCCGGTGTAGGCCATCGGCACGGTAACCGGATCGATCAGCCCATCGCTGGCGTCCACCCGGCCGACGACGGCCTGCACCACGACCTCGTCAGCGTTCAGCCCGTCGAGGTACACCGTTGCGGTCAGTGTCAGCTCAGAGCCGAGCAGCGGGGTGTCGGGCAACCCGTAGCTGTCGACGTCGCTGATGCGCACGCTCGGCCACGCCTTGCGGGCGCGCTCGCAATACCCGGCCAGCTCGCGCGCCGCCCCGAACGGCACCCCGTCGACGGCCGCGATCGTGCGGCGCAGCGATTGCGCCGCAGGCACGTAGTACTTCTCGGTGTAGTCCTGCACCATGCGCGAGGCCAGTACCTTCGGGCCGAGTGCCTGCAGCGTGTGCCGCACCATCTCGACCCAGCGCCGCGGGGTGCCGTGCTCGTCGCGCTCGTAGAACTTCGTCGTGACCGACTTCTCCAGCAGGTCGTACAACGCGGAGGCCTCGAGATCGTCGCGGCGGGTCTCGTCGGCGAGGCCGTCGGCCGTCGGTATCTCCCAGCCGTTGTTGCCGTCGTACCACTCGTCCCACCAGCCGTCGCGGATCGACAGGTTCAGCCCACCGTTGAGGGCGCTCTTCATGCCAGACGTGCCGCACGCCTCGAGCGGCCGCAGAGGGTTGTTCAGCCAGACGTCGCAGCCCCAGTACAGGTACCTGGCCATCGACATGTCGTAGTCGGGGAGGAACGCGATGCGATGCCGCACCTCGGGCCGGTCGGCGAACCGGACGATCTGCTGGATCAGCGCCTTGCCGCCGTCGTCGGCGGGATGCGACTTGCCAGCCACGATCAACTGGATGGGACGCTCCTCGTCGAGCAGCAACCGTTCGAGGCGATCGGCATCACGAAGCATCAGCGTGAGTCGCTTGTAGGTCGGCACGCGTCGGGCGAACCCGACGGTCA
>NZ_JBEVLO010000374.1:0-2803 GCF_040509115.1 Mycobacterium sp. | reverse complement strand
CGCCGATCACGTCGATGCGCACCTGTGCCCAGGCGACGTCCTGATCGGCCAGCCAGAGTCCGGCAAGCCGACGCAGCCGTCGGACCTTCTGCGGGGTCACCGCCTCCGCGATCCCGCCGTAGAGGTCGGTGGTGCGGGTCTTCACCTCCACGAACACCACCGCGCGTGCGGCCATGTCGGCGGCGATCACGTCGAGCTCGCCGTACCGGCATCGCCAATTGCGGCCGACCACAGTCAGACCACCAGCGGTCAGATACTCGACCGCGAGTCGTTCACCCAGTGCGCCGATCTGGGCTCGGGTCCACGTTTCCGTCATGGGAACACCGTGCCGCGGACCCATGACAGTTCACCCGTCGCGACCCGCGTTCATCCACAGACGCGAGTTCATCCACAGGCTCAGCAGGCGCCGACCCGAGGCACCAGCCCAATGAACTGCTGTGCGGCCGAACGCATCTGGGTGGCCGAGAAGCCCGATTTCCGCATGGCCTCGAGACCGCGCAGGAAGGTCAGGATCAGCAGCGAGAGCTGCTCGGGGTCGACGGCGGGGTCGACGTCGCCGTCGGCCTGAGCCGCGGCCACCGTGGTGGCCAACAGCGACCGATACCTCTGCAGCGACGACTTCACCCGGCGCGCGACGTCCCTGTCGGTGGACCCAAGTTCCGCGGCGCTCTTGGCCAGCAGACAGCCACGTCGCCCTTCGGCCGGTGTCGTACTGGCCTGGTTGAGAATGTGTCGTGTCAGGCGCTCGTAGGCGGAGCCGGCCGAGGGATCGAGATCGTCGGCGACGCGGATGGTCACGTCGGTGCAGTAGTCGTCGAGCGCCCGAAGGTACAGCGCGTGCTTGTCGCCGAAGGCGCCATAGAGGCTTCCGCGGCCCAGCCCCGTCGCCTCCGTCAGGTCGTCCACCGAGGTGCCCGCGTATCCCGCAGACCAGAACTGGTCGCGGGCCGCCGCGATCACGTCCCCCTCGGTGAACTTCCGCGGTCTCGCCATGGCGCGATGATATCCGTTATTAACCGACCGTTCAAAAACTGCCGCGGTCTGCCGCGCCCGGGCGGCGATGGCGACGCATGCGAGGATGGCCGCATGAATGGCCGACGTGACAGGAGAGCCAACGTCGGCACGCGCCGCCGGTCACGGGTGGCCGGTCTCGCCGTGACCGTCCTCGCCGGCACCACCGCCTGCTCGCCGGGTCACGTCGTCACCACCGACGAAGCGCCCGCCGTCGCCCAGACCAGTGCGGCGGCCCCGACGTCGACGAATCGCCCCACCAACGAGCACCTGGCGAACGCCTTCGACTACTTCGCCGAACCCGAGGGAAGGGCTGGGTACTACTTCACCAGCCCCAGCTCGCGATGGGTGTGCGCCATCTTCCCGCGGGAGAAGGCGGGCTGTCAGGCCGCCACCGGCGCCGCCATTCCGATCGAGGGCGCCCCCGACACCGTTCCCGACGCCGATGGCGACGACACCGCGCCGAACGCCCTCGCACTGCCAAGGACCGGCGATCCGCAGTTCGCCGCAGTCGAGCCGCCGGGCTACGCGCTCGAACCCGGGCCCGCCGTAGTCCTTCCCTTCAACAAGGTGCTCATCGTCGCGGACTTCCAATGCAACGTGCAGGAGGCCACCGGAATCTCCTGCCAGAGCCTGCTGTCGGACAAGGGCTTCACCTTCAGCACCGACGGATTCACTCCGCAGTACACCGATCTGCCGGTGTAGTTCTGCGCGCCGGGCCGGCCGTGCCGCGCACCCGCGAGTTCTGCGCGTGGGCAGTGATCCGGCGACGCGAACGACCCTCCTGCAGATCTCGGCGAAAGGCGGGGAGCCCTACTGCAGCTCCTCGAAAAGCAACGCCAGTTGGGTCGGCGAGATGGCCACTCCGCACTGATTGCGCAAGTCCTTGAGCGGCTGCGCGATTCGCTGTAGATCGAGGAACTCACCGGGGTGACCGATGAAGTAGCCCTGCACCGACGCCCTGGCGTCCGCCGGCGACTGACTCGCGGCAGCGGTCAACACGTCGTCGGCACCGGGGTGCGCATCGAGGTAGGTCCCCGCCTGCGCGAGCACCCCGCTGGAGGTGGCGGCGAAACCACTGGCCTTGCAGGGCGCCGCGGCAGCCTCGGGCGCGAGAGCACCGGCGATGGCGACGCCGACCACGCACACCCCTGCCAGGCGGGCGACTCGTCGGGTGGCGGTGTGGGCACTCGCGGCTAAGGGATTCATGGGGCCTTCCTGGACGTGGTCGGTGCGGTGTCGGATCAGACCGCCATTCAAGAGGACTTTCGTCGCCGACGCGCGCGTTTGCCGGCTATTCGTGTGCCTGCCTGCCGCGCCAGGCCTACCACCTGCGCAAGGCCGCCACCGCGAGCGGACGTCGTCGCCAACGGCCGACGCGTTTTTCAGACCGTGTTGGTGACCGAGCGACGGCGCCCTGCTGGTTGCCGCTTGGCGACTGGCTGGAGCGGCGTTGGCCCTTCACGTTCGCCGCGGCCCTCCTGGCCCTAGGTCTCGCGATGCGTTACGACGTCTGTTGGCGGCATCGAAGTCCGCGACGCTGTGGCAGCGCGCGGCCGTGACGGTGGTGCTCGCAGTCGCCCTCACGCAGTTGGTCACCGTGGCTCGCAGACGCATTCGGCTTCGCGGCGGCAGGCCCGTCAGCCCGTCGACGGTTCCCGCTCGGCGATGAGTCCCTCCTGGACCAGCGTCGCCGCGATCGCGCCGTCGGACCCGACCAGGCTCCCCGTGATCACGCCCCGTCCCCGCGCGGCGGCGGGTGAGCGCGTCTCCAGCAGGTTCCACTGGTCGG
>NZ_JBEVLO010000373.1:0-24620 GCF_040509115.1 Mycobacterium sp. | reverse complement strand
TGGGGGGTGATTCGCGTTCCCGGGCCCGGGGGCGGCCCGCCCCCCCGGGGGGGTTTTGTTGTGCGCGGGGGGCCACCCTGGCCCCCCCCCCCCCCCGCCCCCCCCCCCCGACACTGCTCACGGTCAGCGTCGTGCTCAGCATCCTCACGGAGCCCCTGTTGTTGGCCCTGGCCATCCGCCGGTTCGTGCCGTGGTGGTCGGCGTGTTCGCTTCGGATCCGAATGACGGTGCTGGACAGGCAGACCCGGCAGCACCGGCTGGAACGGACATCGCCGGGCGAGGTGGTGTCGCGGGTTCTCGACGCCGACCGATTCCTGCATTACGCCGACCGCTGCAACGACGTCGTCGCCGGGCTCGTCATGGTGGTCCTCACGTCGCTGCTCGGGGGAACGGTGGCCGCCGGCGCCATCCTGTTGGCGGTCATGGTCGCCGCGGCGGTCACGTCGGTGGCCGGCCGACCCATCGCCGGGCGGTCCGCGGCGGCAGCGTCCGCTACCCGCGCCCGATTCGGCCGGGCCCTCGTGTCGGTGCTCGAATGTGTTCGCACCGTCAAACTCGCCGCCGCCACCGGCGACGTCCACGCGCACCTCGACCGGGTCGACGCCGGACGCGTCGGCGCCGCCGTACGCGAACATCGGGTGCAGGCAATCCTGTTGGGCGTCCCGGTCGTGATGGTGCAACTGGGCGTCGTCGCCGTCTGGATCGTCTTCCTCCTCGGCGGATGGAATCTGGCGACGGCACTGCTGGTCACGGGTGCCGTCGCCGGCTTCGGCTACTTCGGTACCGTCGCCGGGGCGGTGATCACCGACGCGCCGGGAACGCGCGCGTGGCAGCAGGCCACCAGCAGCTTCGCGGGCGGCGCCGACCTGATGGACATCCCGCCCGGCGTCGATCTGGTGGCCGGAACGGCGCCCGCCCCAGCTCCGGTGTGCCGACAGGCGTTGCAGCGCATCGAACTTCGCGATCTGACCGCGGTGCACGACGACGGCACGCGCGGCGTAACCGGCGTCGACCTGACCGTGGCCGCCGGCGAGTTGGTGTTGGTGATCGGGCAGGTCGGTTCTGGCAAGTCCAGCCTGCTGTCGGCGTTGTGCGGTCTGGTGGCACACACCGGCGAGATCCGATGGAATGGCGTCGAAGTCACCGACGGGCAGACATTCCTGCGACCCGGCCAGGTGGCGCACGTCGCCCAGGTGCCCAGGGTCCTGTCGGGGACGTTCGCCGACAACGTGCGACTCGACCACGACCGCGACGTGGCGCGGGCCGTCGCCGATGCCCGCCTGACGCAGGACGTCGTGGCGGCAGGTGGTGTCGATGCGCTCGTCGGGCATCGGGGGGTTCGACTGTCCGGTGGCCAGGTCCAGCGCCTGGCACTCGCGAGGGCATTGGCCGTCGAGCCGGAGCTCCTTCTTGCCGACGATGTCTCAAGCGCACTCGACGCCACCACCGAGGTCGAGTTGTGGGCTGCCCTTCGGGCTCGCGGGACCACGGTGCTCGGCGCCACCTCCAAGCGGGCCGCCCTGGCACTGGCCGACCGCGTGATCGTGCTCGTCGACGGCACGATCGCCGCGTCGGGGCCGTGGCGTGAGCTGGCACCGGCGTGGAGCCACCTCGCTGCCTGACTCGCGCGGTGGGTGACGCCGAGTTCTGCGTGTGGGTCGTTCTTCGCCGCGGATCGCAGCCCTCACGCAGATCTCGGTGGGGTCCATCCGCGCCGTAAGAACGCCTGGCGCAGTCTGTTCAGGGTGTATTGGCGACTGTGTTCGTTGACGACGCGAAGGTCGATCCAGCCTTGACGGTCGATGAGGTCCGCCCGCCCGATGTCGTGGACGTACTGGTTTCGCTCGGCGCTGTGGTGGGCGCCCTCGTAATCGAGTCCCACCATCGGCTCGTCGTACCCCATGTCGATGAATGCCTGGCTCTTGCCGTCGGTGACCCTGATCTGGGTCCGGGGAGCCGGCAGCCCATCGTCGATGAGCACTAGTCGCAGCCAGGTCTCCCTCGGGGATTGCGCGCCGCGGTCCATCAGCGCAAGGGCCGCTCGCGCCCGTCGCACCCCGCGCGCCCCGCGATACCTGCCTGCCAACTCGGCGACGTCGTCGGCCGAGACACCCGTTGCGGCGGCCAGCGCGTCGAGATGTGCGACCGCGGGGTTGCGGTCTAGGTGTCTGCCAAGATCCAGCGCCGTGCGGGTAGGAGTGGTCACGGGCAGTCCGCAGACTTCGGTGGTCTCGTCGGCGTGAATTCGTTCCTCCCGCACGATGATCCCGGCCCGCGGTCGAGTGTGCTCCGCGATGATCTCGATCGGTGTCGACGGGTCGACCCACCTGGCGCCGTGAAGCGCCGCGGCAGCGCGACCGGCGATGACGCCGCGACGTCCAGACCACAGCCACGCTGCGGCGGCATTCGTCAGCACGGTCGGCTCAGCGCCATTGGGCAGATAGATGCGAGGGTGGACCGCGGTGTAGTTCCATCGCAGCTTCCCGCGGGTGAGGACGCCGTCGCGGATCGCTTCGGAGCCTATGAACGAGTCGTACATGGGTGGATGGTGGCGGCGGGTTCCGACGGCTAGCGGCGCTACGGGTCGATCTCGACCTTGGCTGTGGATAACTCGTTGCGCGATTTCTGCGTGTGGGTCGTGGTTCGCGTCGAGACGCAGCCCTCGTGCAGAACTCGGCGCCGGGTGGTGTGGACGTCAGGACGCCGCGCCCGTCCGCCATGCGTCGGCCGCCAGCAGTTCGGGCACCAGCACCTCGGTGAGCAAACGAACGTCGTCGCGATCGTCACCGGGATAGCGGAGTTCGTAGCGGGCGCCGGGCACCGCGCCACCCACGCCGACGACGGTGCTACCTCGCGCGGTGGTCCACTCGGCCAGTTGCGCCTCCCACGGCGAGCCCGCGAAGACGAGAAGGCGGTAGTCGGTCGTCTTGGTGAGGTACACGTCGACATGGCTCCAGTCGCCGGTTTCGCACCCGACGGCAGGTAGCCGCGGGCCCTCGCGGAGCATCAGGGCCCCCTGCTGAGCCGAACAGAACCGGTGCGCGGGCGCGGCGAGGTGAGTTCCAGAAGGCCCCAGCAGAAGCTCGGAAAGCTCCGGCCGCCAATCGTCTTCGGTGGCGATCAGATGGGCGGAAGCCTCCGCGGCGGCGGCCACCGAATCGGCAAGCGCCGCGGTGTCATCGCCTGCGAGGTGGTGTTCGAGCGCGAGCAGCAGCGCCAGGGTGTGCTGGTAGCTGCGGCACGCGACACCACCCACCTCCGCGTCGGCGCGCAGTTCGACGACGGCATCGCAGCCGTGCGTGATGGCCGAGTCGGGGGTGTTGGTCAACGCGACCGTCCGCGCGCCGGCAGGCAACCGGCTCACGGCGTCGAGGGTCTCGACCGACCCGCCACTGGCCGAGGTCGCCACGACCAGCGTTCCCGGCCCCCACGCCGGGAGCAGCCGGGACGACGCCAACTCCGAGGACGCGACGAGTCCACGTGCCCGCATGCGGTCCGCGGCGACACCACCGGCGTACGCCGACGAGCCCATGCCGATCAGGACCACCCGCTCGACGTCTGCCGGCGCCACCTCCGCCCAGGGATTGCCGGTGGCCAGCGCGGCCGATAGTCCGCGCAGCACCCCGGGCTTGCGGTACAGGTCGTCGGCGAAACCTTCGGGCTTCACGGTGGCGTTCCTTCGTCGAGAAGCGCGGGCAATGCCGCGTCGGGTACGTACATCCATCGGGGGAGATGCCGTGCAGCGTAGGCGATCTCGCGAAGGACCTGCTGAACGCGGAGGGCGGGTAGCGGTTTCGGGTCGTACAACTCCGCGTGACCGAGCACGTCGAGACGCCGCGCGTAGGAGTCCAGCAGCACAGCGCGGGCCGCCGCGTCGACCTCGGCCCGCGCGACGGGATCGAGCGGGGTGTACCTGGCGGCCACGATGGCGGCGTGCGTCAGCGACTGGGTCATCCCCGCGAGGTCCAGGGCCGCCGGAATCGGTAGCGCCCGCTGCGCCGCAGGCAGGACGGGGTTGCCGTCGAAGTCGGTCACCACGAACCGGCCGTCGGCCCGCAACACCTGACCGACGTGCAGGTCTCCGTGGCCCTCGACGACCGGCGTGCCGACGAGGTCGCCAAGCCCGTCCAGGAGACCCTCGATGTCGCGGCGGCGAGCTCGGGCGCATCGCGAGGCATCGGAGTCGCCTGCGAGACAGGCGATCTCGAGTGATGCCATCGCCTCGGAACGCCACCGCTGCGCGTCGGCCGTCGAGGCCAGCGTTCGGGTGCCCGACAACGCCGCATGCAGTTCGGCGACCACGGTGCCGACGGACGCCGCCGCGGCGACGACCGGCCCGGGCTGGCGGCGCAGAGCCGCTTCGGTGATCATCTCCACGGCCCAGGTCCACCCGTCGACGGCGCCCGGCAGGTACTCGTCGACGTAGGCCACCATGGTCTCCACCCCGTCCGGCGGCTGCCACGTGACCACGCCCCACGGGGTGGGCATGCCACCGAAGCCCGCCTCGCGCAGCAGCCCGATTCGCCGGGGCGCCGGGTGCGGGCCGTCCTGCAGATGCGTCGCCCACTTGACCACCGCTGCGTCGCCGACGATCACCGATTCGTTGGTTTGGTCGACCCCAATCGCCCGCTCACCCGTCGCGCCATCCGCGGTGTACGAGCGCACCGTGAACGCGCCACGGCGTCGCGAGCCGTTGGCGAGCATCCCCACCAGGGCGTCGGCGGCCCCGTCACCCGCCACCGCCCGGCGCCACCGGCCGTCTTGGTCGCGGATCATGGGAACCGCGGACCGGCCGCCGTCGACGGCGACGATCGCCAGGCGCGTCCCGTCGCTCAGGTCGAGCGCATCCAGCGGCTCAGTCAACCGAACCCCGGTGCTCGACGCCGACCCGTTCGATGACGTCGGCGCCGACGCGCAGGCCGTCACGACCCCGGACGGCGGCGCCGATCGCGTCGAGCCGGGTGCGCAGTCCGACGTCGGCGAGCAGCCGCTCCACGGCGTCGGTCAGCTCTGCGTCGGTGAAGGCGTAGGTCGCCAGCCGCACGCCGAGGCCGAGTTCGTCGATGCGCTGGGCGTTTTCGTACTGATCCCAGAACAGCGGCAGCACGATCAGCGGCTTGCCGAAGTGCAGCGCCTCGGTGGTGGTGTTGTTGCCGCCGTGCGAGATCACCAGGTCGACCTGGGGGATCACCTTGGTCTGTGGCAGCATCTGGGCCCCAACCATGTTGTCCGGCAACAGGATTTGATCCGCCTGCGGCCCCTTGCTGACGATGAATCGGTGCCGGGTCCTGCCAAGCACGTCGACCAGGCGCCGCATCAGTTCGACGTCCGCACCGCCGAGGGACCCCAGCGAGAGGTAGATCAGGGCACTGTCGTCGGGCCGGTCGGCCACCTCGGCGGGCAGCGCGTACTCGTCGTCGGTCTCGCGCACGCTGGAGTCCATCCTGGTCCAGCTGTCGTCGAGCGGTCGGACGTCGAGGTAGTCGGCCTCGGCGGGATAGACGTACAGATTCGCGGCGTTGGTTCGCGGCATGAACTCCAGCTCCGGCAGGGCGTCGGCGCCCTGCCGCTGCACCCAGGCGTCGAAGTCGGCCCACAGCGCCCGATGGGTCCGGTCGAACTCGGCGCGATAGGCCTCCCACCGAGAGGCGTCGGCGCTTGGCAGCCCCGAGAACGGCGGCGGCGCGCCGGGCCCTGGAACCTCCAGCGGGCTGCACGACACGATGCGCACGAACGGCGCCCCCGAGGTGGCCAGCGCAGGGAACAGCACCACGTTGTCCTCGACGATGACGTCGGGGCGGTGTGTGGCGACGATCTGGCGCAGCCGCGGCTCGCAGTACTTCGCGCCGTCGATGAGGGCCTGATAGGTGGGCTGGATGAACGACTCGAGCTGTTCGATCGTCGGCTTGCGGAACTCCGGCGCCGTCTCGGCGATGAAGTCGGTCCAGAACCTTCCCGCGTCCTCATCGCCGGCGTCCTGCGCTGGTTCTGCCAGATCGACGAGCTCCTCGACGAACCCGAACGGCGCGAGCTTGCCAGCCCACGAGCTCTCGGCGGCGAAGACGATCGTGTGGCCGCGGTCACGCAGGATCGCCGCCAATCCGATGCACTGGTTCGTCGGACCGTACGCCGACTCTGGCCAGAACATGATCGTCAGCGGTGTCGGCATCTCAGCGGTTCCTTCCGGCGGGTACGAGTGCTTCGGACGATACTGCGCCGGGCTGTCCGCGCCCTTCCCCGTGGGCCGGACAATGCGCGCATTTGATCGGCACGGCACCGTCGGCGCTCCTAGGCTTCCGGGATGGGGTTGACGTGGCCGCTGACCGGTCGCTCGGCGGAGATGGGTGCCATCGATGCTGCGATCGCAGCCCCCGACGTCGCGGGCATCGTGGTCAGCGGGCCCGCAGGCGTTGGAAAGAGCCGAATCGCCCGTGAAGCGCTCTCGGCCGCGGTGGCGCGGGGTTGCCACGGGCATTGGGCCGTTGGCACGTCATCGGCCAAGGTGGTGCCGCTCGGAGCGTTCACGGCATGGGCGTCCTCGGGTGTCAGCGACACCATTGCACTGGTACGAGGCGTCATCGAAGCGTTGACGGCGGCGCCGCAGGCGACCACCGTGATCGTCGCCGTCGACGACGTCCATCTGCTCGACGACCTGTCGACCTTCGTGGTCCAGCAGATCGCCCAGCGCGGGGCGGCAAAGATCTTGCTCACCGTCCGCGACGACGAGCCGATCTCCCCCGCAGTACAAGAGATTTGGCGAGGTGAGCAGTTCCGTCGACTCGACCTCCAGCCGCTGTCGCTCGACGATTCCACTGCGCTCCTGTCGGCAACCCTGACGGGATTGGTGGATCCGGATGCCGCACAACGACTGTGGACCCTGACGCGGGGCAACGCGTTGTATCTGCGCAGCATCGTCGAGCAGGAGGTCGCCGACGGCCGGATGGACAAGAAGGACTCATATTGGCGGTGGGACGGTGACCCGGTGGTGGCGCCTGGCCTCGTCGAACTGATCGAAACCCGGATCGGGGCCCTGCCCCCGGCCGTGGGCGACGTCGTCGACGCACTGGCGGTCGGGGAACCGATCGAACTCGCCGCCCTGACTCGCATCACCGGTCCAACGGCCGTCGAGGAAGCCGACACCCGCGGGCTCGTCACGCTGGAACCCGTGGCCGACGGCGTCGAAGTGCGACTGGCGCATCCGCTCTACGGTGAAGTGCGCAGGAAGCGCGGGGTCACCACCCGGTTGCGGCGGCTACGCGGACTGGTCGCGCGGGAACTGGCCGACTCCGACGACCGTGACGACGTCAGGGTCGTCGTGCGCCGCGCGAGCCTCAGCCTGGACTCCGATCTGACCCCCGACGCCGACCTGCTGGTTCGCGCGGCGCACGGCGCCGTCGGGCTGGCGGACCTACCGCTCGCCGATCGGCTCGCCGCGGCGGCGATCCGGGCTGGCGCCGGCCCGGAGGCGAACTTCGTTCGTGCACATGCCCTCTCGTGGCTCAGCCGAGGGGAAGACGCCGATCAGGTACTCGCCGACATCCGCGTCGACGAATTGACCGACGTCGACCGGGCCAGGTTTGCCTTCCTGCGGGCCAGCAACATGCTGTGGGCCCTTGCCGACCCGGTGCGGGCCAAGGAGGTCGTCGACGCCGCCCCACCGCCCTCGTCGCCGGAGGCGCGCCGTTATCTCGACGCCTTCCTCACCGTGTATTGGTTTGCCGTGGACCAGCCGAAACTGGCCAGCCAGGCGGCTGAGGACCTTCCGCTCGACGAGCTTCCCGCCATCATCGACGCGGAGGTGGCCTGGACGTTGGCCGTGATGGCCGCCGAAGCGGGGCGCACCGCGGAGGCGGTCGCCGTCGCCGACGCCGGATACACCGTTGCGGCACGTTCGTTCGACGCACCGCAGATGCGGTTCAACATCGCCGACGCGCATGTCACGGCGCTCTTGCTGGCCGGCCTGGTCCACGACGCGATCGACGTGGCCGACCAGATTCACCGCCAGGCAGCCGATCTCCCGGGCGCGGCGCACCTGCTGGGTTCGGCCGTCGCGGGCCGAGCCGCACTCGGCGCAGGCCGACTCGACGTGGCAACTTCGCTGCTGGAACAGGCAACGGTGGCGTTGTCGGGCTCCGGACATGCCATCGGGTGGGGTTATCGCTATCAGTTCCCACGTTCGACCGCGCTTGCGATGCGGGGGAAGATCGCCGAGGCAGCCGCGGGATGTGCTGCGCTGGAAGCGCTGCGGCGCCCGTTCCGATCGCTGGACTATGAGGGAAGCGTCGCAAGGGCGTGGGTCGCGGCGGGCGAGGGGGCCGTCAGCGAGTCGATCACGACGTTGCTGTCAGCTGGCGAAAGGGCGCGCGACAACGGTCAGTTCGCGGCCGAGGTGATGTGTCTGCAGACCGCCACCCAGTTGGGTGACCACTCGGCCGCCGCCCGTCTCGGTGAGCTCGCGACGGTCGTCGAAGGCCCGCGCGTCGGGCTCGCCGCCCGGTTCGCCGAGGCGCTCCGCGACCGCAACGCTGCGGAATTGTCGGCGGTGTCCCAGGATCTCGAACGCATGGGCGATCTGGTGGCCGCGGTCGACGCGGCCGCGCACGCCGCAATCGTGTATCGCAGCAACGACCAGAGGGGCTCTGCGCTGAGTTGCTCGGCTCGGGCGCAGGCCCTCGCGCACGCGTGCGGCGGGGTGCTCACCCCCGCACTCCGGCAGGCCACCGAGGACCTACCGCTGACTGATCGAGAACGCGAGATCGTCACGTTGATCGCCGGCGGTCTGACCAACCGTGCCGTTGCCGATCGACTGACGCTTTCGGTGCGGACGGTGGAGAGTCACCTGTACCGCGCCATGGCGAAGACCGGCACGACGACCCGCGACGAACTCGCCAAACTTCTGCCACCACAGCAGTCTTAGGCGCACCGAGCACCGTCGATCGACGTACCGCTCAGTAGTGCGCCGCGAGTTGCCGGGCGATTGCAGTGCGGCGCTACTGAGCCCGCAGCACCGCCACGGGGTGACGATCGATTCGCGGACGGATTGGCCGACAACGTGATCCGCGGACAGGGGGACTCACGATCATGAGGACGCCACCGACCGGCTCGCCAGCCACGGGATCGGGCAGGTCACCAGCGAAGGCCGTCGCCACGCTGCTGGCCACTCTGCTGGCCACTCTGATGGCACTGTCACTGATGTCTCCCGCCAGCGCCGGAGCCCGGCTCCAAGAGTGCGTTCTCGTCGAAATTCCCGAGGGCGCGACGTACGTACCCGCGACGCGCGTTGGCCTCGGTGCGGGATCGATCCTGCTCACCGGCCCCCTGACGACGTCTTCGCCGCTCTATCTCGATTGCTGATCCGCGCCCGAAATGAGGGTCGACGGGCCCAGCCGAGGAGTGTGTTCGAGTTGATCAATCCTGCGGTTCTGACGGATACCATCACGTCGGGGGAGGTGTCGGGCATGAGTACTCCGCATGCGCTTCGCAGGCAGGACGCCCTCGCGTGGCTGCGACGCCTCGCCCGCACGACGCCAGGCGTCATCGGCGCGATCGCCGTTGCCGTTGCCGCATCCTGCGTGATCGTCGGCGTGGTGTGCGCCGCTGCGCTGAATGACCGGATCACCCAACACTCGGCGCTTCTCGAGCGTTCCGAGCCGTTCGCGTATGCAGCCCAGAATCTCTACGCCGCCCTGTCGGCCGCCGACGCCGCGGCGGCCGCGGCGTATCTCTCCGGAGTCGAGACCTCGGAGATGAGGGCGCGCTATCAGCAGGCACTGGCCGACTCGGCCTCGGCGCTGACCGACGTCACGGCGGGAGCGACCGACGCGGCCACCCGAGAGGCGGTGGCGGACATCACGGCACAACTAACCGCCTACGCGGGCATGGTCGAGGCGGCGCGTGCCAACAACCGGCAGGGCTTCGTCGTGGGTTCCGGGTATCTCCGGGAAGCATCGTCGTTGATGCAGGACACCACGCTGCCCGGCGCGGCGGCGATCTACTCGGGTGACTTGAGAACCGTGGGCGACGATCAGCGCGCCGTCGGTTCGACACCCGTCGTCGGGTTCGTACTGCTGGGGTTGGTACTGCTCGCCATCGGAGTCGCGTCGGTACTCGTGTCCGGCCGCACCAACCGCCAGTTCAACCTCGGGCTCGTCGTCGCGGCGGTGTCGGTGCTCGTCGTCGGCGGATGGATGTTCGTCGCCACCAGGTCAGCGGCCAGCGCGATCGATCAGAGTCGCAGTGCCGCAACCACGTTCGAGAGATTGGCCGAAGCGCGCACCATCGCAAGGCAGGCGCGGACCGACGAGACGCTCCAGCTGATCGCGCGGGGCGACGTCACCGCGACGGAGAAGTCGTTCAGCGACCGCATCGCCGGGTTGACAGCACTTCTCGAAGCAGGACCGCCAGCCGCCGCCGATGGCGTCAGAAACTGGACCGAGAGCCACCGCAGACAGCTGACCGCCTACCGGAACAACGATTACAACGCCGCGGTCGCGCAGGCGATCGGGCCTGATCCGCAGGCGTCCGCGGCGCAGTTCGCGATCGTCGAAGCCAGCCTCCGTGACGAGATCGAACGGACCAGGGCGACTCTTCGCGAGGAGGTGGCGGCAGCGGGGGCGTGGCTGTCGTGGACTCCGACTGGGACGTTGGTCCTCATGACGGTCGCCGCGTCAGCGGCCGTGGTTGGCCTGTGGCCACGACTCAAGGAATTCCTATGAGGTCGCGAATCGTTCTGGCGCTGTTCACCGTCGCGCTCGTCTCGGGGTGCGGGTCGCCGTCGACGCCACCGCAGGAGATCGCCGTGTCGGCCGTCGAAGCGATGCCTGCGGGCACCGTCGAGGTCACGACCGTTCCGGCCCCGGGAAATGCGAACTGCGACAGGGAGGCAAGCCTGCGCCCAGGCCCGATGCCAACGCCGGGGGCGATGCCGGCCGGATCGACGATGGCGGCGATCGCCGAACGGGGAAGTCTCGTCGTCGGCGTCGACCAGGACACCAACCTCTTCGGCTTCCGCGACCCGGCCACCGGACAGCTGGAGGGCTTCGACATCGACGTCGCCAGGGAGATCGCGCGCGGCATCTTCGGCGATCCTGACCGCGTCGACCTCAAGGTCGTCGATGCGACTCAGCGCGAGTCGGTACTGCAGTCGGGTCTGGTGGACGTGGTGGTGAGGACCTACTCGATCACCTGCGACCGCAAGGACAAGGTCGCGTTCTCCACGACCTACTTCACGGCCAATCAGAAGATACTGACCACCAAGGGATCGGGAATAGACTCTGCCGCAACGCTTTCGAACAAGCGCGTATGTGCCGTGCTGGGAACGACGTCGCTACTCGCGCTCTTCGCCCTCGACCCGCGTCCGACGGTGTTCGGCGTCAGCACCTGGACCGACTGCCTGGTGATGCTCCAACAGGGCCAGGTCGACGCGATCAGCACGGACGACGTCGTGCTGTCCGGGCTCGCCGCGCAGGATCCGAACACCGAGGTGGTCGGGGTCAGCATGGGGATCGAACCGTACGGCGTCGGGATCAACAAGGAGAACACCGATCTGATCCGGTTCGTCAACGGCCTGCTGGAACAGATGCGCGCGGACGGGACGTGGGAACGCCTCTACGCCGCTCGGCTACAGAGCCTCGGACCGTCGCCGGGGCCGCCCGCGGCCAGGTACCAGGACGTGCCATGACCGATCTCGACACCGACGCGATCGACCGCGAGATCGCCATGCGCAGAGACGAAGTCGCGGCAATGTCGGCGACCCTGATGGAGCTGGACGACCATCCGGGGCTTCAGCACGTGCGACGCTATCCGCCGACCGGCGTGACCGCGGCGCGGTGGGCGGCGATCGAGGGTTCCTTGGCGCAGCTGTGGCAGGACCTTGGCTTGGCGACGACGATCCTCGACGCGGCCGAGGCGGCCCGCGCTCGCCGATCGAAGCCGTCCGACGACGACCGGGCGGAGCTGACCCGGCTGCTGTGCGGACGTCCGGTCGAGACATCACGCCAGGCAATTCCGATGGCGCAGCGCCGCATCACCGATCCCGCCGAGGCGGTGGAGTGCGTCGGGCTTGCCGAGCTCGTCGGCCGGATGTCCGCAGCCCATCCGGCCGTGGTGGAGTTCTGCGATGCCGTCGACGACGTCGATTCGTTGATCGCCGTGCGGCTCGCGCCGTCACGGCGTCAGCTCGACGCGGCGGGTCTCGCGGGTCCCGTCGAGATTGCCGAGCTGCTGGCCGTCTCCGCGACCGATCCGCTGTCGCTGACCGAGCAGGCCATCGGCGACCGCGTCATGGTGATCGCCGACTGGGTTGCTCGTCGAGCGGCGGAACTGGCCGAACTGGCCGCAGTGCAGTCGGATTGGCCCCGTGCTCTGCAGGGCACCGCCGCGCGATTGGACGCGCTACACGCGGCGACAGGACGGGCGCAAGGCGTTCGCACCCTCGTCGCGGACACCGTGGTGACGGGTCCACTGCCGACGCGGGTCGACGCCGAGCCCGGCTTGCGCGCGGCGCTGGCGGCGATCTCGGTACCGACGGCCGAGCCGGACGCGGCGGCGCTGCTGCGGCTTCGACTGCGGATCGACGCGGCGGTGCGGCTGGTGGCAGACGACGAGCGGCTGCTGCGGGGCCTTCTCGACCGACACCGTGAGCTCGCTGGTCGACTGACGGTGTACCGGGCGAAGGCCGCCAGGCTCGGACGTGGCGAGGAGTCGGAGCTGTTGGCCTCCGGCCGCATCGCCGCGGGCCTGCTGTCGCGACGGCCATGCGACCTGCGTGCCGTCACGCGCGCGGTCAACGACTTCCAACGGATGGTCCTCGAGAAGCGGGGTGATGTCTCGTGAGGTGCGCCGAACCGGGGTGCGACGGCACCGTCGTCGAGGGCTACTGCGAATACTGCGGCACCGCACCGGCACCCGACGCGCCGAGTGGTCCGTCAACCGCGCGGGCAGAAGCCGCCTCATCGGCCGGATCGATGCCGACCGCGCGGGCCGTGGCGTCGAGATCGGTGAGCACGCGCGGCCGCCTCGGCGCAGGGATCGTCACCATCCCCCGGATACCGAAGGGTGACCCCGCTGCCGCGATCCTGCCCGACCCCAAGGTGCCGGAGAACCGTCGATTCTGCGGTGGCTCCGACTGCCGCAAACCCGTGGGCCGTGGCCGCGACGGGCAACCCGGCCTCGCCGAAGGGTTCTGCACCCAGTGCGGCACGCGATACTCCTTCGTTCCCAAGCTGTCCCGTGGTGATCTCGTCGGCGGGCAGTACGAGGTGCAGGGATGCATTGCACACGGTGGACTCGGCTGGATCTACCTGGCGATCGACCGCAACGTGCACAACCGTTGGGTGGTGCTCAAGGGACTGCTGAACTCCGGTGACGCCGACGCCATGGCGGCCGCGGCCGCCGAAGTGCTCACGCTGGCCGAGGTGGAACACCCGAACATCGTGCGCATCTACAACTTCGTCGAGCACACCGACACCGCGGGTGTCCCGGTCGGCTACATCGTCATGGAGTACGTCGGAGGCACCACGCTCAAGCAGATCCGCACCGACTACGGCGGGCCCCTCCCGCCCGACCAGGCCGTCGCCTACATCATCGAGATCGCCTCGGCGCTGGACTATTTGCACGCGGAGGGCTTCGCCTACTGCGACTTCAAGCCCGACAACGTGATGCAGACCGACGAGCAGCTCAAGCTGATCGATCTCGGCGCCGTCATCGCGATGGACGACCTCGACAGTGCGATCTACGGCACCCTCGGCTACCAGGCACCCGAGATCGCTCATACCGGACCCACCGTGGCCACCGACGTCTACACCGTCGGGCGGACCCTCGCGGTTCTGCTCATGGACGTTCCGCAGCGCAACGGTCGCTTCGTCGAACCGTTGCCAGGCCCGTCGGACGTGTCGGTGCTCGCCGAGTACGAGTCGCTGCACCGCGCGCTCGCCCGCGCCACCCATCCCGAGCCGGCTCGCCGATTCTCGTCGATGGCGGAGCTGGCCGACCAGCTCACCGGAGCGCTGCACGAAATCGCCGCCGCCAAGAAGAACACTCCGCAGCCACGAAAGTCGAACCACTTCAGCCCTCAGCGCTCGGTGTACGGCGTCGGCTCCGATGCGCCGGTCGACGCCGCTCACGTGGTGGCGGCATTGCCCGTCCCCGTCGTGGATCCGCAGGACTCCGGCGCTGCCGTGCTGGCCACCACCAGCGGTACCCCGCCCGCCCAACTCGAGCAGGCTCTTCTGCTCGCCCGCGGTGGCGCGCCCGTCAGCAACCGCTCGTCGATCGAGGTGCCGCTGCGACTCGTTCGTGCGGCACTCGAGATCGGTGCCCCTGCGGACGCCAGGACGCGGCTCGACGAGTTGGCGACGGTGGTGCCCGACGACTGGCGGCTACGCTGGTACGGCGGGCAGTGTGCGTTGCTGGAAGGTGAATTCAGCCAAGCGGCAGCGGAGTTCGACGCCGTGCTGGACACCTTGCCCGGCGAACTCGGACCCAAGCTGGCCGTCGCGGCCACCGCGGAGCTTCGGCGCGAGCACGATCACGCCACCCGCTACTACGAGATGATCTGGCGCACCGAACACAGTTACTACAGCGCAGCTTTCGGGTTGGCCAGGGAACGGGCCAGGGTCGGCAACCGGATCGACGCCATCGCGCCACTCGACGAGATACCGGTGTCGTCAGCCCACTTCACCGCTGCCGGCACCACCGCGATCGAGATCCTCCTCGAAGATCGCACCCCTGAGGACCTCGACGAGCAGACGCTGGTCGATACGGGCAGGCGGGCTGCCGAACTGGCCCTCGAGTCGGCGGCGAAACGTGCCGCGCTCCGGCTCAGGGTGCTCGGCACGGCACTCGACTGGCTGAAGGCAGGCAACGAGAGCAGGGCCGCGCGGTTGCTCGGCGTCGACTTCGACGAAACCGGCGTCAGGATCGGGATGGAGCGCTGCTATCGCGAGCTGGCCCGACAGGCGACCGACGGTTGGGAGCGGATCGCCCTGGTGGAGAAGGCGAATGCGATTCGCCCGAGGACTCGGGTATGACAGGCCAACGGACGTCGTGCCGACACTGTGCCGCACCGGCACAGGACGACGATCGGTTCTGTGGGAGCTGTGGCGCCACCCTGGTCGAGATTCAACGGGCCGCAGTACCCCGCGACGCCGGCCTCTTGGATGGTCGCGGGGGACCGTGCCCGGACTGCGGCAACGCGACCTACGCCGACGAGTACTGCACCACGTGCGGCGCTCGTCGCGCCGCGCCGGATCGCGAGGAGGCGCACGTGGGCCCGGTGTCGCTCGTCACCGACCGCGGTCTCGAACACGCCCGCAACGAGGACGCTGCGTCCGCAGGCATCCTGGTCGGCTCCGACGGCTCTCGACCCGACGCCATCGCGGTCGCCGTGTGTGACGGCGTGTCCACGTCCACCGATGCGCACCTGGCTGCGGTCGCTGCCGCCAACGCAGGAGTCGAGGCGATGCTCTCCGCGCTCGCCGCGGCCCGCACGTCGCGCGCCGCCGTGCTGGAGGGTCTGGCCGCCGCGGCGCTGGCGGCGACCGAGGCGGGCGCCGACGTGTGGAACGCCCCGTGCTGCACCTATTGCGCTGCGGTCGTCGTCCCAGCCCCTGAAGGGGCCGTGGAGATCACGGTCGGCAACGTGGGAGACAGTCGGGCGTACTGGCTGCCAGAATCGCCAGGCGCGGGCCGCCAGCTGACGGTCGACGACTCCGTGGCGCAGGAGTTGATCGACGCCGGCTTGGCCGTCGACTCGGCGGCGGTCCAGCGGGGGGCCCACACCCTGACCCGCTGGCTCGGGGCGGACGCCGAACCGAAGCCATGGTCGGAATCGGGCGTGCAGACGATCACCGTCGACGGCCCAGGGGCGTTGGTGGCGTGTACCGACGGAATGTGGAACTACCTACCCGGCGCCGACGACCTCGCCCGCGTTCGTGCGGGCACCGACTCGGTCGCAATTGCCCGTGCGTTCGTCGACCACGCCTTGAGCTCCGGCGGCCACGACAACGTCACCGCTGCCGTCATTTCGATCGGAGAACGTCATGAGTTCGGTTGAAGACCACGACAATTCCGGCGTCACCATCGACGTCGACCACAACCGGTATCTGCCCGAGGGATCGGGAACGGTGGACGCCATCGTCAGCGTCGCCATCGGGGAAGGTACCGACGGGCGCGGACCGGGACCGCAGCGCGTCGAAGTCGTCGTGCTGGACTGTTCCACGTCGATGCAGTCGCCGATCGCGAAGTTCGATGCCGCCAAACGGGCCACCGCGGCCGCCATCGAGGAACTCGTCGACGGCACGCACTTCGCCATCGTCGCGGGCACGGAGAAGGCGACCCCGGTCTACCCGGAAGAGGGTCGGTCGGTCGCGGCGAGTGCGGCGACCAGGGCGGCCGCGGCGCGCGCCGTCGACGCTTTGCGCCCCGACGGCGGGACCGCGATGGGCACCTGGCTGGCGCACGTGCGCGGCATCGTCGGACAACACCCCGGGGCCATCACCCACGCGATCCTGCTGACCGATGGAAAGGACGAGCACGAGACCCCCGAGCAGCTGAGCGAGGAGATAGCGCTGAGCGAAGGGGCCTTCACCTGTGACTGCCGGGGCGTCGGGACAGAGTGGCGGGTCGCGGAGTTGCGGTCGATCTCGTCGGCACTGCTGGGCACCGTGGACATCGTCGCCGATCCCGACGACCTGGCCGAGGACTTCGCGGCGATGATGCGCACGTCGATGGCGAAGTCCATCCCCGATCTGACGCTGCGCCTGTGGATCCCCGTGGGGGCACGTGTCGGTTTCGTCAAGCAGGTCGCGCCCACCGTCAACGATCTCACCCACCGTCGAGTGGAAGCCGGCCGTCAGACGGGCGACTACCCGCTGGGCTCGTGGGGCGTCGAGGAACGCGACTACCACATTCAATTCGAGGTCCCGACCCTCGACGTCGGACGCGAGAGGCTGGCCGCCCGCGTGAAGATCGTCGCCGACGGCGAGGAACTCGGCGAAGGCTTGGTCAAGGTCTGGTGGACCGCCGACACGGTCAAGTCGGCTCGAATCAGCCGCCGCGTCGCGCATTACACGGGTCAGGCCGAGCTGGCTCAGATGATCGAGGAGGGGTTGACCGCGAAGGGCGGCGGGGACGTCGCGACCGCGACGACGAAGTTCAAGCGCGCCTGGGAACTCGCCGTGGAATCGGGTAACGACGGGGCGACCACCCAGCTGAAGAAGGTCATCGAGATCGACGAGCGCACCGGAACGGCCCGGCTACGGCGCGACGTCACGGTGGCCGACGAGATGGCTCTCGACGCCCGATCGACGAGAACCGCTCGCGTGCGAAAGGACCGCTGATGCCCACGTGTGCCGAGGGGCACGTCTCGGTAGCCGACGACTACTGCGACGTGTGCGGCGTGCCCATCGGGAGTCCAACGGCGCCGGCGCTGGAGAAGCCCTGTCCCGCTTGTGGACTGCCGGTTCTCGGCCGCTTCTGTGAAGCCTGTGGCCATGATTCGGCGTTGCTCGCGCCGCCACCACCCCCACCGCCCCCACCGCGGGCGCCGGTGCAGTGGGCCGCCGTCGTCGGCGCCGACCGCGAGTATTACGAACGCGTCCTCGCCAACGGCGGACCCGATACGGTCGAATTCCCCGAGTTCTTTCCCGAACGTCGAATCGCTCTGCGGGGCAACGCCACCCTGATCGGACGGCGAAATCGAGGCCAGGGAGTCGAACCCGAGATCGACCTCGGCATCCATCCCATCGACCGCGGTGTGTCCACACAACACGCAGTGCTTCGCATCCACGACTCTCGCCTCACCATCACCGATCTGGGCTCGACCAACGGCACCAGCCTCAACGGCAGTGACGAACTCCTCCGCAACGGTGAGGCGATCGCACTGAAGGACGGCGACCGCATCCACGTCGGCGCATGGACCACGATCACGATCCGCCATGACACGTAATAGACGGGATCGACAATTTCGCCATTGCCTGAACCGGGGCACGGGCACAGACTGTTACGAGGTCCGGAAGGGGGAACTGTGACCGACTCGGGGGAGAGCGCGCCGGGCAACTCGTTCGAGTTGCACCGCGAACTGCGCGACGCGCGGGAACAGTCCGCTGCCAGTCGGGAGATCCTCGCCGCACTCGGCAGGGACGCCGCCAATCCCGGGGCGGTCCTGGACACCGTCGTCGAATACGCCACGCGTCTCTGCGGAGCGCAGGCCGCCCAACTGTTTCTCGCCGACGGCGACGTGTTCCGGGTGTCCCGAGTCTCCGCGGGAACCACCGACGACTACCGCCAACATCTCGTCGACCACCCGATCGGCCGAGACCGCACGTCAACCGTCGGCCGTGCCGCCGAGGACATGCGCACGCACCAGATTCCCGACGCCCTTGCCGACGCGGGCTACAAGCGTCGAGACCTCCAGAGCAAAGCCGGTTTTCGAACTCTGCTCTCGACCCCGATGATCGTGGCCGACGAGGTGGTCGGCGTGCTCTCCATCTGGCGGACCGACGTCGCGCCGTTCGATCGACACGAGGTCGAGCTCGTCGAGGAGTTCGCCGCACAGGGTGCGATCGTCGTGCGCCAGCGCGACCTGATGAGTGCGCTCGAATCGAGGGGAACGGAGCTGGGGGACAAGGTCGCTCAGTTGGAGGCGCTCCAAGAGGTCGGCGAGGCCGTTGGGTCAAGCCTGGACCTCGACGAGGTTCTGGAACGCATCGTCAGCAACGCGGTCCGGCTGACCAATCTCGGCTTCGGCGACATCACCCTGCGAACCGACGGTGGATCCATCCTGGAGTACGACGAGGCGAGCGACTCGTTCTACGTCCGCACCGCACACGGCAGCAGCCCGGACCTGCTCCAGCGGCTGAGGGCCATCACGATCGACCGCGAATCGACGCTGGTGGGCCGCGCCGCCATCACGCGCCGACCGCTGGAGGTGCCCAACCTTGCCGGCACCCAACTCGACCCTCACCTTGAGATCCTGTTCACCGACGGGTGGCGCTCGGTGCTCGCCGTACCGATGACCCGCGGCGAGACGATGGTCGGCGTGCTGGTGATCGGGCGCCGCGGCACCGGCAGCTTCCCCCCCGACGTCACCGAACTGCTCGAAACCTTCGCCAGCCAGTCTGCGTTGGCCATCGTCAACGCGCGACTGTTCGGTGAGTTGCAGACCAAGTCCAAGGAACTGGAGACCGCGAGCAGGCACAAGTCGGAGTTCCTGGCCAGCATGTCCCACGAGCTGCGGACCCCGTTGAACGCGGTCATCGGCTTCTCAGAGGTGTTGCTGGACCGCATGTTCGGTGAGATCAACGAGAAGCAGGACGAGTACCTGCACGACATCCTCAACTCGGGAAGGCACCTTCTGGAACTGGTCAACGACATCTTGGACATCGCGAAGGTCGAGGACGAGAAGGCAGTGCTTGAGCCGAGCACCTTCATGGTCGCTGGCGTGCTGGACTCCGCGATGTCGATGGTCCGTGGCCGGGCGGCAAGCCAAGGGATCGCGCTCACCGTGGACGTCGCCGACGACGTCGGGATGGTCGAGACCGATGAGCGGAAGTTGAAGCAGGTGATCCTGAACCTGCTCACCAACGCGGTCAAGTTCACCCCGGGTGGCGGCAGCGTCGAGGTGAGCGCCCGACGCGACGGGGCCGAGCTGGTGGTCACCGTGACCGACACCGGCATCGGAGTGCCGCCGGAGGACGTGGAGAGGATCTTCGAGTCGTTCAACCAGGGTCGCCGGGGACCCTCGAAGGAGGAGGGCACCGGCCTCGGGCTGACGCTGTCGCGGCGCTTCGTCGAACTGCTCGGCGGCCGGATGTGGCTCGACAGCGTTCCCGGTGAGGGCAGTACGTTCGGATTCTCGATCCCCGGCCTGCCCGAGCCGCACGACGACGTCGCTTCGCTGCCGGATGGCGAGTTGCCGGTCGTCGTCCTCGTCGACGACGATCGGGCGTCGCTCGATCTCATCTCCGCCTACCTCGACGGCGCACCCGTACAGCTACTGCAGGCCCGCAACGGAATTGACGCACTCGGCCTGATTCGCACGGTGATCCCGGCCGCCGTCGTGCTCGACATCCAGCTGCCGAGGCTCGACGGCTGGGAGGTGCTCGCCGAGCTCAAGGCGGACCCCGCCACCGCCGCCATTCCGGTGGTCATCGCATCCGTGGTCGACGACCGGCCGCACGGACTCGCCCTCGGTGCGAACGTCTACCTCCAGAAGCCGGTTGGCCGCGACGAACTGGTCGATGCGCTGCGACGCGTGCGCGCACTGCCGCCGTCGGTGGGGGCGTCATGACGCCGCGTCGGATCCTCGTCGTCGAGGACACCCCGCTGAACATGAAGCTGGTGCGCGAGGTGCTGCAGTTCAAGGGCTATCACGTGCTGGAGGCGACGTCGGGAGAGGAGGGGCTGCGCATCGCCGAGACCGATCCCCCCGACCTGATCCTGATGGATCTCCAGCTCCCGGGGATGGACGGCTACGAGACGCTGCGCAGGTTGCGCGAGAGCGCTCTCGCTCCTGACGTGAAGGTCGTCGCGGTCACCGCCTTCGCGATGGCGGAGGACCGGGCACGGGTGGCGGCGGCCGGGTTCGACGGCTACGTCGAGAAGCCGATCAGCGTGCGGGCGCTACCCGGCCAAATCGAGGCGTTCTTGGATCAAGGGGTTGCCCGATGAGCGACCACATCACCGTGCTGGCAGTAGACGACCAACCACCCAATCTGCGACTGCTCGACGCCGTGCTGACTCCCAAGGGGCATCGGGTCATCACCGCCTCGTCCGGCCCGGAAGCCCTTGCGCTGCTTGAAACCGAGGACATCGAGGTCGTCCTGCTGGACATCGCGATGCCGGGGATGGACGGGCACGAAGTGTGCCGTCGAATCCGGGCCATGCCTGCCACGGAGTTCCTGCCCGTCGTGATGATCACCGCCAGCGGGCCCGAGCAGCGGCTGGCCGCTCTGGAGTCCGGCGCAGACGACTTCATCACCAAGCCGTTCGACCGCAGCGAGCTGCTGGCCCGCGTCGCATCGCTGGCGCGAATCACCCGATACCACGCCACCATTCGACAGCAGGCCGACGAATTGGCAACGTGGAACGACGAACTCGAGCGGCGAGTCGCCGAGCAGGTCGTCGAGCTGGAACGCACCAGCAGGCTTCGTCACTTCCTGTCCCCACAGCTGGCGGACCTCGTCGTCGGCGACGAGCACCTCCTGGAGAGCCATCGCCGAGAAATCGTGGTGGTCTTCTGCGATCTGAGGAACTTCACCCCCTTCGCGGAGACCAGCGAGCCGGAGGAGGTGATGGGCGTGCTCGGCGAGTACCACCGGGCAATGGGGGCACTGATCCATGCCTACGAAGGCACGCTCGAGCGATTCACCGGGGACGGGATCATGATGTTCTTCAACGATCCCGTGCAGTGCGACGACGCCGCGGAGCGGGCAGTCCGGATGTCGATCGCCATCAGGGACGCCGTGAAAGGGCTTGCCCAGCGCTGGCTTCGGAACGGACACGACCTGGCGCTCGGCATCGGGATCGCCCAGGGTTTCGCGACCCTCGGCAGGATCGGCTTCGAGGGCCGCTTCGACTACGCCGCCATCGGCAGCGTCACGAATCTCTCGGCCCGGCTGTGCTCGGACGCGGGACCGTGGCAAGTCCTGGTCACCGACCGCGTGCTCGCAGCCACCGAGCACATCGCCATATCGCAGCCGGTGGGTGACGTTCGACCCAAGGGATTCAGCCGTTCGGTGCGAGTCCACGACATCACGGCGCTCAAGGAAACGGCGCCCAACGAGAGGCAGGAAGACAAATGACACAGCTCACCGACCCACGCCACGCCACCGCGCGCACGCTCTCGCAACTCGACGACGCCGAGCGCTATCGCGCCTTCGACGGGCTCCAACTCACGATGCCGTCGGTATGGGCATCGATGCAGTTGGGCCACGCCGACGAATCCGTCGTCGTGGTCCCATCGATCAGCACGGACGGGCCAACCAGCAAGAGTGGCACCGTCATGCAGGCGTTGGAGGAGCGCGCGCTGTTCCTGCTCCTGCTGCTCCGTCAGCCCCGGCTGAGGATGATCTACGTGACCTCGCAGCCGGTGTCCGAGGCGACGATCGAGTACTACCTCGGTCTCTTGCCCGGCGTCATCCCCAGCCATGCGCGGGCGCGGCTCACCCTGGTCCCGGTCGGCGACGCCAGCCCGGTCTCGCTCAGCTCGAAGCTGTTGGCACGCCCGCGCCTACTGCGGACGATCCGGTCCATGATTCCCAATCCCGGGAAGAGCCATCTGATTCCGTACAACACGACGTCACTGGAGCGGGACGTGGCGCTGAGCCTCGGCATCCCCATGTACGGCGCCGATCCACGGCTCGAGGACCTCGGCACAAAGACCGGGTGCCGCAGGATGTTCGACGAGCTCGGGGTGCGGTGCCCGGTCGGCGCCGAGGACCTTCACACCGTCGACGACATCGTGGCCAGCGTGCAGCACATGCGCGTCAAACGCCCCTCGCTCACCCAGGCCATCGTGAAACTCAACGACGGCGTCTCGGGCTCAGGGAACGCCTCGGTGGACCTGCGCGATCTGCCGCCGTCGGGCTCTCCGGACGAGGTCGCCGCGATCACCGAGCGCATCCTCGGCATGCAGCTGGAGTCCCAAAAGCTCAGTCTCGAAGTGTATTTGGCGGCGTTCGAGGAGCACGGCGGCATCGTCGAAGAGCGCATCACCGGTGTCGAGCTGACCAGCCCGAGCGTTCAGATGCGCGCCTTGCCGGACGGCACCGTCGAGTTGCTGTCCACCCACGACCAGCTCCTCGGCGGTTTGAGTGGCCAGCAGTACCTCGGCTGCGTCTTTCCCGCCGACCCCGGGTACGCGTCGCTGATCGCCGAGCCGGCCATGGTCATCGGGCGTCACCTCGCCAGTCTCGGCGTGCTCGGTCGGTTCGCCGTCGACTTCGTGACGGTGAAGGACGATCGCGGCGAATGGACGCCCTACGCCATCGAACTCAACCTGCGAAAGGGTGGGACCACCCATCCGTTCCTGACCTTGCAGTTCCTCACCGACGGCAGCTACGACGGTGAGCGCGGGGTCTTCCTGACGCCGAATGGCAGCAGCAAGTACCTGGTTGCCACCGACCACTTCGAGGACGACCGGCTCAAGGGGCTGACCGTCAAGGACCTGTTCGAGATCGTCGTCGACAAGGGGTTGCACTTCGATCAGGCCCGGCGGAGGGGCGTCGTGTTCCACATGATCAATTGCCTCACCGAGTGCGGCCGGGTGGGTCTGACCGCGGTCGGGGATACTGCGGAGGACGCCCAGCAGATCTACGAGGAGGCGCAGGCCGTCCTCCTTCGCGAGGCAGCTGTGGCGCTGGAGGAAGGAGCCGTGATCGGTTGAGCGCGAGCCTCGCAACCGACGACCCCGTCTGGTACGTGGCCTACGGGTCGAACATGTCCTCGGCGCGTTTCGATTGCTATCTGTCGGGCGGCCGTCCCCACGGCGGCACTCGTACGTACCAGGGTTGCCGGGACGCGTCGCCGCCCCGGCGTGACGTCGGGATCCGGCTCGACGGTGGGCTCACCTTCGCGGGCAGTTCCAAGGTGTGGGGCGGCGGCATGGCGTTCTACGACCCGCACGCCGATGGCAGGCTGGCGGCGCGCGCGCATCTGCTGACGTTCGGACAACTCAGTGACGTCGTCGCGCAGGAGACCCGGCGCCCGGTGGGTCGCGACCTGGCTCTGGACGACGTCGTCGACCGGCCGCTGCGGGTCGCACCGGGTACCTACGAGACCGTCCTGCACCTCGGGGACCGCGACGGCATGCCGATGTTCACCATCACGTCGCTGCAGGACCTCGTGCCGAATCCGCCGTCGGCGTCCTACCTTCGCACCGTGCTCGAGGGTCTCGGTGAGTCGTTCGGGTGGACGCCGCAGGAGCGAGCGCAATACCTGTTGCGGGCACCCGGCGTCGCACCCGCGTGGACGGCCGATCGGCTTGCCGAGCTGTGCGGGGTGGACGCCGAGGAAGCGCACTGATGGGGCCGACGCGGCGCCCGCTGTTACGTTGCGGGCGCGTCGCGCGATGTACCAGCGTGACGACGAAGCGCTTGGCAGCGTGCATGCTCGGATTCCTGGCGGCGATGGCGTTCGTGGCCGCCGCACCGACCGCTCCCACCGCGTCGGCCGATCCATGCCCGGACGTCGCGATCGTGTTCGCTCGCGGCACCGACGAGCCTGCCGGTGTGGGTGCCGTCGGGCAGGGCTTCGTCGACGCCCTCGGCTCGCGCGTCGGCTCGCGCACGGTCGGCGTCTACGCGGTGAACTATCCGGCCAGCAGCGATCTGAAGAACAGCCCGGCCGCGGGCGCCGCCGACGCGATCTCCCACGTCTCCGGGCTGGTCTCGGTCTGCCCCGACACCAGGATCGTGCTCGGCGGGCATTCGCAGGGCGCTGCCGTCATGGAACTGGTCAGCAACCAGCTCACGCCGAACGTGGCCAACCACGTCGCCGCCAACGCCATGTTCGGCACGCCCAGGAGTGGCATCGCGCAGATCATCTTCCTCGGCAACCCGCTGCCCACCCTCGCTCCGCGGTTCGCCGAGAGGACCATCGACCTGTGTGCGCCTGGCGAT